>JAKPXO010000468.1 GCA_029567505.1 Acidobacteriota bacterium
CCCGAGGAGCGACATCGGGATCGCGAGGACGACGTTCAGCGTCGAGGAGAGGGAGCCGAGGAACATCCAGCAGACGAGGCCCGGCAGGACGACCGAGAGGAGGATCTCGAGCTGGATCTCGTGGACGGAGTCCTCGATGAACGTCGTCGAGTCGAAGTTGACGCCCGCCTCCATGCCCGGCGGGAGCGTCTTCTGGATGTCGGCCATCGCGGCCTTGACGCCCTGCGCGACGGCGACGGCGTTCGCGCCACGCTGCTTGCGGATGCCGAGGCCGATCGCCGGGGCTCCGTTCACGCGGGCGATCCGCCGCTCGTCCTCGAAACCGTCCTCGACGAGGGCGACGTCCTCGAGGTAGACGGGGGCGCCGGCCCGGTCGGAGAGGACGATCTTCCGGAGAGTGTTCAGGTCGAGCGCCTCGCCCATGACCCGCACGCTGATCTCGCGGCCCTCCGTCTCGAGCCGCCCGGCGGGGAGCTCCACGTGCTCCCGCTGGAGAGCGGAGATGACGTCGGTGACCGTCAGGCCCTGCGCGTTCAGCTTGTCGGCGTCGACCCAGATCCTCACGTTGCGGTCGAGGTAGCCCCCCATCGTGACCTCGCCGACGCCGGGAACGGTCTGAAAGCGCTCCTTGAGGCGGTAGCGGGCGTAGTCGGCGAGGACCTGCCGCGGGAACGGCCCGGAGAGGCCCATCCAGAGGATCGGGTTGTCCTCGGGGTTCGACTTCGAGACGACGGGGGGGTCGATGTCGCGGGGCAGGCGCCGCTGGGCCTGGGAGACCTTCGTCTGGGTGTCCTGGAGCGCGAGGTCGATGTTCCGGTTGATGTCGAGCTCGATCGTGATGTTCGCGGAGCCCTGCCGGGAGGAGGAGGTGAGCGACTTCACCCCCTCGACCTGCATCACGGCCTCCTCCAGAACCTCGACGACGTCGTGCTCCATGACCTCAGGGGCGGCCCCCTCCCAGGTGACGGAGACGTTGATCGTCGGCGAGTCGACGTCGGGGAACTGGCTGATGCCGATGCGCGAGAGCGCGACGCCTCCGAAGACGATCGTCGCGGCCATCAGCATCCAGGCCAGGACCGGCTTCCGGATGCAGACCTCGGTGATGTTCATCCGCGGGCCTCCCGGCGGGCGGGCGCGTCGTCCTTCGGCGTCTCCCCGGGCGCCCTCACCGCGACGGGGAGCCCCTCGCGGAGCGCCTCGGCGCCTCGGACGACGAGCTCCTCGCCGGCCGCGAGCCCCGCCTTCACCTCGACGAGCCCTTCCGTCGTGCGGAGGCCGAGCGTCAGGACGCGCTCCCGGGCCTTCCCGTCCACCACGACGAACGCGAGGAACCCGCGCTCGCTCGGCCGGATGGCCGTCTGCGGGATGACGGCCGCGCGGGCGACGCCCCCGACGGGGACGGTGACGTCGGCGAAGGCGCCGGGACGGAGGGCCGCGCGGCGCGGGTCGTCGACCTGCGCGGTGACGGCGACCATCCTCGAGTCGGTCTCCGCCGCTCCGGCGACGTGGGTGATCCGGGCCCGGAACTCCCCCTCGTCGCCCGGGACGCGGAAGCGGGCGACGAGCCCGGTCCGGAGGTTCCGGGCGTCCTCGGACGGGACCTGGAAGCGGAGGAGGAGCGGGTCGCGGCGGACGAGCGTCGCGAGGACGCCGCCGGGGGAGACGTACTGTCCGGTCGTCACGGTGCGGGTCTCGATCCGCCCGGCGACGGGAGCGCGGACGAACGCGTCGCGCAGGTTCAGCTCGGCCTGGTCGAGGGCGGACCGGGCCTGGGCGACGTCGGCCGCGGCGGTCTGGACGCGGGTCGCGAAGGTTGCGATCTCCTCGCCGGGAATGAGCCCGGG
>JAKPXO010000481.1 GCA_029567505.1 Acidobacteriota bacterium
CACGATTTCACGCCTGGCACTGATTCCGGATGGCACTGATTCCGGAGAATTGATTCCGGTGGCACCAGGCCCGGGAAAAAGAGGGGGGCGGTTGCACCGGCCCGCGCAACCGCCCCGTGCGGAGGAGTGAGAGTCCCGTTGGAGGAGTGCGAGGCTCCCGGCCTCGGGGACCAAAGGAAAGATGCTCCCGGCGCGGCCGCGGGGCCACGAGCTCGCGGTCTAGGTCCTTCGAAAAAAGAGTCGAGTCGCGTTCTCGCCCGGGGTCGGGGATTCCCTCGCCCCAGGTCTAGGGACTCGGCTCGGACCCGAGGGCAGGGAGCGTTTCGCTCGCGAATCGGGCGAGCTCGCGGCGGTCGGCGGAGCCGGTCTTCTTCAGGAGCTTGCCGACGTGGAACTTCACCGTCGCCTCGGTCACGCCGAGCCGGCGCGCGATCTCCTTGTTCGGAAGCTCGTCCCGCACCGCCTCGAGGACCCGCTGCTCCGACCGCGTGAAGGCGCTGACGTGCCCGAGGCCGAGGCGCGAGACCCGCTCGACCCACTCGGAGAGGACGGCCCGCGGCGTCCAGAGCGTCCCCTCGCGAACGCAGCGCAGGGCCTGGCGAAGCTCGGCCGGGCCTGCGGTGTGCGGCAGCACGCCCTTGACCCCCGCCATCAGGCAGGGGAACGTCGTCCGCGCGTTCACCTCCCGGACGACGACGAGGACCTTCGCCTCCGGATGGCGCAGGCGGACCCGCTCGATTCGAGGGGTCGGCGAGCCGGGCTCGTCGCCGAGACCGAAGAGGATGAGATCCGGCTCCGGGCGCCCCTCGCCGTCCTCCGTGGAGACGTCGTAGCCCTCGGCCACGAGGAACGGGCCGAGGCTCTCGCGCCGCCACGGGTCGCTCTCGAGAAGGAGGAGGACGGGCCGGCCGCGGCGGATCACACTTTGCTCCGCGCGCCGCCCGGGCGTGACGCCAGCGTGATACCCGCCCCTCGGGGCATTTTCGGCACTCGAATCCTCCGCACTCCGAAGACCGTCACAGTCTAGCGCCTTCGGAGGGCCGGCACGCCCCCGACGCGGCCCCTTCCTTCGCGCGATCCTCATCCGGGGGCTCTGGGCACTGACAGTCTTCTCTGTCACGACAACCCCGGATCGTCGGAGCGGTCGAGGCCGCCTCGTTCCGCGCTCGTCGGCTCGCTCCCCGTCGCTGGCCGACAGGCCTTCCTGTCGGTCGAGTGCGCGGAGCGCGACGCGCTCTACGCGCAAGCGATTGTCACGGATCGACTTGACTCCCGAAGGCGGCCCTCGGCCGGGCGCTTGCAGCGTCCGGAGCAGACCTCGAGACACCCACCAGGAGAGGAGGAGAGGAATGGCGCAGGAGACCTGACCGGCCGCGGCCCTCCGCACGAAGAAGAGACAGACGACCGAAGCCCCGACCGAAGCGCCCCGATCCGGGGCAGATCCCCAAGAGAGAAGAGAAGGAGACCACGATGTTCGCTCACCACGCTGCCCGCACGTTCGCCCTCACCCTCGGCCTCGTCGCCCTCCTCGCCAGCGCCTCCTCCGCCCCCGCGGCGGAGGAGTCGACCGCCGCCGCGAAGAAGAGCGTCGTCAACCTGAACCAGGCGTCCGCCGACGAGCTCGCGCGCCTGCCGCGCGTCGGCCCGTCGCTGGCCGGGAAGATCGTCGCCCACCGGGAGCAGCACGGTCCGTTCAAGCGGGCGCAGGACCTGATGGAGGTGAAGGGGATCGGGGAGAAGATGTTCGCGCTCCTCGAGCCGTACCTCGCCGTCTCGGGCCCCACGACGCTGACGGAAAAGGTCTCCTCGAAGGGAACGACCGCCCGGAAGGCGGCGAAGCCCGCGAAGGCGAAGGCCTCCGCCGTCGCGGAGAAGGCCGGCCGCTGAGGCGCCGCGCGGGCCGGGGGTCTTCCCCCGGCCCGCGCCCGTCTTCGAGACGACTCGAGGCTGCGAGGTGTCTCCGTGCCGCCCGCCCGACGCTCCCTCCGCGGGATCACCCTCCCCGAGATCCTGACGACCCTCGCGATCCTCTCCCTGGCCGCCGGACTCTCGGCGGCGGCCGCTCACGAGCTCGCCGGCCAGACGTCGCTGCGCGCCGCGGCCCACGAGGTCGCCTCCGTCTTCACGCAGGCGCGCGGCCGCGCGATCCACCGGGGGATCCAGTGCGGCGTGAAGTGGATCGCCCGCGACGGCGACCTGACGCTCCAGATCCACGACGACGGGGACGGCGACGGCGTGAGGAGCGACGACATCGAGGGCGGCGTCGACCCGCTCGTCTACGGCCCGGTCTCGGTGAAGAAGCGCTGGCCGAAGGTGACGGTCGGCTTCATCCCCGGGTTCGTCGCCCGGGATCCGAAAGGGAATCCCGTGGGCGATCTCTCCGACCCGGTCCGCTTCGGCCGCTCCGACATCGCGAGCTTCTCGCCGCTCGGCGACTGCTCCCCCGGCTCGGTCTGGCTGGGCGACGCGAGGAGCCGGCAGTCGCTCGTCCGCCTTTCCCCGACGACCGCGACGATCGCGATCTACGAGTGGGCCGCGGCGCGGCAGAGCTGGATTCGCATCTGGTGACGGCCCTTGGCGGGGATCGCCGCGTCAGGCGAGGCCCGACGCGGCGATCGCCTCCTCGGCCGCGGCGAGCTTCGCCGGGGAGCCGAGGTCGAACCAGAGGCCGTCCTCCGGGACGCGATACGGGACGAGCGCGAAAGCGCCGTCCCGTCGCTCCGTCGAGGGGCGGAGAACGTCGCGCGCGAGCTCGGAGACGCCGAGCGGAATTCTCGGGACGAGGGCCGGGGAGGCGCACTGCAGGCCGGTGAAGAGCCACGGTCCCGTCGCCTCGGGGAACGGCCGCACGTCGCCGAGGGAGACGAGCCGCCCGTCCGCGTCGCCCCAGAGCGCCGTCTCGCCCGGCGCGGCGTGCGGGAGGACGCCGAGCGCCGAGACGACGCCGGGCGCGTCGAGCGCCGCCAGAAGCGGGGCGAAGGGGAGCGTCGTGAAGAGGTCTCCGTTGACGACGAGGAACCGCCCGTCGCCGAGGAGGCCGCGCTCGGAGGCGCGCCGGATCGCTCCCGCCGTCCCGAGGATCGGGTCTTCGGGCGAGAAGGCGACGGGGATCCCCTCGCAGGAATCGCCGACCGCCGCCATCAGCGTCTCGGCGAGGTGGTGCGCGTTGAGGACCGCCGAGGTGACGCCCTGCGCCTTCAGGTGCCGGAAGAGCCGGACGAGGATCGGGACGCCGAGGAGCGGGAGGAGCGGCTTCGGCGTGGTGAGCGTGGCGGGGCGGAAGCGGGTGCCGAAGCCCGCGGCCGGGACGAGCGCCTTCATTCGCCGAAGACCATGTCCTCGGGAAGGTCGGGGTCGACCTCGCGGGCCGCCTGCCAGAGCCCGAAGTACGAGGCGCGCAGGAACGACTCCTCGGCGACGCCGAGCTCCGCGGCCAGGGCGCGGACGGCCCCCGACTCTCCCTCGATCTCGGCGAAGAGGCCGAGCGGCGTCTCGTCGACGACGACGAGGGGGCGCGCGGGACCGGCGAAGCGCCACGGCGTCCGCCGCTTGTCGTACCGGAAGCGGGGACGGAAGCCGAGCGCCTCGAGGAGGGCGAGGACGTTGCCCGGCGCGTCGACGCCGCTCTCCAGCTCGAGCCTTCCCTTGACGCCCCCGTCGAAGGAAGCCGGCCCCTTGTACGTGAGGAGGCCGCGGCCCCCGACCGTACGGACGCGCAGCGCGCACCCCCGCGAGCGGAGCGAACCGTCGTCGTCGTCGAGGAGGAGGTTGACCTCGTCCTGGCGCGCCCCGGGGACGGCGCCGAGGGCGGCGAGGCGCTCCTCGAGCGCCGGCCGGTCGGCGACGCGGAACTTCGCCTCGGTTTCGCGGGGGGCGTCGCTCACGTCCCTAGAATAGCGGCCGTGCCGCGCTACCGCCTCTCGGGCCTCCGTCTCCGCGCGCCGCAGGCGCCCGACGGGACGCTCCTCGCCCGCCTCCTCGGCGTCCCGCCGGGGGACGTCTCGGGCGTGGAGGTCGTCCGCCGCTCGCTCGACGCGCGGAAGAAGCCCGACCTCGTCTACGAGTACGCGGTAGAGCTGACGCTCGCTTCGGAACCCGCCGCTCCGGCCGCCCCGCCGCTCGCTCTCGAGCCCGCTCCGGAGCCGCGCGCCCCCGGGCTCCTCCTCCCGCCCCTCGAACGGAAGGCGCGCGTCGCCGTCGTCGGGACCGGCCCGGCCGGCCTCTTCGCCGCGCTCGCCCTCGCCGACGCCGGGGTCTCCGTCGTCGTCCTCGAGCGGGGCGACGCCGCCGAAGAGCGCTACCGCCGCGTGATGCGGTTCTGGAAGTCGGGCGACTTCGACCCGGAGTCGAACGTCCAGTTCGGCGAGGGGGGCGCGGGGACGTTCAGCGACGGCAAGCTGACGTGCGGGAAGCGGCACGACAAGATCGCCGTCGTCCTCGAGACGCTCCATCGCTTCGGCGCGCCCGACACGATCCTCTACGACGGCAAGCCCCACATCGGGACCGACCGGCTCGTCGTCGTCCTCCGGAACATCCGGAAGCACCTCCGCGAGCGGGGCGCCGAGCTGCGCTACCGCGCGAAGGTCGTCGACGTCCTCCGCGAAGGCGAGGACGGTCTCCTGCGCGCGCTCCTCCTCGAGAGCGGCGAGGAGGTGCCGTGCGACGCGGCGATCTTCGCGCTCGGCCACTCGGCGCGCGACACCGTCGAGCGGCTCCTCGCCCGCGGCCTCGCGATGTCGCCGAAGGCGTTCGCGATGGGGGTGCGGATCGAGCACCCGCAGGACGACGTCGACCGGATCCAGTACGGGCGGCTCGCCGCCTCCTGCGGCGTCATGCCGGCCGACTACAAGATGACGGCCCAGACCTCCGTCGGGCGCGCCGTCTACACGTTCTGCATGTGTCCCGGCGGCGAGGTGATCGCCTGCTCGTCGGAGCCTGAGGGCGTCGTGACGAACGGGATGTCGCGCTACAAGCGCGCGTCCGGCTTCGCGAACTCGGGCCTCGTCGTCCAGACGCACCTCGGGGACTTCGCGGGCGAGAGCGGGCCCGAGGTCCTCCGCGGCATCGCGTTCCAGCGGCGGGTCGAGCGGACCGCGTTCGCGGCGGCCGGCGGGACGTACGCCGCCCCGGCAATCCGCGTGACGGACTTCCTTTCCGGACGCGCGCCGCGCCCCCTCCCGAGGGGGACCTACACGCCGTCCTGCGTCCCTGCCCGGCTCGAGGGGATCTACCCGGAGGCGTACCTGACGGCTCTCGCCGAGGCGCTCCGCTCCTTCGAGAGGAAGATGCGCGGCTTCGTCTCGGACGAGGCTGTCCTGATCGCCCCCGAGTCGCGGACGTCGTCGCCGGTGAGGATCGAACGGAACGAGGCGTGCGAATCGCCTTCGCTCCCCGGCTTCTTCCCCGCGGGCGAGGGGGCCGGCTTCGCGGGCGGGATCGTCTCGGCGGCGCTCGACGGGCTGCGCGTGGCGCGCGCGGTACGGGCGCGGCTGGCCGGCGAGGTGCCGCCGCCGTCCTCGGCCCGGCCGGTCGAAGCGCCCGAGTACTGAAGCGCTACGTCGGACGGGTCGTGTCGGGCGTCGCCCTTCCCGCCTCTTCCTCGTGCGCCTTCAGGATCTCGCGCTCGAGCGCCTCCTGCCGCGAGCGGGCCTCGCCCTTCGCCCGCGCGCGGAGCGGGTTCGCCGCCGCGCGCGCGAGGACCTCCTCCCAGCCGAACGGGACCGGGGCGTCGGCCTCGTCGCCGAGCTCTTCCCACTCGGCGTCCGAGAGCGGCGCGCGGAGCGCGACCGGCTCGAGCCGCTCGCCGGTCCGCCGGATGGAGAGGACGTGCCGGCTCTCCTCGCCGGTCGCGATCTCGAACGAGGTCGCCGGGAAGTCGCCGGAGAGCTCCGCTTCCTCGAGGTCGGGCTGGGCGAGGAGCACGACGGTTCCGTCCGTCAGCTTCGCGAACCAGGTGGTCGAGACGAAGCGGCCCGGATCGGAGGCGACCTTCACGAAGGCGTCCGCCTCCCAGCGGTTGACGACGACGCGGCCCGATTCGAGGTCCCGCTGCAGGAACCCCAGGACGGGCTCGGCGGGGCGGGCCGACTCCGTGTGCTGCGCGGCCAGCCGCTTCCCGAAGTGCCAGGCCCCGCCGCCGGCGATCGCGACGGCGAGGAGGAGCCGCACCGCGGCCGGGACGAGGCCGCCGAGGAGCATGTTCAGAATCATGAAGAGGGCCCACGCGAGCGGCACGGTGACCATCACGGTCGCGGCCCACGCCGGGTTCGACTTCGGCTTCGGATGCAGGTACGCCTCGAGCCGCAGGCGCTCCTCCGGCGTGGCCGGGCGGGTCGTCGTCGCCTTCATGAGCACCGGATGATGCCACCTCGCTCCCGCTTCCCGGCGCCGTCCGTGACGCCCCTCCCGCGATCCCCGATACTCCCCGCATGGCGCGCGTCCTCGTCGGCACCGCGGGACACATCGACCACGGCAAGAGCGCCCTCGTCCGGGCCCTGACCGGGACCGACCCGGACCGCCTCCCCGAGGAGAAGGCGCGCGGGATCACGATCGACCTCGGCTTCGCGCACGCGGCGTGGGGCGGCACGACGTTCTCGTTCGTCGACGTCCCGGGTCACGAGAAGCTCGTCCGGACAATGGTCGCCGGCGCCGCCGGGATCGACGTCGCGCTCCTCGTCGTCGCCTCCGACGACTCCGTGATGCCCCAGACGCGCGAGCACCTCGCGATCCTCTCCCTCCTCGACGTGAGGTGCGGCGTCGTCGCACGGACGAAGGCCGACCTCGTCGACGAGGAGACGGGCGCCGTCGTCGACGCCGAGATCACCGACCTCGTCTCCGGGACCTTTCTGGAAGGCGCTCCCGTCGTCCCCGTCTCCGCCCTCACCGGGCGCGGCCTCGACGCGCTGAGGGATGCCCTCTTCCGGGAGGCCTCGGCCGCCGACCTCCGCGACCCGTCGGCCCGGCCGGCGCGCCTCTTCATCGACCGGGTCTTCACGATGAAGGGGTTCGGGCCGGTCGTCACCGGCACTCTCGATTCCGGCCGAGTACGGGTCGAGGACCGCCTGACGCTCCTGCCGGAGGGACGCGAGCTGCGCGTCCGGCGCCTCGAGGTGCACGGCGAGGAGCGCGAGGCGGCGGAGGCCGGGGAGCGGACGAGCCTGAACCTGGCCGGCATCGAGACCTCGGAGCTGGGCCGCGGGATGGCCCTCGTCGCCCCCGGAAGCCTCGCGGTATCGACGCTCCTGACCGTCGAGGTAACGGCCCTTCCCGACCTCGACGATCCGTTGTCGGACGGCCTTTCCGTCCGCCTTCACATCGGCACCGCCGACGTCGCGGCGCGCCTGCACCTCCTCGACGGAGGCGCCGGCGCCCCGTCCCTCCCTCCGGGCGAGCGGGTCGTCGCTCAGGTCTCGGCTCTCGAGCCCGTCGCCGCTCGCCGAGGCGACCGCTTCGTCCTTCGGCGGCCGTCGCCGCAGGAGACGGTCGGCGGCGGCCGGGTCCTCGACGTCGGGCGCCCGCGCGTGAGACGGCGCGCGCCGCTCTCCGCTCACGCGGCCGCCGTCCTCGCCGGGGACGACGAGCGCGCCGTCGCGGTGCTCCTCCTCTCCGAGGCCGGGCCTGCCGGCCTCGAGATCGCCGAGCTCGCCAACCGGCTCGGCGTCCCGGACGCCGCCGCGGCCGCGCACGTTTGCGCGCTCGTCGAAAGCGGCGCGGCGCTTCGGCTCACGCCCGCTCTCGCCGTCGCCGCGTCGGCCTCGGTCGAGATGGCGACCCGCGCCGACGCCTTCTTCGCCGAGCGGCGGAAGGCCGGGGTCCCGACGCTCCTCGTCGGGCGGCGCGAGCTCCTCGGGAAGATCGCGCGCGGCCTCCCGGAGACGACGGCCGAGGCGTGGCTCGCGACGCTCGCCGCCGCGAAGCGGCTCGTCGTGACCGGCGACCAGGCCGGCCCGCCCGGCGCCGCCGCCTCGGGCGTGGCGGACGAGGCCGGGGCCTTCGCCTCCCGCATCGAGGAGGCGTGGCGGACGGCGGGGTTCGACGCCCCCGGCAACCTCGACCTCGCGAAGGCGCTCGGCACGAAGCCGCAGGTCGTCGCCGGGCTCGTCCAGCACCTCCTCAAGAGCGGGGCGCTCGTCCGCCTCTCTCCGGAGGTCTTCGTCCACGCGGAGCCCCTCGCCGGGATCGAAGCGAAGGTGGCGGAGCAGAAGGGGCGGACGATGAGCGTCGGCGACTTCCGCGACCTCCTCGGCCTGTCGCGGAAGTACCTGATCCCGCTCCTCGAGCACCTCGACCGAAAGAAGGTCACCCGGCGCGTCGGCGACGCGCGCGTGGTCGTCTGACGGGAGGGGCACGCCGAGCGCGGACGGGGCGCGAATGGCGCTTTCGTGAGTATGGCCATACCATTACGGCATGGCCACCACGACCGTGAAGGCGACCTACTCGCTCGATCCCGGGACGGTCCTCCGGCTGGAGGAGATCGCGCGCAGCTGGGGCGTCTCGAAGTCCGAGGCCCTTCGCCGGGCGATCCGCGCCGCGGCGTCGGGCGAGGCCCCCGCGAGCGGAGGGCCGCTCGACGCGCTCGACGCCCTGCAGCAGGCGGCCGCGCTCACACCAGCATCGGCTCGCGCCTGGGCCGCCGACGCCCGTTCGGAACGCCGCGCCCCGCGCGCGCAGGCCGGGAAGTGCTCCCGGTGACCCACCTCGACACGAGCTTCCTGATCCGGGCGCTCGTGCCGGGAAGCCCGGAAGACGCGACGCTCCGCGCCTGGCTCCGTCGCGGTCTCCCGGTCGCGGCGAGCGCGGTCGTCTGGACCGAGCTCCTCTGCGGGCCGCTGACGGCGCGAGAGGCGGAGCTCGCCCTCCTCGTCGTCGGAGAGCCTGTCCCGTTCTGCGGGGAGCATGCGGCGCTCGCCGCGTCACTCTTCAACGCCACCGGGCGCAGACGCGGGTCGCTCGCGGACTGCATGGTCGCCGCGGCCGCGATCCGGTCCGAGGCCGAGCTCGCGACGGCGAACGAGGCGGATTTCGCCCGGTTCGTCCCGCTCGGTCTCCGGCTGGCGCCGGCGGAATCCGCTCGGCCGGCGCGTCCACGTCCCCGGAAGTGACCATCCAGAGCTCGAGCGTCGGGCCGGTTCTTCCGGGTCAGCGACCCGCCACGCGCCCCTCCTCCTCGAGCCGTCCCAGGAGGCGAAGGAGGCCGTCGAGGATCGTGAGCGGGTGGGGCGGGCAGCCAGGAATGAAGAGGTCGACCGGGACGACGGCGGCCGCGCCGCCGAGCTGCTCGGGACGGTCGTAGAACGGCCCGCCCGAGATCGCGCAGGCGCCGACGGCGATGACGATCTTCGGCGGCGGCACCGCGTCCCACGTCTTGCGGAGCGCGAGCTCCATGTTCTTCGTGACGGGCCCGGTGATCAGGACTCCGTCGGCGTGCCGCGGCGAGGCGACGACCTGGATGCCGAAGCGGCCGAGGTCG
>JAKPXO010000004.1 GCA_029567505.1 Acidobacteriota bacterium
AGCGCGCGGGTGTCGAGGGGGCCTTCGGGCTTCACGCGGAGGAGGAAGTCCGAGGAGAGCGAGCCGTGCTCGACGACCTTGCCGGTCACCGGTGAGGCGACGCGGACGCGGGCCTTGCCGGAGCGGAGGCGCAGGGCCGGGCCGTTCTCGGCGAGCGAGGCGCCGACGGCGGGGAGGACGAGGGCGTCGGGCTTGCCGACGAGGCGCGTGGCGAGGTCGTCGAGGCCGATCGCGACGGTGCCGTCTTCGAGCGGCTTCAGCCAGGCGTGGCCGCGGTGGTAGAGGCGGTCGGTCGGCACGTCGAAGCCGGCGGCCTCGGCGGGCGGGAGGACCTTCCCCTCGGCGACGAGCTTCGCGTGGGTCTCGCACCCCTTGCAGTCGAAGGCGCGGGGGCAGGTGCGGCCGGGGAGCTCGCCCGTCATCGCGTGGCGGCAGCCCTTCGCCGAGGCGGGGAGCTCCTCGAACTCCTCGTGCCAGATCATCGAGGCGGCCCTGCCGCGCGCGATCGTCTCGCGGGTCCTCAGGCCGACGCGGAAGAGCGTCACGCCGACCGCGGTGAGGATGAGCGCGAAGAGGCCGAGGAAGGCGATGTTGAAGGGGTCGGCGATGAAGTCGGTGTTTCCGGGCAGCATCTCGGAACCTCCGTCAGCCCTTCGTCGCCAGCTCCCTCTCCTGGGGGAAGAGGTTCAGCCAGCGGAAGGAGATCGAGTAGAGAAGGACGCCGTAGCCGAGGACGGCGAGGAAGGCCGCGACCTCCTGCCAGGAGGGGGTGTAGGACGCGAAGCTGTCGAACGGGAGCGAGGGGAGCGCGAGCGTCTGGATCGTCATGACGTAGCGATTCAGGACGACGCCGGCGCAGGCGGTCGCGGCGACCGCGACGAGGAGGCCGGTCCGGGCGCGGACGCGCCGCGAGAGAAGGAGGACGGCCGGGACGAGGCCGAGGAGGACGACCTCGGCGAAGAGGACCTGGACGCCGAACGGCGGGTTCGCGTAGAAGGACGAGACCTGCACGCCCGTCTGCGGGCTCGTCGAGTTCAGCCAGACGAGCGAGTCGATCCCCTTCAGTACGACGTAGACGAGGAGGAGCCAGCCCGAGATCTTCCCGAGCGTCTGGAGGACCTCGGGGGCGACGAGCTGCTTCCGGGTGATCTTCCCGACGAGCCAGGTCGTCAGGAGGATGAAGCTCGGGCCGACCGCCGCGGCGGAGAGGACGAAGAGGAAGAACGTCGTCGGCCAGATGAAGATGTGCTCGCGGTAGGCGAAGGGGTTCCCGCGGAGGACGCCGTAGAGGCCGCCGAGCGAGCCCTGGTGGAAGAAGGAGAGGAGCGTCCCGACCCCGGCGAAGACGACCATCAGCTTGTGGAGCTGGTGCTCGAGGACGAGGAGCCCCGGGACCTCGCTGAGCCGCCGGTTCTTCAGGACGAGCGGCAGGTACTCGATCGCCAGGACGCAGAGGTAGATCGTGATGCAGAACGTCACCTCGGTCAGCATCGAGTGGACGTTCGGGTGCCAGAACGTGAACCAGGCGCGGAGCGGCTGGCCGACGTCGACCATCAGGATGCCGACGGCGCCGCTGTAGCAGATGAAGCCGATGACGACGGCGCTGTTGATGACCGCCTTCAGCTCCTTCCTCTTCAGGATGTAGAGGAGGAAGCCGGTGAAGAAGGCGCCGGCGCCGAGCGCGATGACCGTCAGGTCGAGGTAGATCCAGAGGCCGAACGCGAACCGGTTGTCCATGTTCGTCTGGTTCAGGCCGAGGGCGAAGCAGAGGTAGACCGCGTAGAGGCCGAACGCGAGAACGCCCACCCAGGGGAGGAGCCAGAGGAGGAAGCGCGGCAGCGGGGTCCGCTTCAGGCCGCGGGCGATCAGAGTGTCATCCACGCGTCACCCCCGTGCGGGAGAGGCGCTCGCGGACGACGGGATCCGACGAGCGGTAAAGGACCTTCGGTCCGGTGCCGAGGGCGGCGAGGAGGCGGAAGCTCTCCGGCTCCTTCGCGAGCTTCGCGACGTGGCCGTTCGGGTCGTTCGCGTCGCCGAAGGAGAGCGCCCGCGACGGGCACGCCTCGACGCAGGCGGGGACGTAGTCGGCCGGGTCGATGTCGGCCTGCCCGGCGGCCGCCGCCTTCGCGCGGGCCGCCTGGAGGCGCTGGACGCAGAAGTTGCACTTCTCGACGACGCCGCGCTGGCGGATCGAGACGTCGGGGTTGAGGGAGGCCTTCATCCCCTCGGGCCACTCAGGGCTCCACCAGTTGAAGGAGCGCGTGTGGTAGGGACAGGCGACCATGCAGTAGCGGCAGCCGAGGCAGCGGACGGGGATCTGGCCGACGATGCCGGTGCGCGGGTCGTACTCGACCGCGCGCTGGGGGCAGACGTCGACGCAGGGGGGCTCGTCGCACTGCTGGCAGGGGATTGGGACGAACGTCGAGCGCCCCGAGGGATCGACGGTGGCGACGTCGTGGACGCGCAGCCAGACGACGCCGGTCCTCACGTTCGAGCGCTCGGGAGCAGGCGGGATGTTGTTCTCGACGGCACAGGCGGTCGCGCAGGAGCCGCAGCCGTTGCAGCGGTCGAGGTCGACGACGAGCGTGTAGCGGTGGGTCGGGAGAGTGGAGGTCTGCTTGGTGGCGGTCATGGTCACGCCTTCGCGGCGGAGGGCGCGGGGAAGAGCGCCGTCTCGCGGGTCAGCTTCGTGA
>JAKPXO010000027.1 GCA_029567505.1 Acidobacteriota bacterium
CACGATGGCCGGCGCGGCGATGGACGTCCTCGGCGGCCTCTTCGGCAAGAAGAAGTCGATCCGCGTCTCGAAGGTCGGCTCGGTCCTCAGCAAGCGCCGGATGGAAGGCGCCGCCGAGACGAAGATCGAAGCGCTCAAGGCCGAGATCGAGGAGCTCGAGTCGAAGATCGCCGCCCCCGATCCGGCCCGCTTCGAGAAAGTCGACGTCGTCCCGACGAAGACCGGAGTCGACCTCCTCGGCGTCGGCGTGGCCTGGGTGAGCTGACCGGGGGGAAGAGGGCACCGGGGAACCGGAGAACCGGAGAACCTACCAGCCGCAGGCTCTCGTCGATTCCGCAGGGGGCCGCGCTCGGGGCGGGGCGTCCCGCGGCCTCCAGCTGCGCGCGGCCGACCCGCCCGATCCTCGCGAGGTCGAGCGGGTCGGCCGCGCGCAGCCAGGAAGCTTGAAAAATGGCAGTGTGAGTTGAGGAGAGAGTAGGGGTCCGGGGGGCGCGCGAAGCTCAGCCCCCCGGCGAGCGGCGGCGAGACCCTCCCCCGGCGCGAGCCTCCCTCCCCGGTGCTCTGGTGCTCTGGTGCTCCGATGCCCCGGTGCCCCGGTCTCGGCAGTCGGGCTGCCCGGTCTCCCGGGGCTCCTCCCTACTCCTGCTTCTTCGTACCGAGGATGACGAGGACGATCAGGAGGAGGAGGACGATGAGGCCGATGACGATCGTCGTCGTCTGGGAGGTGCCCACGGGGACCTCCGCCGTCGCGGCGGGGGCCGGGGCGGCGGCGTGGTCACCCTCGTGGCCGGCGGGCGCGGCCTCGGTCGTCGTCGCCGGAGCCTCGGCGGGAGCCGTCTCCGTCGTCGCCGGGGCGGCCTCGGTCGTCGCGGCGGCCGCGGCGGTCGTTTCCGGGGCCGGGGCGCCGGCGTCCTGGGCGAGGGCGCAGGGGGCCGTGAGGAGGACGAAAGCCGCCAGGATCGCGGCGAGCGGGCGGAGCGTCATCGGGTCTCCTTTCCTTCCAGCGGGGGAACGCTAGCAGGCGGAGGGGAAATCGGGAAGGGTCAGGCCTCGGGGCAGCGCCCGCCGAGCGCCCGGATCTCGAGCGCCAGCGCCTCCGCCTCGGAGAGGAGGGCATCGGCCTCCGGGCCCGGGACGAACCGGCGGATCTCGGGCGCCCGAAGGAGCTGCCGAAGCTCGGCGACCCGTGCCGCGGCCGCGCTGAGCCGCTCCCGGCAGTCCGCGGCGCCGGTGTCGAGGAAGGCGTCGGCGACGAGGGACGGTACCGCCAGAGCGGCGCGCCGAAGGCGCTGCCCGGAATCGCCGGGGAGGTCCGCCGCGTCCTCGAGCGTCGCGCAGACCTCATGGGCGAGGCCGATGGCCTTCCGCCAGGCAGGGGTCTCCCGTACGTCCATCTCCAACCAGAAGCATATACGGACGTGGGGGCCCGGTCGTTCCGCTCGGGGCTCCCCTTTCGGGGGCTTCCCCCCCCTGCTACGCTTCCCGGTCGGATCAGTACAGTCCCGGCCGTGGCCGGAATCTTCGAGAGCAGGGGGAGAAGCATGCGACGGAAGATCACTGTCATCGGCGCCGGGAACGTCGGCGCGACCGCCGCCCAGCGGATCGTCGAGAAGGAGCTCGGAGACGTCGTCCTCGTCGACGTCGTCGACGGCGTTCCCCAGGGCAAGGGCCTCGACATGTACCAGTCGGGCGCCGTCGAAGGCTTCGACATGAAGATCGTCGGCTCCAACGGGTACGAGGAGACGGCGGACTCGGACCTCTGCATCATGACGGCCGGCCTTCCCCGCAAGCCCGGCATGTCGCGCGACGACCTCCTCAAGACGAACGAGGCGATCGTCGCCGACTGCATCGGCAAGGTGACCCGCTACTCCCGCGACCTGACGATCATCGTCGTCACGAACCCCCTCGACGCGATGTGCGAGGTCGCCCGGCGGGTCTCGAAGCTCCCGAAGAACAAGGTCATCGGGATGGCCGGCATCCTCGACTCGGCCCGGATGCGCGCCTTCATCGCCATGGAGATGAACGTCGCGATGTCGAACATCCACGCGACGGTCCTCGGCGGGCACGGTGACACGATGGTCCCGCTGCCGCGGTACTCGACGGTCGCGGGCGTCCCGATCACCGAGCTCCTCCCGCCCGAGAGGGTCGAGGCGATCGTGAAGCGGACCGCCGACGGCGGCGCCGAGATCGTCAAGCTCCTGAAGACCGGGTCGGCCTACTACGCCCCCTCCGCGGCGGCCGTCGAGATGGCCGACGCCATCTTCAACGACAAGAAGAAGATCCTCCCCTGCGCGGCGCTCCTCGAGGGCGAGTACGGCATCGACGGCCTCTACGTCGGCGTCCCGGTCGTCCTCGGCAAGGACGGCGTCGAGAAGATCATCGAGCTGAAGCTGACGGCCGAGGAGGCCGCCGCCCTCCGGAAGTCCGCCGACTCCGTCGCCGAGCTCTGCGGGAAGCTGACCGTCTGACGGAACGATGAGCGCGATCCAGTCCACGGCGGAACGTCCGGTCTTCGGCTCCATCACGCTCAAGGCGGTGATGGCCCTGACCGGCATCGTCCTCTACGGCTTCGTCTTCGTTCACATGGTCGGCAACATCCAGCTCTATCAGGGTCCCGAGAAGATCAACGGCTACGCGGCGTTCCTGAAGTCGGTCCCGCCCCTCCTCTGGGGGACCCGGATCACTCTCCTCGCGGCCGTCCTCCTCCACGCCTTGGCGGCGTTCACGCTCTGGCGGCGCAACCTCGCGGCCCGCCCGGTCGGCTACGCCCACCAGAGCTTCCAGGCGGCCGGGATCACCTCCCGGACGATGTACTGGACCGGTCCCGTGATCGCCCTCTTCGTGATCTACCACCTCCTGCACTTCACGCTCGGCTCGGCCCACTCGCAGTTCAGCCACACCGACGTCTACACGAACGTCGTCGTCGGCTTCTCGAACGTCTGGGTCTCGGGCTTCTACGTCCTCGCGATGCTCGCCCTCGGCTTCCACCTCTTCCACGGCGGCTTCAGCCTCTTCCAGACGCTGGGCCTCCGGACGCCGAAGTACGAGAAGCCGATCAAGCTGGTCCTCGCCGTTCTCTGCACCGTGATCGTCGTCGTGAACGTCTCCTTCCCGATCGCGGTCCTCGCGGGCCTGGTGAAGTAGGAGGAAGCGGGATGGAACTCGACGGCAAGTGCCCCACCGGCCCCATGGAGTCGCGCTGGACGCGACACAAGGCCTCGATCAAGCTCATCAACCCGGCCAACAAGCGCAAGTACAGCCTCATCATGGTCGGCTCGGGCCTCGCGGGCGCCTCGGGCGCCGCGTCCCTCGCCGAGCTCGGCTACAACGTCTCCTGCTTCTGCTACCAGGACAGCCCGCGCCGCGCGCACTCCATCGCCGCGCAGGGCGGCATCAACGCCGCGAAGAACTACCAGAACGACGGCGACAGCGTCTACCGCCTCTTCTACGACACGGTCAAGGGAGGCGACTTCCGCGCGCGCGAGTCGAACGTCTACCGCCTCGCCGAGGTGAGCAACGACATCATCGACCAGTGCGTCGCCCAGGGCGTGCCGTTCGGGCGCGAGTACGGCGGCACGCTCGGGAACCGCTCGTTCGGCGGCGCGCAGGTCTCGCGGACGTTCTACGCGCGGGGCCAGACGGGGCAGCAGCTCCTCATCGGCGCCTACCAGGCGCTCGAGCGGCAGATCGGCCTCGGCAAGGTGAAGATGTACCCGCGGACGGAGATGCTCGACCTCATCGTCGTCGACGGGGTCGCACGCGGCATCGTCGTCCGCGACATGGTCACCGGCAAGGTCTCGAGCCACCTCGCCGACGCCGTCATGCTCGCGACGGGCGGCTATGGCAACGGCTACTTCCTCTCCACGAACGCGAAGGGCTGCAACGGCACCGCCATCTGGCGGGCGCACCGGCGCGGCGCCTTCTTCGCGAACCCCTGCTACACGCAGATCCACCCCACCTGCATCCCGGTCCACGGCGAGAACCAGAGCAAGCTGACGCTCATGTCCGAGTCGCTCCGCAACGACGGCCGGATCTGGGTCCCCTTGAAGAAGGGTGACACGCGCAAGCCGGGCGACATCCCCGAGGCCGAGCGCGACTACTACCTCGAGCGCAAGTACCCGAGCTACGGGAACCTCGCCCCCCGCGACATCTCCTCCCGCGCGGCCAAGCAGGTCTGCGACGAGGGGCGCGGCGTGGGCCCCGGCGGGCAGGGCGTCTACCTCGACTTCGCCGAGTCGATCGGCCGGCTCGGCGAGAGCGTCATCCGCGAGCGGTACGGGAACCTCTTCGAGATGTACGAGAGGATCACCGACGAGAACCCGTACGAGGTCCCGATGCGGATCTACCCGGCCGTCCACTACACGATGGGCGGCCTCTGGGTCGACTACAACCTGATGTCGAACCTCCCGGGGCTCTTCGTCCTCGGCGAGGCGAACTTCTCCGACCACGGCGCGAACCGCCTCGGCGCCTCGGCCCTCATGCAGGGGCTCGCGGACGGCTACTTCGTCATCCCGTACACCATCGGCAACTACCTCGCGCAGGGCAAGCCCGCGAAGATCGACGCCTCCCACCCGGACGTGAAGGCCGCCGAGGCCGACGTGAACGACCGCGTGAAGAAGCTCCTCTCGATCAAGGGCAAGCGGACGGTCGACTCGATCCACAAGCAGCTCGGCCTCCTCATGTGGGAGAAGTGCGGCATGGGCCGCAACGAGGCCGGCCTGAAGGAGGCGATCGCGAGGATCCCGGAGATCCGCGAGGAGTTCTGGAAGAACGTCTTCGTCCCGGGGAGCGGCGACGACCTGAACGTCTCGCTCGAGAAGGCGGGTCGGCTCGCCGACTTCCTGGAGCTCGACGAGCTGATCTGCCGCGACGCCCTCGCCCGCGAGGAGTCGTGCGGCGGCCACTTCCGCGAGGAGTACCAGACGCCGGACGGCGAGGCTCTCCGTAACGACGAGAAGTTCGCCCACGTCGCGGCCTGGGAGTGGAAGGGGGAGGGCTCGACCCCGGAGCGGCACACGGAGCAGCTCCAGTTCGAGTCCGTCCACCTCGCCACGAGGAGCTACAAGTGATGAGCGGGTCGAAGGACATCAACATCAAGCTCCGCATCTGGCGGCAGAAGGGACCGGGCACGAAGGGCGGCCTCGTCTCCTACGACGTCCCGGGCGTGAGCACCGACTCCTCCTTCCTCGAGATGCTCGACCTCGTGAACGAGCGCCTCATGGAGAAGGGCGACGAGCCGATCGCGATCGACCACGACTGCCGCGAGGGGATCTGCGGCGCCTGCTCGCTCGTCATCAACGGCGTCCCGCACGGGCCGCGCGCGGCGACGACGACCTGCCAGCTCCACATGAGGAGCTTCCACGAGGGCCAGACGATCACCGTCGAGCCGTGGATGGCGAAGGCGTTCCCGGTCATCAAGGACCTGATCGTCGACCGCTCGGCCTACGACCGGATCATCGCGGCGGGCGGCTTCGTCTCGGTGAACACGGGCGTCGGCGTCGACGCGAACGCCATCCCGGTGCCGAAGGAGAACGCCGAGCTCGCGATGGACGCGGCGGCGTGCATCGGCTGCGGCGCCTGCGCCGCGGCCTGCCCGAACGCCTCGGCGATGCTCTTCGTCGGAGCGAAGGTCTCCCACCTCGGCCTCCTCCCGCAGGGCCAGCCCGAGCGGCAGGAGCGCGTCCTGAAGATGGTCGAGCAGATGGACGCCGAGGGGTTCGGCGGCTGCACGAACATGGGCGAGTGCGAGGCCGCCTGCCCGAAGGAGATCAAGCTCGAGGTCATCGCGCGGATGAACCGCGACTACATCGGCGCCAAGGTCACGAAGCGGCCCAAGGGGGCCGACAAGGGCGGCGGCGCGTAGAGCCCGTGCGGGGCGCCGCGACGGCGCCCCGCGCACTCGACCCAGGGAGAGGTAGATCGGCGCGGCCGGGGGCGACCCCGGCCGCGCGCCCCTTCGGGTTGCCCCTCGTCGTCAGGGGCGGGGCGCGATCGCCGGCAGGGCCGGCCGCGATCGCCCGGCGCTCGCGCGAGCGCGCAGGCCCCAGCGGGCCGCGTCGTCCTTCAGGCCCGCCTGACCGAAGATGGTCTCGGCGAGCCGGAAGACCGCGGGAGACGGGTTCCCTCGCGCGAACGCTTCCAGGTCGCGACGCAGCTTCTCCGGGGCGCCCGCCAGGGCGTGAACGCGGCAGAGGGCGGTCACCGCGCCGGCGCTCGTCGGCTCCAGCGCGAGCTCGGTCCGGAGGTGCCGCTCCGCTTCCTGCCGGAGCCGTGTCCGGGACGCTTCGTCCGACACGTGGACGCTCTGCTCGACGAGCGCGCTGCCGAGGAGATAGTGGACGCGCGGCAGCGTTCGGGGCGAGCGCCCCTTGACTGCGTCGAGAGCCTTCTCGAGAAGCGGGACCGCCGTGGCGTATTCCTCGCGAGCGTGCGCGAGGAGCCCGTCGACGAATGGAGCGGCGGCGGGGAGCGCATTCGTCGCGCGCAGCGCGGACGCGCGCGCCGCCGCCGGGTCTCCGGCCGTCGCCTCGATGACGGCGCGCCGGACCTCCGCTTCGCCCGGGCGGTACGGCGCGGCGGCGTCGGCCTCCCGCCGGGCTTCGTCCAGCCGGCCCAGCTCGACGAGGAAATCGGCGAGGGCGAGGTGCGCCTCACCCCTCGAGGGCGCCACCGCGAGCCCGCTCCTGAAAGCGTCCACGGCCTTCTCCGCCTGACCGAGGCGTCGGTAGATGCCACCGAGCTCGTCCCAGGCATCGACCATCCTCGGGCTCGAGGCCGCGACTTTCTCGAGGTCCTCGGCCGCCGGCCGGTACATCCCCACGCCCTTCAGGCGCATTGCCTTCCTGAAGAGCGCGAGGTCCCCGATCCGGTCCTTCGGGTCCGGGGCCGTGGCGTCCTCGGTCGGATCGAGAGTCGGAGACCCGACGTACCCGAGCGCCCGGAGCCGGGCGACCTCTTCCTCGTCGACCGGGTTAGGGGCCTTCGGCGCCCCGCTTCCGATGACGACGCGGAGCGCGCGATGAAGCCGGTCTCGCTCGGTCGACGCTTCCACGCCGGGTGAACCGCCCGCGAGCAGGTCGTGGCGCTCGAGCGCGTCCTTTTCGACGTCGTAGAGCTCCGGCCGCGGCGCGAGGATGAGCTTGAACCGCGAGTCGGTGAGGCTGAAGAGCTCCTTCCAGCCGAAATGGAGCCGTCCGTACAGGCTCTCCCCGTAGACGCGCCTGTCGCCGGGCGCCGGCCCTCCCCGGAGCGTGGCGAGGAGAGAGGTGCCGCGCTGCTCCGGCCTCGGCGGAAGCCCGACCCACTCCCTCAGCGTCGGGTTGAGGTCGACGAGCTGCACCGGATCGTTCACTCGCCTTCCTCCGCCCTCCTGCCCCGGGAGCTTCACGATGAAGGGCACCCTCATCACCTCGCGATAGAGGAGGACTCCGTGGTCTGCCTCTCCGTGGTCGCCGAGGCCTTCGCCGTGATCCGAGAGCAGGACGATCAGGCTGCGCTCGAAGAGGTCGAGCCTGCGGAGCTCGTCGAAGAGCCGGCCCACGATCTCGTCTGCGTACATGACCTCGCCGTCGTACGGGGAGACTCCGGCGCGTCGGTACCGAGCGGGTGGGGCGTACGGCGTGTGCGGCTCGAAAATGTGGAAGAACAGGAACGGCGGCTCACCGCTCGAGGCAGTCGCACGCTCTCTCAGCCACGAAAGCGCCCTCTCGAGGGTCTCGCTTCCGTCGCGTTGGACCTCCGTCGTGCGGACCTCCGGGCCCTCGGCCCTCAGGTCGTCGTCGTACCAGTCGAATCCCTGGGCGATGCCCGTCCCGCGTCGGAGGACGGCCGCCGAGATCGCCCCGCCCGTCGCGTAGCCGACCCGCTTCAGCTCGGACGCGAGTGTCGGCGTTCCCTCCGCCACCCGGAAGCCGATGTTGTTCCGGACTCCGTGATCGGGTGGAAGGAGCCCCGTCAGGAGCGAAGCGTGCGCCGGCAGCGTCAACGGGACGTGGGTGTAGCAGTTCTCGAACACGACGCCGTTCCGGGCGAGCTCGTCGATCGCCGGCGTCGGGATCTTCGTGTAGCCGTAGGCGGGCAGGTGGTCTGCGCGCAGGGTGTCGATCGAGACGAGAATGATCGGAGCCTGCCGCGGTCCGGACAGGAGCCTGTACCCGATCGCGAGGAGCCCCGCCGCGCCGAAGATCGCCGCGGTGGCTGCGACGATGCATCGCCGCCGACGGCTCGATTCGCGGTTGAGGCTGCGGGCGGCGTCCGTCGATGCCCTGGCGAGCCCGCCCCTTCCGCCGCCCTTCCGCGCCATCGAGCGCCCTTTCCTCGCGGCCCGCGTCACCCCGACCGGCGACGTCCGCGACAGGTCCGGGATGATGCCACACGGGCCCCCTTGCCTCCCCGGCATCACGAGGAACCGCGTACGGCGCGGAGCCGGTGCGCGTCAACGCCGCTGCCCCGCTCGCGTCGCCGAGGTCAGACAATACACGAGTGCAGACACGGCCCCATTTGCCCGCAACGGGGAAGAGGTCGGTCCGTCACGTCCGCGCGCCGTCGAGCCTCCGGCGCTCCGGACGCGGTGCGAAACTCCGTTCATGTCCGACGGCTCCGATCCGAGCGACCCCTACGCCCGCCTCTCCTACCGGCGGCTCATCGCCTGGCCCGCGCGCATCGAGCGGGAGGCGCCGTTCCTCCGCGAGGTCCTCGCGAACGCGCCGTCGCGGAGGCTCCTCGACCTCGGCTGCGGCACCGGCGAGCACGCGCGGTTCCTGTCGGAGGAGGGCTTCGAGGTGACGGGCGTCGACGCGTCGGAGGCGCAGCTCACCCAGGCGCGGGAGGCGGGGCCGGGGCCGGAGTTCGTGAAGGGGGACCTCGCGGAGCTCGACGCCGCGGTGACGGGGCCGTTCGGGGGAGCGATTTCGCTCGGGAACGGCCTGCCGCACCTCCACGAGAAGGAGATGGCGTCGTTCCTGGGTCACCTCGCGCGGCTGCTGCTGCCCGGCGCGCCGGTCCTTTTCCAGCTCCTCAACTACGACCGGATCCTCGACCAGGGGGTGACGAGCCTGCCGCTGAACGTCCGGGACGACGGGGGCGAGCGGGTCGTCTTCCTCCGCCTGATGGAGCCGCGTCCCGACGGGACGGTCCTCTTCAACCCGACGTCGCTCCGGTGGCGCCCGGGCGCCGAGCCGCCGGTCGAGGTCGTCGCGGCGAAGAACGTCCTCCTGAAGGGGTGGCGGCGGGTCGAGCTGGAGGCGGCGCTCGACGGGACCGGGTTCCGGGTGGAGACGGTCTTCGGAGGGATGAAGGGAGAGTCCTGGGAAGCGGGGACCTCGTCCGACACGGTGGTCCTGGCGCGCCGATGAAGAAGGGCGGCGGCGCTTGCGCGCCGGGTGAGCTCCTGGTGCGGGACGAGCCGGCTCCGACCGTCCTATGATCTCCGGTCGGAGAGACTCCGTACGCTCGACGACGAACGGCCCGACCGGGGGGAATCCGCGGTGGATGCGGGCGAGACTCCGCGCCTGCCCGTCCGCCTCTTCGCGCCGGGCACGGCGATCGGCCGGCGCTACGAGGTCCGCGGCGTCCTCGGCACGGGAGGCTCGGCGGTCGTCTACGAGGCGTTCGACCGGGAGCTGAAGCGGCGCGTCGCGTTGAAGGTCCTGCGGACCGACCGGACGTCCGAGGCGGCGCTGAAGCGCTTCCGACGCGAGGTGGCGATCGCCCGCGACGCGGCCAGCCCGCGCCTCGTCCGCGTCTTCGACATCGGTCAGGCGGGCGACACGGTCTTCCTGACGATGGAGCTCGTGGAAGGGGAGTCGCTCCGCGAGCTCCTCGCGCGCGGGCCGCTGCCGCCGGAGCGGGCCGTCGCGATCGCCGCGGAGGTCCTCCGGGCGCTCGCCGATCTTCACGCCCTCGGGATCGTCCACCGCGACGTGAAGCCGGGGAACATCCTCCTCTCGGACGCCGGAGAGGTGAAGCTCGCCGACTTCGGTCTCGCCCGCCACTGGGAGGGGAGCGAAACGCGGGTGACCGAGACGGAGGCGCTCGTCGGGACGGTCGAGTACCTCTCGCCGGAGCAGGCGCTCGGCGACCTCCTCGACGCGCGGAGCGACCTCTACGCGGTCGGCGTCGTCCTCTTCGAGATGCTCGCGGGCAAGGTCCCGCTCCGCGGCGAGTCGGCGATCGGGACGATCGTGGCGCACATCCGGCAGGAGCCGGTCGACGTGAGGAAACTCCGCCCGGAGGCGCCCGCGTGGCTTTCGGCCCTCGTCGGGCGGCTCCTCGCGAAGGACCGCGAGCGGCGCTACGCGACGGCCACCGAGGTCCTCGCCGACCTGGAGGCCCGCCGGGCTCGGCGGCCGCCACGACGTCTCGGGAGGGCCCTCGCGCTCGGGGGCTCGGCCGCGCTCGTCGCCCTCCTCCTCACCCTCGCGTTCGTCCCGGTCTTCCCGTGGAACCGGCCGCGCCTGACGCGCCTCGCCCCCGACGGCGCGGGAGGGGTACAAGCGCTCGACGGGAAGGGGCGCGTCCTCTGGAGGCGGGCGGGCACGGCGGCGAGCCGCCAGATCGCGCTCGCGAGGCTTTCCGGAGGCGAGACGGGGGCCATCGCGGTGCCGGGCGGGACGGACGATCCGAGGAAGCGCGTCGTCGTCCTCGACGGCCTCACCGGCCGCCCCCTCGCCGACATGGAGCTCCCCGACCCGGCCGGCGACCGAGACGGGGCGGGGGCGTTCCCCGGATTCTCGAGCACGTTCGCCGTCGGGGCCGTCTTCCCTTTCGACGTGGACGGCGACGGTGACGACGAGGTCGCCGTGAGCCTCGCCCATCTCCCGCTCTGGGCGGGAGCGACGTACGTCTGCGACCCCGGCCGGCGGCGCGTCGTCGCCGCGTTCTACGGCTCGGGCCACCACTACGCGCGGGCGGCCGTCGACGTCGACGGCGACGGGCGGAAGGAGCTGATCCTGGCCGGCCTCAACAACAGGATGGGCTACTCCGCCGCGGTCGCCGCGCTCCGGATCCCGGGAGAAGGGGAGGGAAGGCGAGCCTGGTCGGAGGTCCCGTTCGCCGAGTCGCCCGATCGCCCGGCCTGGCGGGACGAGAAGTCGCTCCTCGCCTGGTACGCCCTCGTCCCGGACGCCGCCTTCGATCGCGACGAGGGGCAGGTCCTCGAGGCGTCGGCCGGGTTCCTGCGCGTTGGCGCGTGGGGCCCGCGGCAGGTGGAGCTCGCGCTCGACGGCTTCCCGCGCGGGCCGCGCGAGCCGGGCGAGGCGAAACGGCGCTCCGACGCGCGGGAGGCGGCGTACGGGCTCCTCCGCGAGGGGATGCGGCTGCGCGGGGCGGGGCTCGCCCGGGAAGCGCTCGTGGCCGTGGAGCGGGCGCTCGAGAAGGCGCGCGCGGCGGGAGACGCCCCGCTGGGGCAGTGGATCGCGCGCGCGCGGGCCCGCGCCCTCCTGGACGCGAGACAGCCGGGGGAAGCCGACGCGGCCTGGGGGGCCTCGTTCGAGAGGTCGGCCGAGCCGGCGCGGATCGCGCTCGAGGCGGGGCGCGCGTTCCACCTCCGGGGGGACCTCGCCCGGGCGGTCGCCTGGTATCGCCGGGGCCTGACGGGCCGGGGCGACCACGCCCGGATCGGGATCTACCCGCGCGACCTGATGCTGGGGGTCGTCCTCGCGCTCGGCGAGGCGGGACGATGGGACAACGCGGCGGCCGAGGTCGATCGTTTCGAGGCGGCCTACCCCGATCGCGTCCGGGACGTCGCCGCGGCCCGGGCCTTCGTCGCCTGGCGGAGCGGACGCAGGCCGGCGCGCTATGCTGACAGCGTCGCCGACATCGGGCTCTTCCGGTACTGGGGCCTCGAGGCACGACGTGCCGGGGGCGAGGCTGCCGACGCGCTCCTCGTCGACGTCGAGCGGGTCGGACGCGAAGCCCTCGACGTCGCGCCGCTCTTCGTCTCCCTGCGTGCGGAGCTCCTCGCCGCGCTCGGGCGGAGAGACGAAGCGCGTGTCCTGGCGACGGAGGCCCTCGACGGCGCCCGGGACCTCGCCGCGACTGACACGGGGGTGCGGGCGCACCTCTCGCTGGTGGCGGAGCGGGCGCGGAAGCTCGGCTTCAGGCCCGCTGGAGGAGGAGCACCACAGTGACGCCGAGGCCGATGACGACGACGGCCGCCCGCGCCTTCTCCTTCCCGATCCGCCGGGCGAAGCGCGCCCCCGCGTAGCCGCCGACGGTCGCTCCCGCGACCATGACGAGGGCGATCGGCCAGAGGACGGCGCCGTTCCAGATGAACCAGGCCGCCGCGACGAGGTTGATCGTGATCCCGAAGAAGTTCTTCAGGCCGTTCATCGCGTGGATGTCGGTGAGGCCGAGGAAGCCGAGGACGACGAGCATCAGGATGCCGATACCGGCGCCGAAGTAGCCGCCGTAGATCGCGACGGCGAGCTGCGCGAGCGTCGCGACGCCCCAGCGGGCCGTCGTCGGCCCGTCGTGCGCGTGGACCTCGGCGTCCCCCTTCCGCTTCGCGAGCGCGATCTGGAGGAGGAAGAGGAGCGTCGCGAAGAGGACCAGGAACGGCGCGAGGCTCGCGAAGAGCTTCTCCGGCGTCTTCAGGAGGAGGACGGAGCCGATCGCTCCGCCGACGAGGCTCGGGAGGAAGAGCGTCTTCAGCCACGCGGCGTGGGTCGCCACCTCGCGCCGGTAGCCGGCCATGCTCGCGGCGGCGCCAGGGAGGAGCGCGACGGTGGACGTGGCATTTGCCTGGATGGCGGGGATGCCGAGGAGGACGAGCGTCGGGAAGGTGAGGATCGTGCCGCCGCCGGCGAGGGCGTTCATCACGCCGGCACCGAACGAGGAGGCGAGGAGGGCCGCGATCTCGCCCGGGGTCACCGCTCCTCCGCCGGGCCGTCGCCTTCACGGGGCGTCCCCGGGGTCATCGACCACTCGAGCCAGGAGCCCTGGTAGAGCCGGACGTCGGGGTGGCCGAGGACGTACTTCAGGACCCAGAACGCCTCGGAGGCCTGGTGGCCGCTGTTGCAGTAGACGACCACCGGCTTCTCCCAGGAGACGCCCGCGGCCTCGTAGTCGGCGCGGAGCCGATCGGCGGGTCGGAAGAGGCCGTCGGAGACGTCCGCCTTCCAGGGGCGATTCTTCGCGCCCGGGATCCGCTCCTTCGCCCACTGGGCCGCCTGGCGGACGTCGAGGAGGACGGTCCTCCCGTCGCCCACGCGCTTCGCGACCTCCTCGAGGTCGATCACGAGCCGCCGCTCGCCGCGCAGCCGCGCGACCGGTACCGGGAAGCGCGTCCGCTCGACCCGGACGGGGCGGAGGTCGGCGCTCCAGCGGGCGAAGCCTCCGTCGAGGACGCTGACCCTCGTCGCCCCGGCGACGCGGGCGGCGGTGGCGACGTACGTGGCGTCGACGTCGCTCTCGGCCCCGTAGACGACGACGTGGGCGCGCGGCGTGACGCCCGCGCCGGCGAAGATCGTCCCGAGGAGCTCCGGGGGGTGGAGCGTCGCCGGTACGCCGCCCCGCGTCGCGCGGAGGTTCTCCACGGCGACGCTCTGGGCGCCGGGAAGGTGCGAGGCGAGGAAGTCGCGGAGCGGCCGGGCGTCGAGGAGGACGATCTCCGCCGACGCGAGCTTCGGCTCGAGCCAGCCTCCGGAGACGACGGGCGGGACGGCCTCGCCGGCGGCCCGGGAGGTCGCCGCTGGGACGAGGAGGAGACCGAAGAGGGCGAGCCGGGCGGCGACGGCGCCCGGGGCGACGCGGGAGCGCATGGCGGGGATGATGCCAGCTGGCGGGCTATCCTCCGCCGCGCATGCGCGGTCGAATCGGTCTCTGGCTCCTCGCCCTCCTCCTCACCCTCGGCTCGGCGGTCTTCCAGCGGATGACCGGGCCGACCCATCCGGTCCGCGGGGCGGTGACGCTCGGCGGCGAGGAGGTCCGATTCCGGCTCCTCCGCTCTCACGGCGGAGAAGGGGACCAGCCGATCGTCGTGAGGGTCGCCGACCGGGCGGTCACGGGAAGCGTCGCCTGGCGGCGCTACCCGACGCGCGACGCGTTCACGATGCTTCCGATGGTCCGCGACGGGGAGACGCTCCGGGCGGCGCTACCGCACCAGCCTCCCGCCGGGAAGCTGGAGTACCAGGTGCGCCTCGCCCGCGACGGGGAGACGGCGCTCTTCCCGGAGCGCCCCGCGATCACCCGCTTCAAGGGGGCCGTCTCGCCGGTCGTCCTCGTTCCGCACATCGTCGCGATGTTCGGGGGGATGCTCGTCGCGAACGCCGCGGGGCTCCTCGCGCTGCGCGGGGCGAAGCGCCTCCTCGGCATTTCGGTCGTCGCCCTCGTCCTCCTCGCCCTCGGCGGGCTCTTCCTCGGGCCGCTCGTCCAGAAGGCGGCGTTCGGGGCGTACTGGACCGGCTGGCCCTTCGGGACCGACCTGACCGACAACAAGACGGCCTTCGCCGTCCTCGCCTGGGCCGTCGCCGCATTCCGGGCGCGCTCGGGACGCGACGCCCGCCTCGCCGTCGGCATCGCCGCTCTCGTGACGCTCGCCGTCTTCCTCGTGCCGCACAGCGCCTGGGGATCGCAGATCGACTGGTCGAAGCTCCAGGCCGGAAGCTGACGGCGAAAGGACGGCCGCGCCGGGTCCCTTCCTCCCGGTCCGCCCGCCTCCCGACGCCTATACTCGCCACGAGCGGTGCGGCACCGCGAGCGACGGCATGACGGCAGAGGGGCGCTCCAGATCGGCGGCACCCGGAGTGCGACGCACGGCGCTCGCCGCCGCGGCCGGGTATGGCGCGCTCGGAGTCCTCTGGGTCGTCTTCTCCGACGACGTCGTCCGGGCGATCGTCGACCCGGAGCGGATGACGACCCTGCAGAGCGCGAAGGGGATCCTCTTCGTCGCCCTGAGCGCGGTCTTCGTCTTCGCGATCGCGGTCCGATCGGCGCAGCGGTTCGGCGCCGAGGTCGATCTCGAAAGGGGCGAGCGGCTGACCGCGGGGGCGTGGGCGCCCGTCGCCGTCTTCGTCGTTCTCTTGGCGGCCGTGGCCGGGGCGGGCTGGGTGCTCCACGAGCGGGCCATCGCCGAGAAGCGGGCGACCACCCTCGCGACGCTGTCCGCGACGGCGGAGGTGAAGATCGCGCAGGCCTCGGGATGGCTCGACGCCCTTCGGATCGACGCCCGGCTGCTGGCCGGCGAGGCGGAGGTCGAGGCGGTCCTCTCCGCGGGCGCCGGGCCCGATTCCGAAGGCTCCCGGCGCGACCTCGGGGCCGAGCTCTCCCGCTACGCGGAGCACCACCCGGGCCGCTCCGTCGCGCTCCTCGACGCCGCAGGCGAGGTCGTGGAGCAGGTGGGGCCGCCGATCCGCCTCGGACCCCGCCTGAAGGAGGCGCTGGAGTCGACACGGACGACGCCCGAGGCGCTCCTCGCCGAGCCGGGGACCGAGGAGGGGCTGCCGCTCGTAATCCGGGCGGTGGCGGCCGTGAGCGCCGCCGTGCCGGGAGGCAACGTCCCGGGCTGGGTCGTCGTCGGGGCGCCGGCGCGCGAGCAGCTGCGCGCGCTCCTCGCTCGGGCTCCCGGAGCGAGCCCGAGCGAGGAGGCGGTCGTCGTCCGCCGGGAGGGCGGGGAGGCGGTCGTCGTGGCCGCAGAAACCGGCGACACGCTGCGGACCCGCCGGGTGTCCGCCGTGGGGGACTCGCTCGCGGCGCGGGCCGCACGCGGGGAGGACGGCGCCCGGGAAGAGGTCGACGACCGCGGTGTCGCGAGCTTCGGCGCCCTCCGCCGCGTCTCCGGAACCGACTGGACGCTTCTCGTCCGGCGGGACGCCGAGGAGGCCTACCGGCCGCTCCGGCGACGGCTGGCCGGGATCGCGATCTTCATCCTCGCGCTTCTCGCCGCCGCGGCCGGAGCGACGCTCTCGTGGTGGCGAGGCCTGCAGGTGCGGCACACCTTCCGGGAGCGGGAGCTCGCGGCCGAGCGCGACGCCGTGGCGCGCCACTTCGCGTGGCTGTCGGAAGCCTCGAACGACCTCGTGCTCCTGACCGACGAATCGTTCCGGATCGTCGAGGTGAACCAGAGGGCCTGCGAGACGTACGGCTATTCCCGAAAGGAGCTGATCGGGGCCTCCGCGACGATCCTCCGGCCCGTCGCGGACCGTCCGGCCGCCCTGGAGGCCTTCGCGAGGCTCCTCGCGGACGGCTCGGTCCACCTCGAGACGATCCACCAGCGGAAGGACGGCTCCCTCTTCCCGGTCGACTTCAGCGGGCGGCGGATCGAGGTCGACGGTCGCCCCTTCGTCCAGTACGTCATTCGCGACATCACGGAACGGAAGGAATCGGACGAGCGGATCCACCGGCTGAACCAGCTCTACGAGCTCCTCTCGCGGGCGAACGCGGCGATCGT
>JAKPXO010000528.1 GCA_029567505.1 Acidobacteriota bacterium
GTCGAGGTCTCCGGCGGCGGATCGGGCGTCGGCATCGCGGCGCTCGTGAAGGGGGCGGTCGACATCGCGAACGCCAGCCGCGACATCAAGCCGAGCGAATCCGAGATGGCGCTCGCGAACTCGGGGAAGGCGCCGGTCGACTTCAAGGTCGGCTACGACGCGCTCGCCGTCTTCGTCCACCGCGACAACCCCGTCTCCGAGCTGACGCTCGCGCAGCTGAAGGAGATCTACGCCGAAGGGGGGCGCGCCCTCCGCTGGTCGGACCTCGGCGTCGTGATCCCCGGCGTGGAGGACGACCGGATCGTCCGCGTGAGCCGGCAGTCGAGCTCCGGGACGTACGAGTTCTTCCGGAGCCGGGCCCTCGACGACGAGGACTTCCGGCTCGGCTCCCTCGACCTGAACGGCTCGAAGGAGGTCGTCGAGCTCGTCGCGGTCACGCCGACCGCGATCGGCTACAGCGGCATGGGCTACGCGACGGACCACGTGAAGATGCTTCGCGTCTCGCCCGGTGCGGGCGTCCCGGGCGTCGGGCCGACGATCGACGCCGTCCACGACAAGACCTATCCCCTCGCGCGCTCCCTCCACCTCTACACGCTCGGGCCGCCCGAGGGCGCGGTGAAGGACTACATCGACTGGATCCTCTCCCCCGCCGGCCAGGAAGTCGTCCGGGTGGCGGGGTACGTTCCCGCGGTCGTGGCTCCCGCTCCGCCCGCCTCCGCGGCTCCGCCCGCGCCCGCCCCGTCCGCACCGCCGGCTCCGGAGGCCGCCCCCGCACCATGAGCGCTCCGCCGGCCGCCGCGCCCCGCCCCGAGCGCCCCCGCCTCTCGGTCCTCGGCGAGAAGGCGCTCGAGACGCTGATCCGCCTCGCCGGCGTGAGCGCGATGCTCTTCGTCGCCGCGATTTTCTTCTTCGTCCTGCGCGAGGCCTTCCCCGTCCTCGCGAACGAGAAGTTCTCCCTCACGCAGTTCCTCTTCTCGACCGAGTGGTACCCGACCTCGGCGAAGAACGTCCGCTACGGCACCTTCGCGCTGACGATCGGGACGCTCAGCGTCACCGCGCTCGCGATCGTCATCGCCGTCCCGTTCGGCCTCGGGGCCGCGATCTACCTCTCCGAGTTCTGCAAGCCGCGCCTCCGCGAGACGCTGAAGGTCGTCATCGAGCTCCTCTCGGCGATCCCGAGCGTCGTCTGGGGGTTCATCGGCCTCACCGTCATGAGCCGGCTCGTCGTCTCGGTGACGGGCGCCCCCGTCGGAGTGAACCTCCTGAACGGCGGCATCCTCCTCGCGCTCATGAGCGTCCCCGTCATCGTCTCGATCGGCGAGGACGCGCTGAAGGCGGTCCCCGACTCGTACCGCGAGGCGGGCGTCGCCCTCGGCGCGACGCACTGGCAGCTCGTCTGGCGCGTCCTCCTGCCGGCCGCGAAGAACGGCCTCCTCGCGGCGGTCCTCCTCGGCGTCGGCCGGGCCGTCGGCGAGACGATGGCCGTCCTGATGGCGACCGGCCACGCGGTCAACATCCCGGGCGGGATCCTCGAGCCCGTGCGGACGCTGACCGCCAACATCGCCGCCGAGCTCGGCGAGGCCCCGTCGGGCTCGCCCCACTACCGCGTCCTCTTCCTCACCGGGACGCTCCTCTTCCTCATCACGTTCGTCGTCAACCTCGCCGCCGACTTCGCCGTCCGCGGCGTGAGGAGGAAGTGACGGTGGCGGGCCGCTTCGCGAAGACCCCGCACGGCCTGCGCAAGGAGCGGACGGAAGCGCTCGCGAAGGCCGTCTTCGGCCTGATGGCCTCGGCGATGATCCTGCCGCTCCTCCTGATCGTCGGCTACCTCGTCGTCCTGGCCTGGCCGGCCCTCGGGTGGGAGTTCCTCGTCGACGTCCCGAAGAACGGGATGCGCGACGGCGGGATCTGGCCCGCGTTCGTCGGGACGCTCTACCTCGTCGGGATCTCGCTCGTCGTCTCGACCCCGATCGGGGTCCTCGCGGCGATCTACCTGAACGAGTACGCGAAGGACGGCTGGTTCAACCGCCTCGTGAACCTGGCCGTCATCAATCTGGCCGGCGTCCCGAGCATCGTCCACGCCCTCTTCGGGCTCGGGGCGTTCGTCTACGCCGCGAAGCTCGGCTACTCGATCCTCTCGGCGTCGCTCACCCTCGCGATCATGACGCTCCCCGTCATCATCGCGTCGACGCGCGAGGCGCTCGCCTCGGTGCCCATGGCCTTCCGCGAGGCGTGCTGGAACGTCGGCGCGACCCGCTGGCAGACGATCCGGACCGTCGTCCTCCCGAACTCCATCAGCGGCATCCTGACCGGCGTCATCCTCCAGGTGAGCCGCGCGGCGGGAGAGACGGCGCCGATCATGTTCACGGGGGCCGTCTTCTTCAAGGCCGTCGAGAAGGGCGACCTCTTCCCCTACGGCCTCGGCGAGCAGTGCATGGCGCTCTCGATGCACCTCTACACGCTCGCCACCCAGGTCCCGAACGTGAAGGAGGCGCTCCCGTACGC
>JAKPXO010000077.1 GCA_029567505.1 Acidobacteriota bacterium
GCCGGGACGTTCCCGACGCGGAGGTCGACGGGCTCCTCGCCGACCTCGCCCGGATCGGGGCCGCCACGGGCGAGGAAGGGCTCGCCGAGCGCGCGCTCTCCGCCCTGGAGGACCGGCGATCCCCCTCGGCTCCCGCCCTTCGGACCGAGATCGAAGCGCTGCGGCTCGCCGCCGCGCCGAGGCCGGAGCCCTTCCTCGGAGGGAGCGGCCGCCCGGTCGTCCGCCTCCTTCCCAAGGACCTGACCTGGGACCTCTACGCCCGGGTCCTGAACGCGGAGGAGGTCCCGTGAAGCCGACCCCGTTCCTCGTCCCCCTCCTCGCAGCGCTCCCGCTCGCCGCGGCCGAGCCGCTCCTGCCGCTGCCCGAGGCACCCGTCGTGGTCGTCTCGTCCGACCCGGCCGCTCTCGACCGGGCTCTCTCCGGAAGCTTCCGGAGAGCCCTCGAGGGGACTCTCCCGGAGAGCGACCCGCTCGCCCGGGGATTCCGGCAGACCCGCGTCGGCGGCAAGCTCGAAGAGCAGCGGACGCTCTTTGCCGCCGACCTCCCTCTCACGTGGGCCGAGATCGCGGCGACGAAGCCGACGGCCCTCGGCCTCGCGCTCCTCTCCGCAGGCGACCTCGAGGCGGTCCTCGCGATCCGGACACCCCTCGCCCGGCTTCCCTTCACGCTCCCCGCCGGGGAGCCGCGCAGCCGCAACGGCGTTCCTTACGCGTTCGTCGCCCGCGGCGCCGGCGACGAGCGGACGCTCGACAGGCGGATGGGTCTCGCCTGGGCCCGCCTCGACGGGACGCTCCTCCTCGCGACGAGCGAGCGGGCGCTCCTCCTCGCCCTCGATCGCGCCGCGGCGGGCCAGGGCCTCGGGACGTTCCTGCCCGGGCTCGTCTCCGCACGCCTCGACCTCGCCGCGCTCCGCGCCGACCGCTACTTCCGCCGTGAGTTCCTCTTCGCGGAGGGGGTCCGGGGTGCCGACCGCGGCGTCCTTCTCTGCGCCCTCCGCGCGGAGGAGGGACGGCTCGTCGAGGTCCGCGAGGGGGAGAGCCCCGCCGCACCCTCCGCGGCGCGCTGGAGCCTCGACGGACGCGGGCTCCGCGCGGCCGGATGGGAAGCCGACGGGAGCCGCTTTCCCGAAGCGCTCCGCCGCGGGCTCCTCGAGCCGCTCCCGGCGCCGTCGCGGCTCCCCCGTCTCGCACGCCGGCCGCTGCCCGACCCCGACGCCGCGCAGGGCGAGCGTTACCTCGTCGACCTGACGCGCCCGGTCCCGCCCGAAGGCGAGGGTGACGCCGCGGAGCTTCCGCGCTGGACGGCCCTTCTCGAGAGCCTGAAGCTCGAAGGCTGGGGCTGGGAGGTCGGCCTCGAAGGCGAACGCCGTCTCCTCGCCCGCATCCCGAAGGAGCACGAGGCGGCGTTCCTCGCTCTGGCGCGGGAGACGCTCGCGCGCCGCGCCGGCCGCGCGACCGGCTCCGCGGCGACCCTCACGGTCGGGCCGGGCCTTCCGGCGCTCGCCTGGAGCCGACACGGCGACTGGCTCTGGCTCGCCGCGGACGAGCGTCACCTCTCGAAGCTCCCTCCTCCCGGCGCCGAGTCCGGCCTCGTCCGATGGAGCCGAGTCGACCTGGACGCCGTGCGCGCCGAGAAGGGCGCCTGGCGAGACGCCGAGGGGGCTTCCTTCGAGGGGAACGTCCGCCCCTTCTCCGACCGGATCCTCGGCCTCCTCGGCTGGGCGCCGAAGTGCGCCACCGTCGCGGTCGAGCGCCGTCAGGAGGGAAGCCGCTTCCACGAGAGGGTCGTCTTCGCGTCCCGGTGATCCTCGCCGCCCTCCTCGTCTTCCGCCTCGCGGGGGAGACGGTCTCCCCCGCGGGGGAGGCCGGCCTCCCCCGCGCCGTCGGCTCGCTCCAGAAGCCCTGGGTGGTCGCCGCCTGGGGCGAGGCCCACCCCGGCGAGGCCCCGCCGCGCCTCGAGTGCACGGCCGGCTCGCGCTGCTGGCTCCCCGCGGGGCACGGCCGCGTCGACCTCGCGCGAGGAATTGCTCGTTCGTGCAATACGTACTTCCTCGCTCTCGCCCGCGCGACGCCGGAGCCGATCCGGGCGGCGGCGCTCGAGCGGGCCGGGTTCGCGTTCCGAAGGCCGCTCTCCGCCGAGGCCTCGATCGGCCTCGGTCCGCTCGAAGACCTCCCGCGGATCGCCCCGGCCGTCCTTCTCCGCGCGTACCGGGAGCTCCTTCGTCGCCCCTGGCCCTCGCGCGACGACCTTCGCCTCGCCGTCGTCGACGGGATGCGCGCCGCGGCGCGCGACGGAACGGGCGCCGCGCTCGGCGCGCGCGGGCACCTCGTGAAGACGGGCACCGTCCCGTCGCTCGACGGCCGCCCTCTCGCCACCTCCGGGTGGGCGCTCGCGGCCACGGGGGGCGGAGAGAGCCTCGCCCTCGCGCTCCTTCCCGACGGCACCGGCGCGCGCGCCGCCGAGCTCCTCGGCCAGGAGCTCTCGTCCACCGGCCGGTACGCCTCCGCGCGTCTCCCGCGGGCCCCGCGCCCCCTGCCGACGCACGTCCGGGTCCGCCTCCTCTCGCCGCTACGGCCGGAGTCGATCCGCGTGACGAACGCCGGGAACGCGCCCGCCCGCCTTCGGCGAGGAGGAGAACGCGAGACGTGGATCGGGCCCGGAGCGAGCACGCTGGCCGGGCCGGGCCTCGCCGTCGGTCCCGGCCTCCTTCGCCTCGACGTCGCGCCCCACGGGCTCACCCGCTACTACGAGGGGACGCTCGAGGCATCCGGCACGAAGGACGCCTTGCGGTTCGTCCTCTCGACGACCGTGCGGGAGTGGGTCGACGGCGTCCTCCGGGGCGAGCTCTCGGGACGCACGCCGGAGCTGCGTGAGGAGCTGGCGGCGGCGGCGCTCCGTTTCCTCCTCGCCGCGCCGCGGCACGGAGCCGACGACCTCTGCGATACGACGCACTGCGCCGTCTTCGCGGGGCGCGGACCCGCCGTCGCGTGGGTCACGCCGCGGCGGGCCGCGCTCCTCGCCGGCGAGCGGCTC
>JAKPXO010000078.1 GCA_029567505.1 Acidobacteriota bacterium
AAGATCCCCGCTTCGAGGTCGACGGAGACCGCGACGGTCGGCCGGACCTCTACGCCTGGAAGGTTCGGAACGGGCGAGAGACCTGGGGCCGGGCGCCGAGGCCCGGCGGGGCGGAGCGCCAATGCCTCCGGCTGACGCATCCGGGCGGAGGACGCCTCGTCTCGGTCGACGGTCTGCTGAAACGGGAGCCGGGAATCGCGGGACGGCGCCTCGTGCTCTATCAGCAGCTGTTCGCCGCTTCGGGTCTCTCCGGGCGATCCCTCGGGGTCTCGCTCCCGAACGCGTTCCGGGCGAAGGGCTACGCGGCCCACTATCCCTTCGGCGGTGTTCCGGCCGGCTCGTGGTACGAGCTGGCGGTCGAGGGACGCGTCCACGCGGATTGGCCCGTCTCGAGCTACTCGCTGGATTTCACGTATGACGGACCGTGCCACGTCGACGAGGTCCACCTGCAGCTCCCTCCGGAGCGCGCGACGGCCGCCCGTATCGGAATCGAGACGGACGTGGCCCAGCCCGGTGACGTGATCGGCCTCCTTTGGGACAGCCCGGACGCTCGATACCTGTACCGGACCCGATTCGATCTCGAGAGTCGTGGTGGAGAGCGGTGCAGCGTGCGCGGAGAGCGCGTGGAGGGCTGGGACGAGGGCTGTCGGATTCACGCGGCGGTCACGGCGATGGACGGTCGCCGAGCGGCCGAGCTCCACGACGTCGCGCCTCGAGCGGCCCGCTGGAAGGGACAGCTGAGGCTCGGAGAGATGAGGCCGGGCCGCTATCTCCTCGCCCTGGCCGTTCTCAGCCGGATGGATCCCGTCGAGATCGTGGCCAGCCTGGAATCGGACCTCACGGTCCTTCCGGATCCGCTCGCGAGTCCGGAGTGACGCCGAGATGAACGGCCCGAACGTGCTCCGGACCGCCCTGGCGGCAGCGATCCTCGCCGTCGGGATGTCGGCCCGGGCGGACTCCGACGGTCGCGCGATTCGACTCGCGTTCGGCGGAGAGCCGGTCGCCGACGGGCGTGCCGCGATCCCGCGGTTCGTCGACGTGAGTCCGTCGTCTCGGCTCGATGCGCACCGAGGGTGGGGCTGGACCAACGCGACGAAGCTCACGAGCTGGGAGTACGACGACGATCACCGCGTCTCCGTTCCGCCGGACGCTTTCCTCGACCGTTCGCTGACATGCTGGAAGGGGACTCTCTCGATCCGGGTCCCGAACGGGAAGGTCGGCGTTCACCTCTGGGTCGGAGATGCGGTCGAGGGCCTTCGCCGGACTCGGGCTTCGTTTCGGGTGCGGGCGGAGGGAGTGCCCGTCGTGGAGGAGCGCGTGACCTTCGCCACGATCGCGACGGAGCGGTGGTGGCTTCGCGGCGAGACGGAGGTCCTGCGCAAGGACACGGACCGCTGGAGGCGACAGGTGAAGCCGATCCTCGACGAGTACGAGTTCGTCGTGGAGGTGCGCGACGGCCGCCTCGACCTGGAGATGGAGAACGTCGTCCTGACCGCGCTCGTCGCGCTACCCGGTGCGGACGAGGCGGCGATGACCTCGATCCTCACCGAGGTCGAACGGGAGCGCCGGAGGCAGTTCGACCTCCGGTACCCCTGGCAGCCGAAACCCGACGAGCCGATGCCGCCCGTCACGCCCGCGGCCGTCGACCGCGGGTTCCTCGTCTTCCGGAAGCAGGTGGATGACCGGGTCTTCCCCTGGACGCGTCCCTCGGCGGACGAGGTCACCGATTCGATCGGCATCTTCGCGGCGCGGGGCGAGCAGGAGCCCTTCCGGTTCGGCGTCCTCCCGCTGAGGCCCCTGCGCCGGCTCAGCATCGACGTCGGAGACTTCGTGGGTCCCGGGGGGGCGACGATCGTCACCGCCCGGCACGCCGATTTCTGGTCGGAACGCTTCACCGAGCGCG
>JAKPXO010000091.1 GCA_029567505.1 Acidobacteriota bacterium
GCGCCGCGGTGGCGCCGCCCCGACTTTTCCACAGTAGAAACCGCCTCGACGGCGCCTCGAAGGTGCTCCGTCTCCAGGTGGCTGTAGCGAACCGTCTGAGAGATGTTCGCGTGCCCGAGGGTCTCCTTCACGGAGAGGAGCGGGACTCCCGACTGCACGGCCCAGCTCGCGGCCGTGTGACGGACCGAATGCGGGTGAAGCGCCTTCCGGAGCCTCGCCGCGTCCCGGACTCGGTAGAAGAGCCGCTGTAGCTGGCGACCGTCCCAGGGCGAACCGTCCTCCCGGGTGAAGACGGGAGCGGCCGGGAGCCCGCGCTGCAACGAATCGAGGACCTCGCGAAGCTCTCCGGCGAGAGGGAGCGTCTTCACTCGGCCGCGGCGCTTCGGCTGAGCGATCGTGACGCGCCCGCCCTCGAGGTCGAACGATCCCCAGGTCAGGCCCGAAAGCTCTCCGATGCGGCACGCGAGGAGGAGGAGCGCCCGGAAGGCCGGGACCGCGTCGGGCCGCAGCTCTTCGAGCTTCCGCATGAAAGCGGCCCATTCCTCAGCCCGGAAAAAGACGGTCTCCGGAGACGGCGTCGAGAGCCGGTCGAACGATCCGCGCGGAAGGGGGTCGCGCTCGATCCATCCGAGGGCGAGGACCTTCCGGACGATCGCGAGCAGATAGACGACCTCGCCGTTCACGGTCGACGGCATCACGCCAGCGTCGACCCGCGCGGCCTGATACGCGACGACGTCCGACGGGCGGAGGTCCTCGACGCGCCGTTCGCCGAAGAGCGACACGAGACGGTTGACGATGTTCTCGACGTTGACGAGCGTTCCCGGCGCGAGGCGGCCCCGTTGAATGCCGAGATACTCGGCCGCCGCGTCGGCGAACGTCAGGCGCCGCGGGATCGGCCTTCCGCGCCTCGCCGCGGCCTTCGCCACGGCGGCCCGGTAAGTCGCCTCGGCCTCCGTCCTCGTCGTCCCTCGCGGCAACGTGACTTGAACGCGAGGCCCTTCCTTCCGGCCGGCCGTGTACATCCGGAACCGCCACCTCCCATCCGGGAGCTGCCGGAGGCCGGGCGACGCCTTCACGCCGCTTCCCTCTCGACGCGGATGCTCGGAGGGAGGAGGACGAGGAATTCGCTCTCCTCTCGCTCCGTGATGTACGCGAGAACGTGACGGGTCGGGACTACGGCCCGGTATACGGCCGGGCTCTTCAGTCCCATGAGCCGCGCCCGGGATGCGAACCATTCGGCGACGGCCCGGTCCGATGTCCAGGAGAGCCCGCGCACGCGGCGCGCCGGCCCGTTACCCGCGACGCCGCGAAAGAGAGTGAACGGCCCACCCGTCGGGAGCGGCGCGCCCGCTTCCCGAAGGCGGCGCCGGTCCGCTCTCGCGAACAGGCCGCGGAGGCGCGCCGCTGGGACGTGAAGGCAATTCGTCCTCGGCGCCTGATAGGCGTCGAGCAGCGCTGCCTCGAAGATCCCGAGGGACTCGAAGAGGACTCGGTTCCGCCATAGAAGATCAAGGCTCAGGAGGTTGTCCGCCTTCAAGAAAAAGCCGACGATGTTCCTCTCGGAGAGGGCGTCGATCGCTCGCTCCCGGAGCACGTCGGGAATGCCGGTCAGGTCCGCCCGTGCGGCGATCTCCTCGCGCGAGAGGCCGGGCGACGCCTTCACTTCCGGACCCGCTCCCGGTGCGCGGTCGCGACCGCGTCGAGGACCCGGACGGCGAAGCCGGAGAGCGTGAGCCCGTAATGCTCGGCCGCGGCCCGGATATCGTCCTTCTGCTGCGGCGTGAGGTAGACGGTCAGGCGCTCACTCGGACGGAGGAGGAGGTCGACGCGCTCCGGCGGGAGTCCACGTAGAAGCTCGGCGAGCTGGTCGAGCTTCTCGGAGACCTCGCGCGACATCACGCGGCCTCCCGCAGTTTGGCGGCGCGGCGGAGGATCATGAGGACGACGTTTGACGGCCATACGTGGGCGCCATTCTGCCGCTTGATCTGTCGCCTCTCCAGCTCTTCCGCGATCGCCCGGAGGGAAAGGCCGGCCTCGCGAAGGTCGATCATGAGCCGGATAGCCGTCTGCTCTTCCTCGACGGCGACGAGCTGCCCGGCCTCGAGCCGGTAGCCGTAAGGGATCTTCCCGGAGATCCGCTCGCCCTGCCGGCGCTTGAATGCGAGCGCC
>JAKPXO010000095.1 GCA_029567505.1 Acidobacteriota bacterium
GGCGCTCCTCGAGGCAATCCCGAACGGCGCGGCCCTGCTCCTCGTCGGCGACTCCGACCAGCTCCCGAGCGTCGGGCCGGGCCAGGTCCTGCGCGACCTGCTCTCCTCAGACGCCGTCCCCTCCGTCCGCCTCACCGAGGTCTTCCGGCAGGCGGCCGAGAGCCGGATCGTCATCGGGGCTCACCGGGTCCGCGAGGGGCACCTCCCCGACCTGACGAACCCGGCCGGGACCGACCTTTTCTTCTTCGACGCGCGCGAGCCCGAGGAGGCGGCGCGCCGCGTCGTCGAGGTCGTCTCCGAGCGGATCCCGCGCCGCTTCGGCCTCGACCCGCGCCGGGACGTCCAGGTCCTCGTCCCGGTCCATCGCGGGCCGCTCGGCGCACGCGCGCTCAACGAGGCGCTCGGGAAGGCGCTGAACCCCGGCGGCGCGCCCCGCGTCTCCCGCTTCGGAATGGAGCTCGCCCCGGGCGACCGCGTCATGCAGGTGGAGAACGACTATGACCGCGAGGTCTACAACGGCGACCTCGGCCTCGTGACCTCCGTCGATCCCGGCGAGGGCGAGCTCCGCGTCTCCTTCGACGGCCGCGAGGTGACGTACGGCTTCGACGAGATGGACCTCCTCCAGCTCGCGTGGGCGACGACGATCCACAAGTCCCAGGGGTCGGAGTACCCGGCGGTCGTCATCCCGCTCGCGATGACCCACTACGCGATGCTCGAGCGGAACCTCCTCTACACGGCGATGACGCGGGGCCGGAAGCTCGTCGTTCTCGTCGGCGACCGGAGGGCCATCGCCGTCGCCGCCCGGCGCTCCTCCGCGGGGAGCCGCGTCACGCGGCTCGCGGAGCTGCTCCGGGCAGCCCGCCCGGGCTGCTAACCTCCGCGCAGGAGGACACTCGTGGCGCGACACGGAGCAGACCGCACGGTCCCGCGGGCGCCGCAGGCGTCCGGCGGGGATCTCGTGGCCGAAGTCCTCGGCCGCCACGGCGTCCGATTCCTCTTCACGCTCTGCGGCGGTCACATCTCCCCCATCCTCGCCGCGGCGAAGGCGCGCGGGGTGCGGGTCGTCGACACCCGACACGAGGCGACGGCCGTCTTCGCCGCCGACGCCGTGGCGCGACTCACCGGCGTCCCCGGCGTCGCCGCGGTGACCGCCGGGCCCGGCGTCACGAACGCGTTGACCGCCCTCCAGAACGCGCGCCTCGCCCAGACCCCGCTGGTGCTCCTCGGCGGCGCCACCGCAACCGTCCTGCGCGGCCGCGGCGCCCTCCAGGACGTCGACCAGATCGCCCTCGTCGCCCCCGTCGTCAAGCGCGCGTACCGCGTCTCGAAGCTCCGCGACCTCGTCCCGGCGCTGGAAGAGGCCTTCGCCGTGGCCCGAGACGGCGTTCCCGGACCCGTCTTCGTGGAGTGCCCCGTCGACCTCCTCTACCCCGAGCGGGTCGTCCGCGGTTGGTACGCCTCGAAGGCGGGGACGCCGAAGGGACTCGTCGCGAAAGCGACGCGCTGGTATCTCGACAGGCACCTCGACGCGCTCTTCACCGGGGTCGATGGGGTCGACGCTCGTGGGCCGGCGTCCGCTCCTCCTCCTCCCCCCGAAGCCGGGAGCGTCGGGACCGCGGCGCTCCTCCTGGGGCGAAGCGAACGTCCCGTCGCCCTCCTCGGGAGCGGCGCGCTCCTCGACCCGGCCGGGGCCGGCGCGCTCGCGCGCGCGGTCGCGGAGCTCGGCCTCCCCGTCTACCTCTCGGGGATGGCGCGCGGCCTCCTCGGCCCCGCTTCGCTCCTACAGTGCCGCCACCGGCGGACCGACACCCTCCGCGAGGCCGACCTCGTCCTCCTCGCGGGCGTCCCGTGCGACTTCCGGCTCGATTACGGCCGGCAGATCCGGCCGGACGCCGTCGTCATCTCGGCAAATCGCGACTCCGCCGCCCGGGCACTCAACCGTCGGCCGACACTCGGCGTCGGAGGCGACCCAGGCCTCTTCCTCCGGGCTCTCGCCGACGCCGTGCCGGGCGGCTTCCCTCGCCCGGAGTGGCTCGCGCGCCTACGGGAACGCGACGCCACCCGCGGCGCGGAGATCTCCGCCGCGCCGGATGGGGCGCGAGGCGCGCTGGATCCGGTCGCCCTCTGCCGCAGCCTCGAGGAGGCCCTTCCGGAAGACGGCCTCGTCGTCGCCGACGGAGGGGACTTCGTCGCCACGGCTTCCTACGTCCTCCGGCCGCGGGCGCCCCTCTCCTGGCTCGATCCCGGCGTCTTCGGAACGCTCGGCGTCGGCGCCGGCTTCGCGCTCGGGGCGGCGCTCTGCCGCCCCGGAGCGCCCGTCCTCCTCCTCTGGGGAGACGGCTCGGCCGGCTACGGCCTCGTCGAGGTCGACACGTTCGTCCGGCACGGCCTGGGCGTCGTCGCCGTGATCGGGAACGACGCCGCATGGACGCAGATCGCCCGCGAGCAGGTGGAGGTGCTCGGCGACGACGTCGGGACCGTCCTGCGCTCGACTGACTACCACGCGGCGGCCCGCGGCCTCGGCGGCGAGGGGCTCCTCCTCGACGACCCGACACGCCGCGGCCCCGTCCTTGCGGAGGCGTTCCGCCTCGCCCGGACCGGCCGACCCGTCGTCGTCGACGCGCGCCTCGGCAAGACGGCTTTCCGGAAGGGCTCGATCTCGATCTGAGCCGGCGCGGAGCGTCGCCGCGCCGTGCGACACTCCCCGCGAGGGGTCGTCGCCGGACCTCGCATCGGCACCGTCCCCCGGGAGAGCGCACGCAGATGACCGACACCCCGACCGACCCGCACCCGCTCTCGCTCGTCGTCGTCGGTGCCGGACCGGCGGGGCTCACCGCGGCCTGGGAGAACGCCCGACACGGGGGAACCGCGACCGTCCTCGAGCGCGACGACCTCGTCGGCGGGATCGCCCGGACCGTCGAGCGGCGCGGGTACCGGTTCGACATCGGCGGCCACCGGTTCTTCACGAAGGTCCGCGAGGTCGAGGAGCTCTGGCACGAGATGCTCGCGGACGATTTCCTGCGCGTCCCGCGGCAGTCGCGCATCCTCTACCGCCGGAAGCTCTTCTCCTACCCGCTGAAGCCGTTCGAAGCGTTCTTCGGCCTCGGCCCGATCGAGAGCTTTCGCTGCGGCCTCAGCTTCCTCGCGGCCCGCCTCGCCCCGCGCAGCCCCGAGGAGGACTTCGAGACGTGGGTCTCGAACCGCTTCGGTCGGCGCCTCTTCTCGATCTTCTTCAAGACGTACACGGAGAAGGTCTGGGGCGTCCCCTGCACGCAGATCCGGGCCGACTGGGCCGCCCAGCGCATCCGCGGGCTCTCGCTCTGGAAGGCCGTCTGGCACGCGGTGAAGCCCGACCGGAGCGTCAAGACGCTGATCGAGGAGTTCGACTACCCGCGCCTCGGCCCGGGGCAGATGTGGGAGCGCTTCACCGCCCGCCTCGAGGAGCGGGGCTCACGAGTCCTCCTCGGGCGGAGCGTGGCGCGGATCGCCTGGCAGGAAGGCAGGGGCGTCACGGCGGTCGAGACGGACGGCTCGGCCGGACGGGAAACCTTCACGGGCGACGCCTACGTCTCCTCGATGGCCCTCTCCGACGCCGTCCTCGCGCTCGACCCTCCCCCGCCGCCGGAGGTCCTGGAGGCCGCCCGCGCTCTCCGCTACCGCGACTACATCCTCGTCGCGCTGATGTTCGAAGGGGAGCGCTTCTTCCCCGACAACTGGGTCTACATCCACAGTCCCGAGGTGCGGATCGGCCGCGTCCAGAACTTCGGGAACTGGTCGGCCGCGATGGTCCCCCGCCCCGGCGTCACGTGCCTCGGCCTCGAGTATTTCTGCTTCGACACCGACCCGGTCTGGTCCGCGCCCGACGACGAGCTCCTCGAGACGGGCCGGTCGGAGATCACGAAGACCGGCCTCGTCCCCGAGGGGGCGCGCGTCCTCGACGGCGCCGTCGTGAGGATGCCGAAGACCTACCCGATGTACGACCCGGGCTACTCCGAGAAAGTCGACGTCGTCCGGCGCTTCTTCGCGGAGCGCCTCCCGAACCTCCAGCAGGTCGGACGGAACGGGATGCACCGCTACAACAACCAGGACCACGCGATGGTGACGGGTCTCTACGCGGTGAGGAACCTCTACGGCGCCTCGAACGACCTCTGGGCCGTCAACGTGGACGACGAGTACCACGAGGAAACGCGAACGCTGCGCCCCGGCGAGGAGGGATCCCGGCCGTAGGCCGCTCCCCGCGCCGATACTCCGGCGCGGGGTCGTCTCTCCCGGTCCCGCGGGGCGCGGCCCCGCGCCGGCTCAGAGCGGCGCGAAGCGCGCCGAGAAGTGCCGGAGGACCTTCGGGGCCTCGGTGATCCGGTAGCCGCGCAGCTCCTCGCGCTTCCGGAAGACCTCGAGGACCCCTTCGGCGACGAGGTCGATGTGCGACTGCGTGTAGACGCGGCGCGGGATCGCGAGCCGGACGAGGTCCATCGGCCCCGGCGCCTCCGTCCCGTCAGGGTGGAGGCCGAACATCACGGTCCCGATCTCGACGCCCCGGATCCCCGCCTCAAGGTAGAGCGCGTTCGCAATCGCGATGCCGGGGTACTGGAGCGGCGTCACGTGCGGGAGCATCGCCCGCGCGTCGAGGTAGACCGCGTGCCCGCCGGGGGGCTGGATGATCGGGACGCCGCCGGCCGTCAGCTTGTCGGCGAGGTAGGCCGTCGAGCGGATGCGGTAGCGCAGGTACGGCTCTTCGACGACCTCCTCGAGGCCGCGGGCGATCGCCTCGAGGTCGTAGCCGGCGAGGCCGCCGTACGTCGGGAAGCCTTCCGTGAGGATCAGGAGGCTGCGGCACGAGGCGGCCAGCTCGTCGTCGTTCATCGCGAGGAAGCCGCCGATGTTCGCGAGGCCGTCCTTCTTCGCCGACATCGTGCAGCCGTCGGCGAGAGAGAACATCTCCTGCGCGATCGCCTTCGGCGTCCGGTCGGACTGCCCCGGCTCGCGCTGTTTGATGAACCAGGCGTTCTCGGCGAAGCGGCACGCGTCGAGGAAGAAGGGCTTGCCGTACGTGTCGCAGAGCGCCCGGACGCCGCGGAGGTTCTCGAGGGAGACGGGCTGCCCGCCGCCCGAGTTGTTCGTGACGGTCACCATCACGAGCGGGACGCGGTCGCCGTCCTCGGCGAGCGTCTTCTCGAGCTTCGCGAGGTCGACGTTCCCCTTGAACGGGTGGATCAGCGAGGGGACCTTCCCCTCCGCGATGACGAGGTCGCGGGCCTCGGCCTGCTCCACCTCGATGTTCGCCCGGGTCGTGTCGAAGTGCGTGTTGCTCGGGACGACCATCCCCGGCTTGAGGATCGTGTGGAAGAGGATCCGCTCCGCCGCCCGGCCCTGGTGCGTCGGGATGACGTGCCTAAAGCCGGTCAGGTCCTGGATCACGTCGCGGAAGCGGAAGAAGGAGCGGCTCCCGGCGTAGCTCTCGTCCCCCTGCATGAGCGCGCCCCACTGCGCGGACGACATCGCGCCCGTGCCGGAGTCGGTCAGGAGATCGATGAGGACGTCCTCCGCCGGGACGAGGAACACGTTGTACCCCGCCTCGACGAGCGCCTTCTCGCGCTCCTCGCGCGTCGTGAACTTGACGGCTTCGACCGACTTGATGCGGAAAGGCTCGATGATGGTCTTGAACAGCATGGCAACCGGGGATTCTACCCGGCGTCGCCCCCATCCCGCATCCCCGAAAGCCTCCTCCGGACCGTTTCCGCCGCCGCACCCGACCACCCGGTGACGCGGGCCCCGAGCTCGCGCGCGACGAGGTCGAGGAGGGCGATCGCGGCCGGAAGCGGCGGGAGCGAGAGGGCCGCGTTCAGCTCGGCGCCGAGAATCGGAAACGCGCGCTCGAAGCGGCGGAACGGGTCGAGGTCGTCCAGGGGGACGGGAGCCTCCGGCGGGACATGGCGCGAGAGGAGCCGGAGCAGGTGCCCCGTCGCGTGGCCCGCGATGAAGAGGCGAGCCGACAGGAGCTCGCCGCGCGCCGCGCGGCCTCCCCCGACGAGGAGGTTCCCGAGGAGCTGCCCAGAGAGCCAGCGGTCCGTCGGCGCCTCCGCAGGCTTCGCGGCGACGGCGGCCATCCGCTCCGCGACGCCGCCGCGATCGAGGAGGACGAGGTAGCGGTTCGCGCGGGCGACGCGCAGCTCCTCGAGGTCGAAGACGGCGAGCTCGAGCAGGTGGCCGTCGTCGAGGACCACCTTCAGCCCGTGCTCCGTCTCGCGGTGGACGAGGACCGCCCGCTCCGCGCCGGGGAGCCATCCGAGGTCCGAGCGGAACGCCTCCTGCACGCCGCTCCGGGTCACGACGAAGAAGTCGTGGTCCGAGAAGTCGTCCGCCGGCGGACCGTCCCCCGACATCGAGCCGAGGGCGACGAGGCCGACGACGCGCGGCTCGGCGCCGAGCCGGCGGGCGAGCTCCCGGGTGAAGGCCGAGTAGGCGGCGGCGTCCATGCCGCGATTCTCTCGCCTCGCGAGGCCGCACACACGCGAAAGGCCCCCGAGTCTCCCCGAGGGCCGTCTCGGAAACGACTGGTTCGCCGCCGGCCGTCAGCGCGCCGAGAGGAGCGCCACCTTCCCGGGGGCCTGTGGCGCGGCCGGCGCCTCCGCCTTCTGGAGCGGCTGCGGCGTCGCGGGGAGCGCGCCTCGGACCGCGAGCTGGCCCTTCCGCGAGGCGTCGATCGACTGCGCGAGGATGCGGGCCCCTTCCTGCGGCGCGTGGAAGCCGGTGGAGTTCTCGGCCTCGGCGAAGTCGAGGAGGAACGTCGCCCGGCGCTGGAAGTCGCGGGCGACCGCGAGCTCCTCGTCGCTCTTCCCGGCCTCCTTCGCCGCCTTCACGTCGTCGATGAGCGACATCAGCGCGTCCATGGCCAGGTTCCGCATCTCCATGTGCCGCGACTGGATCGTCTCGGCCCGCGCCTTCAGCTCCTCCTCCGACCAGCGGTGGCAGGTCTGGCAGGCCTTGTTGATGTTCAGGAGAGGGCTCCTCACGTGATGGTCGGAGACCTTCATCGCCCCGACCTTCGTGTACGGCATGTGGCAGTCGGCGCAGGCCACGCCGGACCGGGCGTGGATCCCCTGGTTGTACATCTCGAACTCGGGGTGCTGGGCCTTCAGGTTCGGGGAGCCCGTCTCCGCGTGGGTCCAGTCCTTGAACCCGACCTCGTCGTAGTAGGCGAGGATCTCGTCGGCCTTCAGCCCCTTGTGCCACGGGAACGTGAGCCGCTTCTCGGTCCCCTTGAAGTAGTACTCCACGTGGCACTGGCCGCAGACGTAGGTCCTCATCTCCTGCCGCGTCGCCATCGTGTTCACGTCGTAGTCCGGGACCCCCTGCGACGCCTTGAAGGCCCGGATCCCCTCCATGAACGCGGGCCGCGTCACGCGGAGGGCCATCGTCTTCGAGTCGTGGCAGTCGATACAGGCGACCGGGTGCTTCACGTGCTTGCGCGCGTCGAAGTACGGCATCTGGTTGATCGCCTCGAACCCCTTCACGATGTCGCCGTTCCCGAGCTTCTTCATCGCGACGTAGGTCGAAGCATGGCAGTTCATGCAGGTCCCCGGCTGCTGGACGACCTGCTGGCGCTCCGTGAACGTCTGGTCGTCGAGCATGTAGGCGTGGCCCCGCTCCTCGCGGAAGTCGACCGCGAAGGCGTATCCGAGCCACATCCGCTTCAGGCGCGGGTCCTCCTCGATCTTCGAGGTCGTCACCTGCGTGCGCGGGTCCTTCTCCGTCGGCGTCCTCGGCAGCGCCTCGCTGCCTCCGAACTTCGTCCGCACCATGTCGACGGTCCGCTTGTAGGTGTCGTACTGGACCGGGAAGTTCTTCCCCCAGATCGCCGGGTCCTCGGTGTCGTCGTCGAGCTCGACGACGCGGAAGAACGGGTTCCGCGCCTCCTGCTTGTGCTCCATGATGTTGACGAGGAGCGCCGTCACGCCGACGGCCGCGAACGCGGCGATCGCCGCGATCACGAGGATCGTCCTCGCGGTGCTGCTCTTCTTCTCGGTCATCTCTCTCCCTCGCTTCCCGTGGAGGCGCTCAGTGCGGGTGGCCGACGGACCTGTGGCACGAGATGCAGGAGAGCTCCCGCCCCTCGCGAGTCACACGGTCGATGTCGTGGACGACGTCCGCGTGACACTTCCGGCAGGCCCTCTCGGTCACGCGGTGGTTGCGGTCGGTGATCTGGATCGGATCGGGGAAGCGCCCCGACGTGAACGCGAACGAGTGCCAGAACCCGTTCGAGGCCTTCGTCGCGTACTTCGCGACGAAGCCGGGCGGGGTGTGGCAGTCGTTGCACGTCGCGACGGCACGGTGGCTCCCGCGCGACCAGCCGTCGAGCTGCTCCGTCATGACGTGGCAGTTCGCGCAGGCGTTCGGGTCGTTCGAGAGGTAGGAGGCGCCCTTCGCGTAGACGAAGGTATAGGCGCCCACGCCGAGGGCGGTCCCGAGGAGGAGGCCGGCCGCCGTCTCGGCGAGGGCGAGCCCGCGCCGCCGCACCTTGCCCCGCCGGCTGGGCATTTCGTAGCTCGCTCTCACCCCGGGGACTCTGGCCCGGCGTCCTCCGGGCGTCAAGCGCGGAAAGGACCGTCCGAGCGCGTTCGCGCGGTCGCCATGATGGATGTCATGCCAGCGTGACGGCCCGCGGCCGATCCTCCGGACGGCCCGGCGGGGACGCCTCGTGTACCCCGCCGGATCGCCGAAAGGAGTCCCTCATGCCCCGGAGAACGCTGGCGCTTCTCGTCCTCGCCGCCGCCCCCTGCGCCGTGGCACGAGAGAATCCCGCGGCGCCCGCTCCTCCGCCCTCCGCGACGAGGACCTTCGAGTACGTTGCGCAGGTCCGGCTCCGGGGCGACACGTATCGAGACCTCGACCTCACGAGCGAGAGGTTCGGTCCGGGCGAGCTCGCGAAGTCGGTCCGGGGAGACGACGACGCGCTCGGCGCCTCGGCATCCCTCCTCTTCGTCTTCTGATCTCTCGCCGGGGCGCGCCCGATGAGGCGCGCCTCGGCACCTCCGTGCGGCTACCATCCCGGCGTGCCGCGCCGCACCTCCCCCACGGCTCTCCTCGTCGTCGTCGGCCTCGCCTTCTTCGCCGACTCGATCCTCTACTACCTGATCGTCCCGCTCCTGCCGCACTACGCGAAGACTCTCGGCCTTTCGCAGATGGAGGTCGGGGTCCTCTTCGGCGTCTACGCGGGCGCCCTCCTGGCGGGGACGTACCCGCTCGGGCGGCTCGCGGACCGGATCGGACGAAGGAAGCCGTTCCTCTGGGGGCTCGTCGGCCTCGGGGCGACGACGTTCCTCTTCGCCTTCTCCGCGTCGTACCCGCTCCTCCTCGTCGCCCGGGCCCTCCAGGGGCTCGCGGCCGCCGCCACCTGGACGACGGGCCTCGCTCTTCTCGCCGAGGGCTTCCCGTCGGAGAAGCGCGGGCAGGCGATGGCGACCGTCTTCGCCGCCGCGAACGTCGGCGTCCTCCTCGGCCCGCCGGTCTCCGGGCTCCTGACAGAGAGCCTCGGCCCACGGAGCCCCTTCCTCCTCGCCGGCGCGATCGTCCTCGCCGACGCCGTGGCCCGCGTTCTCCTCCTCGGCGACGACGAATCGCCCCGCGGAGAGCGCGTCGGCCTGCGCGGGCTGCTCGCGGACGGAACCGTCCGGACGCTGGCCGGGGCGATGGCCCTCGGCGCGGCGCTCTGGGCGATCCTGGAGTCGACGCTCCCGCTCCACCTCGACTCCGCCCTCCGGACCGGACCGAAGGAGATCGGTATCCTCTTCGCCGTCGCCGCGCTGGCGCACACGGTCACCTCCCCGGTGATGGGCCGCCTCTCCGACCGGGTGGGACGGAAGAAGGTTCTCCTCGTCGGCTATGTCCTCGCCGCGTTCCTCCTGCCGGTGCCGGCCTTCCTCGCGTCGAAGGGTTCGGTCGGTCTCGCGATGGCCGCCCTCGGCGTCACGACCTCGTTCGTCCTGAGTCCCGTCAGCCCCGGCCTCGCCGACGCCGTCGAGCGGATGGGGAGCCGCTCGTTCGGGGGCGTCTTCTCCCTCGTGAACATCGCGTACGCCGTCGGGATGATGGGAGGCCCGCTCCTCGGGAGCGCCCTCGTGGAGGCCGCCGGCATCCGCGGCGCCCTCGTCGCGACGAGCGCCCTCTTCGCGCTCTACCTCGTTCCGCTCGCCCGGATGGCTCCGTCCCCGCGGCGATCCGCCGCGCCTGCGACAATCCCGGCACCGTGAAGCCCGCGCTCCCCGAGCTGACGCTCGCCGTCGAGGCGGCCGCCGTCGTCGTGATGACGGTCTCGGGGATGATCACGGCCGCCCGGGCGCGGATGGACCTGATCGGGACGTTCACGCTCGCGCTCGTGACGGCCTTCGGAGGCGGAACGCTCCGCGACCTGATCCTGGAGCGGAGGCCGCTCTTCTGGGTGGCGAACGAGGGATACGTCTTCGGCACGCTCCTCCTCTGCCTCGCCTTCGTCTACAGCCGGCGGGCCTACGCCACCGCCGCGGCGCTCGACCGCAAGGCCGTCTTCGTCGACGCGCTCGGCCTCGCCCTTTTCTCGCTGACCGGCGTCCGCTACGCGCTCGAAGCGGGGCTCCCCCCGCTCCCCGCCTCGCTCCTCGGCGTCGTCACGGGGACGTTCGGCGGCGTCCTGCGCGACGTCCTGGTCCGGGAGATCCCGGCCATCTTCCGGCCGGGGGCGCTCTACGCCGCCTCGTCGTTCGTCGGCTGCTGGGTCGTCCTGGCGGGGCCCTTCCTCGAGGTGAGGCAGTCGTTCGCCGACGCCGCGGGCTTCGCGACGATCGTCCTCCTCCGGATGGCCTCGGTCCACCTCGGCCTCCGCCTCCCCGATCCGCACTGGTTCGGGAAGGCGGACGGAGGGCCCGACGGACCTACTTCGTGACCTTCGCGTCCTCGACGAGAAGGCTGTAGGTGTAGCCCGACCCGAAGTCGCGGTCCACGCCGACCGTCCCCTTCACGACGACGACGTCTCCCATCGACACGGCGTCCTGCGTCGTCACGGTCAGGTCGTGGTCCTTCCCTTCGGCGGTCCCGGAACCGTCGCGCAGGTGGAGCCAGTTCTTCCCCATGATCCCCGCGTTCAGCTTGACGACCTTCCCCCGCACCGCGACCGGCTTCCCCGCGAGGGCGGCGCGCACGGCGAAGAGCTCCGCGATGGTGCGTCCTTCCGGCCCCTCGGCCTTCGCGACGGAGATCATCTCGGCCGTCTCGGGTCCGTCCGCGGCGGCCGCGTGGGCCGCGGCCATCGCCGCCGGGACGGGGCCGGCGGGTCCGGGTGCGGTCGCGGGAGCGGCCGTGCCGGGCCCGAGCGTCCCGAAGACGATCCGCTCGAACGTGCGGTTCAGCGTCTTGCTCTCGAAGCCGTCCATCGTCATCGGCTGGAGGACCGTGACCTCGTCGCCGACGGCGACCTTCGCCTCGTTCACGGCGGCCCACGTCTCGCCCTCGGCCGTCTTCAGCTTCAGGTAGGTGTAGCCCGCGGCATCCATCGTCTCGAGGACGGTTCCCCGGATCGACGGGACCGCCGGAGCGGCCGCTTCGCCGCCGTGGGCTCCGACGAGGGGAGCTCCGGCGTCGGTCGCCGGGGCCTGCGGCGCCTCCTTGCCGCTGCAGCCGGCGGCGAGGAGCGCGGCGAAGAGGATCGGGGCGGCGGTCGCGGTGCGGAGCGGAAGCGCCTTCATGGGCGCGGATGGTACCGCCAGAGGGCGCCCGCTGGGCCGGGGCCTCGCGGGGAGGCCGGGGTATAGTGGGCTCTGCGGCGCGGGCCCTGATGAAACGGCATCATGGCACTTCGCGCCCGACAGGCAGAGACTCCAGCGACTTTTTCGGGGCCGCGAGGCGGCCCGTGGAGGGTTCCGAGATGCCTACGAGAGACCTCACGCTCGCGATGGTCGGCTCGGGCGGCGACGGCGTCGTGACGATGGGCGAAATGATGGCCCAGGCCGGCGCCCGAGACGGCCTGAACGTCATCAAGGTGGAGGCCTACGGGCCGCAGATCCGGGGAGGCGAGTCTTCCTGCACGCTCCGGATGTCGGCTGAGCCGATCTCCGCCCAGGGCGACGCGGTCGACGTGCTCGTCGTCTTCAACTGGGCCGACTTCACCCGGTTCAAGGGCGAGGTCGTCCCGAAGGCCGACGCGGTCATCCTCTACGAGGCCAGCGACCCGACGCCGCTCGAGGACGTGAAGATCCCGACGGCGACGAACGCGACGTGGATCCCGGTGCCGTTCGTCGAGCTCGCCACGAAGGCGACCGGAACGAAGGCCGCGAAGAACATCGTCACGCTCGGCATCCTCGCCGAGCTCTTCGGCATCCCGCAGGAATCGGTGCGGAAGGCCGTCGAGTTCAAGTTCGGAAAGAAGAAGGCGGGCGTCCTCGAGGCGAACCTCAAGGGCTTCGCCGCCGGGCGCGAGTTCGCCGGGACGATCGGGGTCGACGTCTCCGCGCGGAAGCTCGAGTACGCGATCTCCGCGCCCAAGCTCGTCATGACGGGGAACGAGGCCTGCGCCGTGGCGGCGCTGCACTCGGGCTGCCGCTTCTTCGCCGGCTACCCGATCACCCCCTCCTCCGAGGTCCTCCACCTTCTCTCCGAGTGGCTCCCCCGCTCCGGCGGCCGGATCGTCCAGACCGAGGACGAGCTCTCCGCGCTCGGCGCGATCATCGGGGGCTCCTTCGCCGGCGTGAAGTCGATGACCTCGACGTCCGGTCCCGGCCTCTCCCTCATGGCCGAGATGCTCGGCCTCGCCTCGATGGCCGAGATCCCGGTCGTCATCCTCGACGTGCAGCGCGGCGGCCCCTCGACGGGCCTGCCGACGAAGTCGGAGCAGTCGGACCTCTACATGGCCGTCTTCGGATCGCACGGCGACGCGCCGCGCATCGTCCTCGCGCCGACCGACGTGGAGGACTGCTTCCACGCGACGGTCGACGCCTTCAACATCGCCGAGGAGACTCAGCTCCCGGTCATCGTCCTCTCGGATCAGGCGATCGGCCAGAGCCGGCAGACGGTCGAGAAGGCGAACCTCGTCCACGAGGTCATCGACCGCCGGACCCCGACGGCCGAGGAGCTCGCCGACTACAAGCGCTACGCGCAGACCCCGACGGGCGTCTCCCCGATGAGCGTCCCCGGGACGAAGGGCGGGATGTACCAGACGAACGGCCTCGAGCACGACGAGACCGCCCGGCCCGCCTCCTCGCACGTCATGCACGAGAAGATGAGCCGGAAGAGGTTCGCCAAGCTCGACTTCGTCGAGGAGAAGTACCCGCTCCACGTCCACCTCGGCCCGGAGAAGGCCGACGTCGGCATCGTCTGCTGGGGCTCCTCGAAGGGCCCCGTCGAGGAGGCGATGAAGGAGCTGGCGGCGAACGGCGTGAGCGTCTCCGCGTTCGTCCCCAGGATCATCATGCCGTTCCCGAAGAAGGCGTTCCTCGAATACGCGGCGAGCGTGAAGACGCTCGTCTTCCTCGAGGTGAACTTCGTCGGGCAGCTCTACAACTACATGAGGACCTTCGTCGACCTCCCCGCCGGGACGCGCGTCTTCACCCGGTCGGGCGGGATGAACCTTTCCGTGTCCGAGGTGAAGGGCCGTATCGAGAGCGTCCTTTCGGGATCCGGCGTCCGCGAGGAGGTGACCGCGTGAGCAGCGTCGTGACGACCCCCGACCCGCCCCGCTTCCAGCCGGGCGACTACAAGAGCGACCTCAAGCCCGTCTGGTGCGCCGGGTGCGGCGACTTCGGCGTCGTCTCCGCGATGTACCGCGCGATGGCCGAGCTGCAGCTCGAGCCCTGGAACACCGTCGTCGTCTCCGGCATCGGCTGCTCCTCGCGGCTGCCCGGCTACGTCGAGGCCTACGGCTTCAACAGCGTCCACGGCCGCGCGCTCCCGATCGCGACGGGCATCAAGGTCGCCCGCCCCGAGCTGAACGTCGTGGCGGTCGGCGGCGACGGAGACGGCCTCGCGATCGGCGGCAACCACTTCCTTCACGCCTCTCGCCGGAACCTCGACGTCTTCTACGTCCTGATGGACAACGAGATCTACGGGCTCACGAAGGGACAGGCGGCTCCCACGACGCCCTCGGGCGACAAGACGAAGTCGACCTTCTTCGGGAACCCCGAGCCGAGCGTCGACCCGTGCGAGCTCGCGATCTCCTTCGGCGCCACCTGGGTCGCCCGCGGCTTCTCGGGCGACCTGAAAGGTCTCGTCGACCTCATGGTCGCCGGCATGAGCCACCGCGGCTTCGCGTTCCTGAACGTGATGTCGCCCTGCGTCACCTGGCGCGGCGACGACCAGTTCAAGGTGATGAAGGCGAAGCTCCGAGGCCTTCCCGAGGGGTACGACCGTCACAGCCGAGCCGCCGCCTTCGCCTACACGCGCGAGACGGAGACCCTCACGACGGGCGTCCTCTACGAAGCGCACGAGCCTTCGCTCCTCGACCGGCTCGAGGCGCAGAGGACGAAGGCGATGCAGGGCTACGAGGAGCTGACGACCGAGAAGGTCCTGAAGGTCTTCTTCCCGCCGTTCTGATCTCTTCCGCGCCCGGCAGCGCCGGCGCGCGGCTTTCGACTCCCCATGCGAAGAGCCCGGGCCGGACGGCCCGGGCTCTTTTCGTCTCCGGTACGCGAACTCGAGGGGAGGCGGCGCAGCCGCCGCGGGGAGGCTCGTGGCGAGCCTCCCCGATCCGCTACCGCCTCGGCTCGATGCGTCGGGGCTCCCTCGGCGGCGCGGGGAGCTCGGGAGCCGGAGTCGGCACGGCCGTGGTCACCACGGTCGCCTCGAGGCCCTCGGGGCCGACGAGCTCGATCCGGAAGCTCCCTTCGCCGAAGGCGGACAGCTCGTGACGCGCCTCCTCTCCCGCGGCAAGGACGAGCCGCCTCTCGACGACGGTCGCTCCGGTCGGATCCACGAGCCTCAGGAACGCGACCGCATCCCCCGCTCCGGAGAGCCGGCGAAGGAGGAGTGTCGTTCCCCGGGCGACGTCGACCTCGTCGAGCGCGAGCCGGCCGTCCGGCTGGCGGTCGAGCCTGCGGGCGAACCAGCCCGCCGCCGTCCGCACGGCCGAAGCCGGCAGGACGTTCACCGTCGTCGACTTCGTCGAGGTCCCCGAGCCGTTCGTCGCGACCAGGACGATCACCCTCGGCCCGGCCGAAGGGAACGTGACCGTCGGCGACTGGACCGTCGTCACCGGCATCCCGTCGCCCGGGAACCAGAGCCAGCTCGTCGCCTGCGGAGAGGAGGTGTCGGTGAACGTGACCGGCTGGCCGACGACGATCGACGCCGGGACGGCGAAGCTCGCCTGCGGAGCCGCGAGGGCGTAGACGGGGCTGGACGCCTCCGGCCCGGGCCCCTTCTCGGGGTCACAGGCGAACGCGCGGACGAAAAGCTGGACCGGGTCGACCGCTCCTCGCGGCGGCGCCCCCGCGGACGTCCCGGCGGCGGCGGTCCAGGGCCCTCCGTTGATCCGCCAGTCGTAGCGGGTCGCCGGGAAGCCCGAGTCCGGCGCCATCCACGAGAGGTCGAGGAAATCGGTGGCCGTCACCGGTCCCTGCGGGTTGCCGGCAGGCCGGATCGTCGGAGAGTCCGGAGCCGCGGGCGCGCCGCAGACGGAGATCGTCGCCGTCGTGGTCTTCGGAGACGCCCCGGGAGACGCGTACGTGAACGTGATCGTCGACGCGCCGGGCTCGGCGCCGGCGCCGGCGAGGAACGTGAACAGGGCCGGTCCGAGCTCCGGCGGCGACAGGACCGCCGAGGTCGGCGTGACGACGACGCCCGGCGGGAGACCCGACGGCGTGATCGTGACGTCGGTCGACGGCGGGCAGCTTCCCGGCGTGAGGGACGCCGTCATGGTCCCGGCGGCGCCGCCGGCGCTCAGGACGAGACTCGCGGGCGCGACCGACGGAACGAAGTCCGGCGGGAGGACGCGGGCCACGACCGTCGTCGTGGCCTCGACTCCGTTGGGGTCGGCCACCTTCACGGTCACCGTGAGGTCGCCGACGGCGAGGCCCGCGGCCGCGGAGAGAGTGAACGAGACGACGCGCGCCGGCGGGACGCTCTGGACCTCGATCGTGGCGGGCGTCGCCGTGAGTCCGGCGGGGAGCCCCGGGAAGGTCACGGTCGGCGTCCCCGTGTAGCCGTCAGAGCCGCTGACCGTCAGCGTGTTCGGGGCCGCGCCGCCGCCCGGGCAGACGTCCATGACCGGGCGCTCGGCGACGACCGTGAGGCGTCCCGGGCGCTGGACGGTGATCAGGAACGGGAGGGTCCTCGCCCCGCCGCTCGACGGCTCGAACGCGAACGTCGCCGTGGCCGTGCCGGCCGGCACCGAGGACGCCGCGACGAACGTGAACTCCACCGGAGGATGGGTGGGTCCGAACAGGACGGCCGACCTCGGCGTCACCGTGACGCCCGCCGGGAGCCCCGAGGGCGTCACGACGATCGTCTCCGCGGTCGCGGGGCAGGCCGATGCCGCGAGAGAGACGATGACCTTCTCCGTCCCGCCTCCCGCGTCCAGCGTCAGGGCTTCGGGCGAGAGAGCCGGCGTGAAGCCGGGCGCCGCCACGTTCACGGTGAACGTGGCGACTGCGGCGACACCGGATGGGCTGGCCGCCCGGACGACGACGACCTTCTGCCCGGGGGTTGCGTCCGGACGCGCCGAGACGGCGAAGGAGACCGTCTGCGACGGAGGCATCGCGTCGACGGGAACCGAGGAC
>JAKPXO010000097.1 GCA_029567505.1 Acidobacteriota bacterium
CGCGCTCCTCATGGTCCCGGCGCTCGTCGCTTCCCGAGCCGGCGCGCAGGAGAGCTCCCCTTCGGCGATCGCCGCCCCCGTCCTGAAGTGGCAGAGGGGCGGCTGCTTCTCGTCGTGGTGCCAGACCGGCTGGTACTCCTCGCCCGCGATTGCGGACCTCGACCGCGACGGCGCGGCCGAGGTCGTGTGGGGCTCGTACGACGTCGTCGCCCTGGACGGCGCGACGGGCGCACTGAAGTGGCGCGCGACGAACGGCTCGCGGGTCTGGCCCGGCGTCGCCGTGGCCGATCTCACGGGCGACGGGACGCTCGAGGTGGTCGTCGGCCGGGGCTCGGACCAGGTCACCGTCTACAACGCGCAGGGCGGCGTCGTCTGGACGCGGAACCCGTTCGGCGGCGGCGAGGTGAGGACGCTCGCCGTGGAGGACCTCGACACCGACGGGGTCCTCGAGGTCGTCGTCGGGCGCGCGAGCGGGGGCTCGACCCGCCAGCTCAACGTCTACGACGCCGCCGGAAACGTCCGGAGCGGATGGCCCGCGCGGCGCGACGGCGAGCCCGGCTACGGCTGGGGGATGTACAACGAGAACGTCGCGGTGGCGGACCTCGACGGGGACGGCGACAAGGAGCTGATCGGCCCGACCGACACGCACTACGTCACCGCGCTCGACGGCGGAGGGAACCAGCTCCCCGCCAGCCCGATCTACGGCGCGGGGAAGGTCTGGAGCCAGGTCGGCGTCCACGTCGACCACGCGGTCGACCTCCGTGGCTACGCGAACTGCGGCGTCGAGCATCGCCCGAACTGGGCCGATTCGGCCCCCGTCGTCGGGGACCTCGACGGGGACGGCGTCCGCGAGGTCGTGATCGTCGGGAACGTCTACAACTGCGCGACGGACCCGTACACGAGCCTCTACCACATGCCCTTCCTCTTCCGGCTGGACCGGACGCGGGCGACTGGCGCGGGATGGGACTGGACGGTGCTTCCGACGCCGGCCGCCGGAAGCGGGCCGCTCTCCGAGGACTACGACGTCATCGAGACGGTCGTGCCGAACCCGGCGCTCGCCGACCTCGACGGCGACGGGAAGAAGGAGATCCTCTACCCGTCGTACGACGGTCGCCTGCATGCCTGGTCCCTCGACAAGACGGAGCAGGGGAGCTGGCCCTACGACGTCCCGGGGTCCGGCATCCGCTTCGCGAGCGAGCCGGCCATCGCGGACCTCGACGGCGACGGGACGGCCGAGGTGATCTTCACCTCCTGGCCGCAGAAGTCCGTGGGCGGCACCGGCCAGCTTCACGTCCTGAGCCACCTCGGCGTCTCCCTCCACGCCGTCAGCCTCCCCGCCCCGCACGGCAGCGCCACCTGGAACGGAGCGCTCGGCGCGCCGTCGCTCGGGGACGTCGACGGCGACGGCGAGCTCGAGGTCGTCGTCGGGACGGTCTCCTCGGGCGCGGTCGCCTACGACCTCCCGGGGACCTCGAACGCGCGCGTCCTCTGGGGGACCGGGCGCGGCGGGCTCCGGCGGACCGGCGCGGCGCCGGGCCCCGCGGGGCCGCCTCCCGCCTCGCGGTTCTACGCCCTCACCCCGTGCCGCCTCCTCGACACGCGGGAGGCGGCCGGTCCGCTCGGCGGGCCCGCGATCGGTGCGGGGGCGCGTCGCCTCCTCCCGCTCAACGGGAGCTGCGGAATCCCGCCGGACGCGCGGTCGATCTCGGCGAACGTGACGGTCGTCGCCGCCGGGGCCGCGGGGAGCTTCGTCCTCTGGGCCGGAGACGGCGATCTTCCCGGGACGTCGAACGTGAGCTTCGCCGCGGGGCGCACGCGCGCGAACAACGCCGTGATCGAGCTCGCCCGCGACGGCACGCGGACGATCCAGGTCCGCAACGGCGCGGCTGCGGCGGCGCACCTGATCCTGGACGTGAACGGGTACTTCCGGTAGGGCGTTTGGGAAACGGATCGTCGAAGAGCCGGATCGCCGGTGGCCGTCGCGGCCGGGAGGAGGAGCACGTGAATCCGCAGCCGGACGCCTTCCTCGATCGCGGACGGAACGGACCCGGGGCTCCGTCCCGGTCTCCCCGGGGCGGGGGATGAGCGAGGCGGTCCCGGCGACGCGGTCTCGCGGGTCTCATCCGTGGCGCCTCGCCGGCGCGGGAGGACTCGAGGAGACGCTCGTCTTCGAGCGGAGGCTCTTCGACGCCGAGGGGCGGCCGCTCGCGCCGGACCGCGAGACCGTCGACTTCGCGGGGGCCGGGCTCATTCCGGCCGTCCGGCTCGCGCTCGCGGGAAACGTACTCCTCGGGAGGCTCTCGCCGGGGGACGTGCGGGCCGTCGCCGACGAGCTCCGCGCGGCGGGAGACGGCGTGCGGGACCTCGGCGGGCTCCTCGAGGTTCTCGGGGTTGCGGCGCGCCTCGCGCTCGACGATCCGATGAACGGGGTCCTCACCGGGCCGCTCCAGCGGGCGCTGGCCGGCGAGGGGACGTCGCTCCTCGCGGCGCTCGCGCACGTCTGCGCGCGTCCCGACCCGCGGGACGTGCTCGTCTACGTCGACGTCTTCGTCCGCTTCCGCCGGGGGCTCGTCGCTCTCGCGCTCCGTCTCGCCCGTGAGCTGCCGCCCTTTCCCCCGGGCGTCCTGGACGGGTCGGTCGAGGTCTTCGCGTGGTTCCGCGAGACCGGGGCGCGCGATGTCGACGTCGACGTCGACGGGCGAACGGAGAGCGTCCCGCTCCCGGCGGGGCTTCCCGAGCCCGTCGCGAATGCCGCGGCCGGCGCGGTCGCGGAGCTCCTCGCGTCGCTCCGGCGCGACGCCGAGCGCCTCGCCCACCCGCGACGGGATTTCTCCGGTGTGGCCCGGGACGTCGGCCGCGAGCTGCTCGACGGGCTCGCCGGGCTCCTCCTCAACGGGCTCTCCCTCGCCCGGGCCCCGAGGCCGGAGCAGATCGAGGCGCGTCTCGTCCCGGCCGGCGGCCTGCCGACCCGCGCCCGGCACGCGCGGTCGGTCTCGATCGCGGGAGCTCCGTTCGCGGACGCGCTCGGCCGCTTCTTCGCGGTGCCGTCGACGCCGCTGACGCTTCCGCGGACGGGCCGGATCGTCGTCGTCCGGCGGACCGGGGGCTGCCCGTTCGCCGTCGCCGGCTGGTCGGAGGCGACTCCGCACGGGTAGTCCGGGGCCTTCGAACCCGCCGTGAGGTTCGTCGCGCGCTTTCTTCGTCGTCCTCCTTGACTTCTCAGACGGGATGTCTCAGATTCTCAGACGTAACGTCTGAGAAGGCGGGACGACAGGAGGATCCGATGGCGCGAACCCCCCGGGACGTGACGGACGCGGAGCTCGAGGTGCTGCGCGCGCTCTGGGACCTCCCGGAGGCGACGATCCGGGCCCTGGCGGACCGGGTCTATCCGAACGGCGGCGCCTCCGAGTACGCCACCGTCCAGAAGCTGCTCGAGCGGCTGGAGGACAAGGGGCACGTCTCGCATCGCTCGGAAGGGCGGCAGAACGTCTACGCCGCGCGCCTCGGCCGGGAGGACCTCGTCGCGCTCCGGCTGCGCGAGACGGCGGACTCGCTCTGCGGCGGCTCGTTCACGCCGCTCCTCACGCACCTCGTGAGCGGAGCGCGGCTCTCGGCACGGGAGCTGCGCGACCTGCGGCGCCTCGTGGACTCGCTCGGCGAGCGGAGGTGACGGCGTGCACGAGGCCCTCCGCCTCCTCCTGACGAACGCGGTCCTCGCGGGCCTCCTCGCGCTCGCCGCCTGGGTCGTCTCGCGTTTCACGAAGCGGCAGGCGGTCGTACACGGGCTGTTCCTCCTGGCCCTTCTGAAGCTCGTGACTCCGCCGCTCGTGGAGCTGCCGCTCCTTCCGGCGGGCGATGCCGTTCCGCGGGCGGAGGAGACGGTCCCCGTCTCCTCCGACGTCCGGGGCCCCGCCGCCCCGGAGCCTCTCGCCGCGCCGCGGGCACGGATCGTCGAGGCGGCGCGCACCGACGCCGCTCCCGGATCCGCCGGGCCTCGAAGCGCGCGAGGAGCGCTCCCGGGCGCGCCCCCGGCCGACGCCCGCGCCGTCGCGGCGCCGTTGCCCTGGCGTCTCGCCCTGACGGCAATCGTCGGGCTCGGCGCGCTCGCCGTCGCCGCGCTCGCCGCGCGGCGCTTCCTCCGGTTTCGGCGCCTCGCGGAGGCGGCGGAGCCGGCTCCGCCCGCGCTCGTGACGCGCGCCGCCGAGATCGGCGCCGCCCTCGGCGTTCGCCGCGCTCCCGCGGTCTGCCTCCTCCCGGCCCGGGTCCCGCCGATGCTCTGGCCGGCCTCCCCGCGTCCGAAGCTGCTCCTGCCGCGCGACCTCCTCCCGGAGCTGGGCGGCGACGAGCTCGACGCGCTGCTGGCCCACGAGCTCGCCCACGTGAGGCGGCGGGACCACTGGGTGAGGTTCCTGGAGATCGGCGCGACGGCGCTCTTCTGGTGGTACCCGGTCGCCTGGTGGAGCCGGCGCGAGCTTCGCCGCGCCGAGGAGCGCTGCTGCGACGAGTGGGTCCTTCGCGCGTTCCCGGCCTCGGCGCGCGCCTACGCGAGCGGAATCCTGAAGAGCCTGACGTTCCTCGCGGAGGGGCCCGTCGCCCTTCCGGAGACCGCGTCCGGCGCCGGACCGATCCGGGACCTCGAGTCCCGGCTGAAGGAGATCCTGATGACGTCACCGCGACCCCGGCTCTCCCGCCCGATCCGCCTCGCCCTCGGCTGTCTCGCCGTCGGCGCGCTCGCGTTCTTCCCGACGGTCGCGCCGCCGGCCGCGGCGGAGGCCGCGGCACTGGCGGGCCTTCCCGACGAGGTTCCGCCTCCGCCCCCACCGGCGCCCGCGTCACCCGTCGCGGCGCCCGCGCGCCCCGTCGCCGTCGCCCCCCGCTCGCCGGTCGCGGCTCCGGCTCCGGCCCCGGCTCCGCCCGCGCCCTACGCGGCACTCTACGCCGCGCCGCTAGCGGCACCGCGGCTCGCGGGGCATCCCGCGCCGGCGCCCGACGTCCATCCGGTGCTCGCCGGGGAGGAGCTCGATCCGGAGCTCGAGAGGGAGCGGCGTGCGCTCGACGCGCAGAGGCGGCAGCTCGACCTCTCCCGGCTGGACCTCGAGCGGCGCGCCCTCGAGCTCGAGGCCCGGGCCGCCCGGCAGGAGCAGGCCGCCGAGGTCGCGCGCCTCCGGGCCGAGGGAGACGCGGCCGGGGCGGCGCGTGCGGAGAAGCACGGCGCGCTTCGCGCCCGCCAGGCGGACGTCGAGCGGCGGCGACTCGAGCTTCACCTCCGTGAGCTGAAGCTCGAGGAGGAGTCGGAGCGCGCGGCGGAAGCCGGGGGCGCGGAGAGGGATGCCGAGGCGCGGGCCCGCGAGGCTGCGCGCGCGGAGGCGGAGCTCGGCAGGCAGGAGCAGCTCCTCGAGGCGGAGTCCGAGAAGCTCGAACGCGAGGCGCGGGCGCTTGAGGCCGAGGCGCGCGTCCACGCGCTCCGGGGGGCCGCGGACGACCTCGAGCGCTCGCTCGCCGAGCAGGTCGGGGAGCTGCGCGGCGAGCTTCCGGAGGCGGGAGCCGAGAAGGCGGCGATGGAGCGCGAGCTCGCGCGGCTGGAGTCCGCGCTCGCGGCGCTGCGCGGGTCGCGGCCCGCGAAGGAAGCGCCGCGCGCTACGGTGCGGTGACGAGGGACGGAAGGGAGAAGGAGCGCCGCCGCCGCGGGCGGAGGCGCTCCTTCGCTCATCGGGCGTCGAACTCGAACTCGGCGCGGCAGCCGCCCCAGACCGTGATCCCCGAGAGGCTGTAGATCCAGTTCTCGTAGGCCTTGCAGGGGACGGAGCTGAGCTGGCGGATCACCCGGACGTTCCCGCGGATCGAGGCCGGGCAGACCTTCTGCGCCTTCCCGAACGACTCGCAGACGAGCGTGCCGGTCTTCCCCGAGGCGATCTCGCCCGTGGGAGTGCGGGAGGCGTCGAGCGCCTCGAAGGAGGCGTCGACGACGGCCTGGAGGTTCGCGTCGAAGGCGCAGCGGAAGGCGATCGGCGTCGACTGCGAGTGGCGCGCGTCGGACTTGAACCACCCCTCGCCCTTCACCTCGACGCGATCGCCCGAGGCGGCGAAGTCGCCGCGGCGGGAGAGCTCGACGACGACCTGGTCGCGGGGCCACCGGTAGCCGCGGGCGGCCGAGTCGTCCCACACGGCGTCGCGAATCGCGCGCCGGCAGGCGTCGAGAGCCTCCCGCTTCTCGGGCGTCAGGAGCCCGAGCTTTCGCGCGCCGACCGGTGCGTACCAGGCCTTCGTCACCTCCTCCTTGCGGGGGTCCCAGCGGCAGCCGAAGGTGACCGCCTCCCACTCGTAGTCCTTGCTGAGCCGGGCACGGCCCCGGCCGGTCAGCTCGACGAGCTTTCCCTTCTCCGTCCGCGCGACCGAGGCGGGGTCGGGCTCGAGGTCGTTTCCGTCGGTGCTCGCGCCGCCGGCGCGGGCGTCGTCGCGCACCTCGTCCTCGAGCGACTCGCGGCAGGCGCCGAGGAGGAGGGCGTCGCGGACGAGGTCGACGGGACGCTTCGCGATTGGAGCGCCCGAGGCGTCGACGGCCTCGTAGGTGATCGAGAGGACTTTTCGCGTCGCCGTGTCGACGACGCACTCGTACCGGACCGGGATGGCCCGGGTCCGGTGAGACGGCTGGTACTCCTCCGATCCGCGGAACGTCACGACGCCGTCGCCCCGCGTCCGTCGCGCCCCCGAGCCGTCGAAGGAGACGGGGGCGGCGCCCGGGTCGAGGCCGGCGGCCGTGGCGTCGTCGAAGGTGGCCTTCCAGAGCGCGCCGCGGCACTCGAGGACGAGGTCGTAGTCGTCGTCCGGGCCCTGCCCGGCGAGGGGAGAGGCGAGGAGGAGGGCGCCCGCGAGGACGCCCCGCCCCGCCCGCGCGAGCGCGGAGGAGAGGGTCATGGCGGCTCCTTGTGCGGCGGATCGTACCGTCGCCGACGCTCGGCGCACGAGGCCGGCCCGCGCCGCGTCGTACGATTCGGGTGATGGACTCCGGCCCCGTCTCCTGCGAGATCTGCCGAGAGCTGAAGCCGGTCGAGACGTCGCTCATGAAGTTCGGGTGGGAGGAGAACGACCGCCTGCTTCCGGCTGCGTACCGTCGCCTCGTGGAAGTGCGGGTCGGGGGGCGGGAGGACGAGCCGCGTTCGCCGCGGCTCTGCCCGCTCTGCGGCACGCTCTACTCGTACGAGAGCCGGTACGAGTACCTCGCGAGCGGGAGCGAGGACGAGGAGGAGCTGCGGCGCCTGACGGGCGATGACGCGCGCGCCTGGCTCGGCGACGCGGTCGTGGCGGCCCTGCCGCGCCCGCTCCTCTCTCCGCTCCGGGAGACGGTCGTGAACGAGCGGGTCGTCGTCTTCTCGACCGGGGGCGAGGACCTCGCCTCCGGCTGGGGTGCGAACGCCGTGGCGATCCTCGGCGATGGCGCGACGCTCCTCGTCGACCCGCTCGTAGCTCCCGTCTACGCGCGGGAGCTCGCGCGTCTCCTCGCGGCGCGCGGGGCGGGGCCGGTGCGGTGGGTCGTGACGACCCACCACCACACGGACCACTCCGTCGGCGCGTCCGTCTTCGCGGAGGCGGGCGCGGAGGTGATCGCCCACGCGGCCTCGGCGGCGCGGATGGCCGCCGAGCAGCTGGCGCTCCTCGCGGAGCGAAGGACCTCCCCGTCGACGCGCGCGCTCTTCTTCGACGCCGTCCCGGCCGCCCCGACGCGCCTCGTGACGGAGCCGACCGATCTCTCCGTCGGAGGCGTCCGGGCGACCGTTCGCCCCGCCGGCCCGGCGCACACGCCGGGCGACCTGCGGATCGACCTCCCCGGCCTCGGCGTCGTCGTGACGGGAGACCTCGTCTTCCACGGCTACCACCCGAACCTCGAGCACGCCGACCTCGACGGCTGGAAGCGGGGGCTCGGGGAGCTCCTCCTCGAGCCGGCCGGGACGACGTTCGTGCCGGGTCACGGCGCGCCGGGCGGGCGGGAGATCGTCGAGGCGCAGCTCGCCTGGTTCGAGGCGGCGGCGGAGGAGGTCTGCCGCGTGACGGTCGGGGGGCTTTCGTCCGACCAGGCCGTCGAGCGAATCCGGGAGCGGTTCCCGGGCTACCTCCTCGGGGCCGTGCTCCCGACCGCCGTCCGCGTTCTTGGCCGGGCACGCTGACCCGGCCCGGCCTCACGCGACGGCGCCGCGTCGCGGTCGCAGGAACTCGGCGAGGGCGTGGTCGGCCCGGGCGATGTGCGCCAGGAGGCGCCGGGCGAAGGCGTCGGCATCGTCGTGCACCGCGTCGACGTCGCCGGCAGAGAGGCGCGCGCGCAGGGTCGTCAGCTCCTCCACGAAGCTCCCGTGCTCGGCCCGGTGGGCCTCGGAATCGGGGTAGGCGTGGAGGCGCATGACGCGCTCCTCGGCCAGGAAGTGCGCGTTCGTGAAGCCGTCGAGGCGCCGGAAGACCTCGAGGGCTGCCGGGCCGTCGCCGGACTCGAGGTTCTGCACGAGCTCCCGCAGCAGCTGGAGCTGGAGGGCGTGCTCCTCGTCCATCTCGCGGTTCCCGGTGACGAGGTCGTGGCGTCCGTCGTCTGGCGTCATCTCTCGGTGCTCCTCGGTCCTCAGCGGACCCGATCCGTTTCGGCCTCCAGGAGGCGGTCAGCCCGGGACCCAGATCCCGTTCTCGACGACGATCGGCCGCCCGTCGATCGAGACGCGCCGCCCGCAGCCGCCGGGACGGAAGTCGCAGACGACGTCGACGTGCTGTGCCGAGCGGTTCAGGACGCCGCGCGCGGCGAGCTCCTCGAGCCGCTCGCGGGCGCCGGGCGCCTTCGGGTCGCGCTCGAAGCAGGTCTCGTAGCTCGCGCCGATCGCCACGTGGAGCGTCCCGCCCACCTTCTCGACGAAGAGCGGGTGCTTCAGCGCACGCGTCAGGCCGGGGTTCATGCCGAGGGCGACCTCGCCGAGGCGGCGGGCGCCGTCGTCGGTCCCGACGATCGCTGCGAGCTGGGTCTCCCCCTCGAGCGCCGAGAAGCGGACGATCCGCCCCTTCTCGAAGACGAGGTGCATCCCCGAGACGTCGACGCCGCCGTTCAGGACGGGGAGGTCGAGGAAGAGCTCCCCCTCGACGGAGGAGGCGTCGGGGCTCGTGAAGACCTCGCCGTCGGGGACGTTCCGGAGGCCGTGGGAGAGGACCGGGATCGACTCGGCGAGGCTCATCGCGAGGGTCAGCTCGCGCTTCTCGATCGGGTGGAACGTGACGACCTCCATCCGTTTCCCGTCGGCGAAGAGCGGCTCGAGCCGCTTCTCCGCCTCGAGGAGCGGGCGGGGATCGACCGTCGAAGCGTCGACGACGAAGCGGACGTACTCCTCGAGCGGGAGCCCCTCGATCTCGGCATACGCCGGGGTCGGGTAGAGGGTGATGACCCAGCGCTTCGACAGGCGGAGGTCGGCGAACGGGCGGTCGGCCTTCGCGAGCGCAGCGCCGGCCTCGCGGGCGAGGCCGGCGTAGCTCGAAGGCGACTCGGCGCCGAGGACCTCGATGTACTTCGTCATCGAGGCGTAGCGCTCGCGGTGCCACTCGGGGACGCGGGCGAGCTGCTCCTCCGACGCCCCGCGCCCCATCGCGGCGGACCAGACCTTCCCCCGCTCGTTGTTCGGCGCGACGAGGCAGACGTCGGGGAGGCCGCCGGCGGCGATCACCTCGCGCTCGATCCGCTCCATGAGCGGCCAGGCGATCCTCTCGCCTTTGATCATCACGCGGTCGTCCGGCGTCACGCCGCCGATGGAGTGGGTGACGAGGAGGCGGGCCCACTCGTCGAGCTTCGCGGGGTCGATCGTCGGTTCGAGCACGTGTCCCTCCTGGAGCCCGGCCGGCATCGCTGCGCGCGCGCCGTCCGTCGGGTTTCCGGCGGCCGAGGATACCGAAGGGCCCGCCGGATCGGCCCCTCCCACCGCCCCTACAGGGGCGTCACGGTCCAGCGCGTCGTCGAGGCGCTCTCCTGGCCGAGGCCGGCGCTGTGGCTCTCCTCGCGCGCCGACGCCGTGACGAGCCGCCCGGCCACACGGGTGAAGCGCCGGCTCTCGCGCATCGAGACGGTGAACGAGATGAGCAGCTTCTTCGCCTTGACGTCGAGCGTCCGCTCCAGCGAGAACGGGAGACCGTCGGCGTCGAGCCGAAGCGTGACGACGTCTTCGTAGCGCTTGACGGCTTTCCGGGCCTCGTCGTCGAGGTCGGGGACGACGCGGAAGACGATCGTCCGCGCGGACTTCCCCTCGAACGCCTCCGGGCGGTCGGAGACGACGGTCGCCCCGTCCAGCAGCTGCCGGAGCTCCGTGACCGGGTCGACGAGCTTCAGCGCCTCCCCCGGCTCGAGCCGCACGGTCTTCTCTTCGCGCGCCTTCCGCTCCGCCTTCGACCCCGGCTTCGGGAGGAAGGCCGGGTCGAGGTGGATCGAGAGACCCGACGGCCCGTGCTCGACGACGGCCTCCCCCTTTCGCTCTCCCTTCGGCTTCTCCTTCTCGACTTCGGTCCGGGCGATCGCGACCCGGACCCGGACGGTTTCTCCGGCCGGGGCTCGATCGAGGGCGCCCCGCAGGTCGGCGAGGGCGTCGGCCCGGGCGGGACGGGAGGCGAGCGCGAGGGGCGCGAGGAGGGCGAGAGCGAATCCGGCGGAGAGGACGGCACGGCGCATGCGAGTCGAGGTACGCACGCGCCGTGCCGCGGGTTCTTCTACCGGATCGGGAACGGCGGCCGCTTCGGCGCCGCTGGCGGGCTCTTCTTCAGCTGCTCCATCACGATCTCGATCGCCTTCTCGAGCTGCGGGTCCCTGCCGGCGATGACGTCGGCCGGCGTCTGCTCGACCTCGACGTCGGGCGGGACGCCGACGTTCTCGACGCCGAAACCTTCCTCGGGAGCCCAGAACGCGAGGTTCGGGGCCGTGATGAAGGCGCCGTCCATCAGGACCGGGAAGCCGAGGATGCCGACGAGGCCGCCCCAGGTCCGCTGGCCGACGAGCGGCCCGACCTTGAACTTCCGGAACATCCACGGCAGGAGGTCGCCGCCCGAGCCGGCGGTCTCGTCGATGAGCATGACCTTCGGCCCCTGGATGGAGGCGCTCGGGGTCTTCATGTCCTCGCCGTAGCGGAACGTCCACCAGGCGATCGGCTCGCGCCGGAGCGCCTCGATGTAGTAGTCGGCGACGCTGCCGCCGCCGTTGAACCGCTCGTCGACGATGATCGCGTCCTTCCACGCCTGCGGGTAGAAGTAGCGCTTGAAGTAGGTGTGCCCGAGGCCGGCCGTGTTCGGGACGTAGACGTAGGCCACGCGACCGCCCGTCGCCTTCTCGACCTTCGCGAGGTTCCCCTCCACCCAGTCCCGGTTGCGGAGCGCCGCCTCGTTCGCGACCGGGACGACGTTCACGGTGCGCGAGCCCTTGGCGTCGGCGTTCGGCCCGACGGTGATCTCGACGAGCTTCCCGGCGGTCGCCTCGAAGCGGGAGAAGAGGTTCTCCGGCGGCGCGAGCTCCTTCCCGTTCACCGCGAGGAGGTACTCGCCCGCCTTCACCTCGACGCCCGGCTCGCTGAGCGGGGCGCGCAGCTCGGGGTTCCAGTTCAGGCCGCCGAAGACCTTCCGGAAGCGGTACCTCCCGTTCGCGACCTCGTAGTCGGCCCCGAGGAGGCCGCCGGGAACGGGCGTCGCCTCGTCGAGCCGGTCGCCGCCGAACGTCCGGTGATGGCCGACGGCGAGCTCGCTGCACATCCACTGGATGAGGCGCGTCAGGTCGGCGCGCGAGGAGAGGTGCGGGAGGAACGGCTCGTACTTCGCCTTGATCGCCTTCCAGTCGCGCCCGTGCATGCCGGGGTCGTAGAAGTAGTCGCGGTTGATCCGCCAGACCTCCTCGAGGATCTGCGGCCACTCGGCGCGCGGGTCGACGCGCACCTGGACGGCGTCGAGCTTCAGCTTCCCGCCGTCGCCGGGCTTTCCTTCGCCCTTCTTTCCGGCGGGGCCGACCTCGAAGGAGTCCTTCACGCGGGTCAGGAGCTTCTTGCCGTCGAAGGAGACCTCGTAATCGTCGACCTCGGCGGCGATCGTCTCGGCCTTCCGGCTCTTCGTGTCCCACTTCTGGAGCGCCGTCTTCCCGTCGGCCTCGCGGAGGAACCAGACCTCGCCGGCGTTCGGCGAGGAGAGGGCGGTGATGTCGGCGGCCTTTACCGGGACGTCGACGATCCGGAGGTCGAAGCCGTCGCGGTCGATGACGACCGGCTCGGGCGCCTTCTCCTCCTTCTTCGCGTCGTCCTTCTTCGCTCCCTCGCCCGCCTCCTCGTCGCTCTCCTTCGCGAGGGGCGACGGCGTGCCGGCCTTCAGCGTCGCGACGTAGATCGCGCGGGTGACGTCGGCGTCCTGGTTGACGAGCGAGAACCAGTTCCGCACCGGGCCGGCGTCCGTCGAGGCGAGGAACCAGATCAGCTTCCCGCCCTTGTCGAAGACCGGGTCGGAGACGTCGGAGAGGCCGTCGGTGAGCGGGAACGACTTCCCGTCGACGGTGTCGTGGACGTGGAGGGTGCGGATGTAGGTCGCGCCCGCGAGCGTGTAAGCGAGCCAGCGCGAGTCGGGCGACCAGCTCGCCTTCAGCGTCTTCTGGGGGGCGTAGAGCCGCTCGGAGACGACCTTCGTCGCCTTCCCGGAGGCGACGTCGACCCACCAGAGGGTCCAGGAGTTGTCGGTGAGCGCGATCTTCTTCGAGTCGGGGGACCAGGCGAGGCGGTCGTAGAAGCCGGAGCCGGGGACGGCGATCTTCTTCGGCGTTCCCTTGCCATCCTGCGCGGCGACGACGAGGCGGTACTCGCCCCCTTCGTCGGAGACGTACGCGATCGACCTGCCGTCGGGCGACCAGGCCGGCCCGCGCTCGTGCGCGCCGGTCGTGGAGGTCAGGTATCTCGGGTCCCCCTTCTCGGCGGGGACGGTGACGATCTCGCCCCGGAACTCGAGCGCGACGCGCGCGCCGGACGGCGAGAGCGAGGCGTCGCGGACCCACTCCGCCCCCTTCGCCCAGCGCGGCCGGGTCTCGAGGAGGTCGGCGTTCACGGTGATCGGAAGCGGCGCGGCCTTCTTCGTCGCCGGGTCGAGGAGGTGGAGGAGGCCCGCCTGCTCGTAGACGATCTTGCCGGCGGCGGCGCCGGCGGCGAGGACCGGGAAGTCCTCGTGCGCGGTGACCTTCGCGAGCGACTTCGTCTTCGCGTCGAAGGTGTAGACGTTGAACTCCCCGTCGCGGTCGGACGTGAAGTAGAGCCCGTCGCCGACCCAGGTCGGGTTCAGGTCGTTGCAGCGCCCCTCGGGCTGAGGCACCTTCACGATCGCGTGCGTGGCGACGTCGTAGAGCCAGATCCGCGAGACGGTGCCGCCGCGGTAGCGCTTCCACTGGAGGTGTGCGGGGCGGTTCGGCGTGTAGGCGATGGTCTTCCCGTCGGGCGAGAAGACGGCGCGGGAGGCGTAGGGGACCGGGAGCTTCGTCTCGACGCCCCCTGCGACCGGCACCGTGTAGAGCTGGTCGTGGCGGTTGTTCGTCGCCTCGCGCGGGGAGGCGAAGAGGATGGACTTGCCGTCGGGCGTGAAGCCCTGGACGACGTCGCGCGCGGGATGGAACGTGAGGCGCTTCGGCACGCCGCCCGTCGCGGGGACGACGAAGACGTCGAGGTTCCCGTCCAGCTCGGCCGTGAACGCCAGGAGCGCGCCGTCGGGGCTGAAGGCAGGGCTCGCCTTCACGCCCGGACCCGACGTGACCCGCGCCACGCCGCTGCCGTCGAGGCGGGCCGTCCAGAGGTCGTTCCCGTAGACGAAGGCGACGCGCTCGGCCGAGAGGGCGGGCTGCGTGAGCATCTTCGTCGGGGTGGCGGCGGAGGCGGGATGGGGAGGAAGGGAGGTGGCGAGGAGGGCGAAGAGGGCGAGCGGCGCGGCGACGCGAAGGCGCATGCGGTCCCTTTCAGGCCGCGTCGAGGCGCGGCCGACGGCGATGATAGGCGTGATACGTCGGGCGGGGCCCGCTCGTTCTCCTCGCGGGTGGCGAGGCGTTTCGTCACACCGGGGCGGCCTACACTCCGGCCCATGACGACGTCGCAGACGCCCGAGTCGCTTTCGGCCCTCGCGCGCGGCTTCATGGAAGCGCGCGTCTTCCTGACGGCCGCCGAGCTCGACCTCTTCACGCTCCTCGTGGAACGTCCCCGGTCGCTCGAGGAGGCGGCCGCGGCGCTCGGCGCGGATCGCCGCGCCCTCGCCATCCTTCTCGATGCGCTGGCGGCGATGGGGCTCCTCGAGAAGTCGGCCGACGGCTGGCGGACGCCGGAGACGCTCGTTCCGCTCCTCTCCTCCTCGGGGGAGCGGAGCCTCCTGCCGCTCGCGCTCCACTCCGTCAACCTCTGGGACCGATGGTCCCGCCTGACGGAAAGGGTCGCGGGCGAGCGCCCCGCCGCCGGGGACGGCTGGACCCGCTCCTTCATCGGCGCCATGCACGCGGTCGCCTCGCCGCAGGCCGATGCGATCGTCGCGTCCGTCGCGCCCGGAGGGGCGCGGCGGCTCCTCGACGTCGGCGGCGGGCCGGGGACGTACACCCTCGCGTTTCTGCGGGCCGTCCCGGAGCTCCGTGCGACGCTGTTCGACCTTCCCGAGGTCGTGGAGATCGCGCGGGAGAACGCGACGCGGGCCGGTCTTCTCGAGCGTGTCGACCTCGTCTCGGGCGACCTCCGCACCGACGCGCTCCCCGGCGGGCACGACCTCGCGTTCGTCTCGGCGATCGTCCACATGCTCGGGCCTGACGGGAACGTCGCGCTCTTCCGGAAGGTCCATGACGCGCTCGTCCCCGGCGGGCGGATCGTCCTCCGCGACCACGTCATGTCGCCCGACCGGACGACCCCTCGCGCCGGAGCGCTCTTCGCCGTGAACATGCTCGTCGGGACGAAGGAAGGGGGGACGTACACCATCGAGGAGCTTTCGACCTGGCTCGAGGAGGCGGGTTTCGTGGAGCCGCGCCTCCTCCGGGACGGCGAGCGAATGGACGCGCTCGTGGAGGCCATCCGCCCCTGACCGTGCGCGCCGGGGCGACGGACTTCTCCGGCCCGCCTCCTCCCGGTGACGGAGGTCATCGTCGTGTCGAGCGGGGCGGTCTGGCGGTCAATCGGGATGGAGATTCGCCCGCGCGGGAACCATATTCCCCCGCGAAACAGGAGGCGGAACATGGTCGTCACGGCGTCGCTCTTCGCATCCGTCCCGTCCGGGCCCTTTCAGCCCGAGCACCCGAACCGCTCCCTCGAGGGAATCACCGCGGAGATTCGCCGGGCGTATCCGCAGGGCGTCGACGTCGTCGTCTTCCTGCCGGCGGTCCAGAGCGGGTGGAGCGTCGTCGCGAACCGGCAGGGGATCATCGCGATCCTGATCGGTCTCCTCCTGCCGGCGGTCCAGAAGGTGCGGGCGGCGGGGGACGGCTCGGTCGTTCCGGCCGGCCTGGTGAAGCCCGGAGGGCGGATCGGAACGATCCTCTCGCCGGCCCCGGTCTTCCACACGATCACGTGGACCTGAGCGGCGGGTCGCGGACGGTGGGGCCGGGCGGCCGGTCCCGCCCCGGTCTCGCCGCCGGGACCTCCTAGCCCGCGGGCGCCACCTCCCGGAGCTGGGCGGCGAAGCGCTCCGGCTCGGTGACCGAGAGGAGGAGCGCGTAGCCCTGGGTCGTCGGGACGTGGACGACGCGGTCCGTCGTCGTGACGTCGATGAGGGCCTTCTCGCCGTTCGCGAGCCTCCACCAGCCGCTCCGGTAGCCGGGAAGGCCGGTTCCCGCGGTGCGCCGTCGCGGCGTGAGGGCCGTCTCGGTTCCCAGGTCGACGACTCGCGCTTCCGCGCCCCGCAGCTTGGCCGCCAGGATCGTCCGGCCCCAGAGGTCTCCCCGGATGACGAGGCCGGCGGGGGAGAGCGTGAACCTCGAGGTGCGCGCGCCCGTGAGGGACTTGCCGACGACGAGGACGCCGACGATCGACAGGGAAAGGACGAGGACGAACGGGATCCAGAGCGCCGCGGACGACTTCCCCGGCGGAGGGACGAGCGTGTAGACGGTCTCCATGTCCGATTCTCGCCGAAGGCGCGTCGGCATCTTCGCCTCGGGAAGAGGACGTCCGCGCGGGAGGCCGAGCGCGGGGACGTCCCGACGCGCGGAGAGAGGCCCCTCTGTCGAGATGACGCGGGTCACACGTCGCGAGCCGCGTCGGGGCTACAGTCCCGGCACCCGATTCACGGAAGAGCCCGGGGAGGAAGCGATGTTCGTCCGTTCGCAGGTCCGGATTGCGTTCGTCCTCGTCGTCGCCGCGTCGGCCTTCGCTGCCGTGGCGTCGGCCCAGCAGCTGCCCGCGGGGGAGGAGAGGAAGATGGTTCTCGAAGAGCAGGACTCGATGGCGTCCGTCCTCAAGCGTCTCGAGGGAAAGACCGTCCGGCTCCGCCTTGGCGGTTCCGGCGAGGAGCTCGTCGGGAAGCTCCAGAAGGTCGGCAAGGAGCTCGCGCACCTCTCCGACCTCTCGGGGCGCGAGTTCTTCGACGCGGTCGTGCGGATCGACCAGGTGGCGGCGGTCTCGGTCCAGGTCCGCGGGCGCTGATCCGCGGGCGGCCGGGCCGCGGCACGGGACGCGCGGCGGCTGCCCATGTTGGGTGCCCCATGTTGGGTGCCAGGCGTGAATTCGTGTATTGTTTCGAACAATACACGAATTCACGCCTGGCACCAATCCTCGGTCCCCGTCCATCTGGCGCGATCCGGCGGCGGGCCTCCGTCAGAAGACGACCGGGCCGCCCTCTCGGGCGGCCCGGCGACGCGCAGAGTGTAAAGTGTAGACTAGGCCCCTTCTGCTCGGGCTACTTCAGCATGCCGAGCTGCCACATCAGGAACATCCGCTGGTCGGCGACGTCGCGGACGCGGAGGGCGAGGGGCTTGCCCTGGCCGTGGCCGGCTTCGCGGTCGACCCAGAGGAGGACCGGCTTCGTGGCCGGGTCGGAGGCCGTCGAGGCCTGGAGGAGGGCGGCCATCTTCCGGGCGTGGAGCGGATGGACGCGGGAGTCGTTCTCTCCGGCGGTGAGGAGGACGGCGGGGTACTTCGTCCCCTTCTTCACGTTGTGGTACGGCGAGTAGGCCTTGAGGAACTTGAACTGCTCGGGGTTCTCGGCGGTGCCGTACTCGGGGATCCAGTAGCGGGCCATCAGGAACGACTGGTAGCGGAGCATGTCGAGGAGCGGGACGGCGCTGATGACGGCGCCGAAGAGCTCGGGACGCTGCGTGAGGACGGCGCCGGTCAGGAGGCCGCCGTTCGAGCCGCCGGAGACGGCGAGCTTCGCGGGCTTCGTGTACTTCTGCGCGATCAGCCACTCGGCCGCGGCGATGAAGTCGTCGTAGACGTTCTGCTTCCTCTCGAGCATCCCGGCCTCGTGCCAGGCGTCGCCGTACTCGCCGCCGCCGCGCAGGCCCGCGAGCGCGTAGACGCCGCCCGCCTCGAACCAGGGGAAGAGCGTCGCGCTGAAGCTGGGCGTCTGGCTGACGTTGAAGCCGCCGTAGGCGTAGAGGAGCGTCGGGTTCGAGCCGTCGAGCTTCAGCCCCTTCTTGTGGATGACGAACATCGGGACCTTCGTGCCGTCCTTGGACGGGTAGAAGACCTGCTTCACCTCGACGAGCGACGGGTCGACGGGGACCTTCGGGCGCTCCCAGAGCTCGAGCTTCTTCGTCGCGAGGTCGACGCGGTAGACGCCGGACGGCTCGTTGAAGGAGGTGAAGGTGAGGAACGCCTCGGTCCGGTCCTGGGAGGTCGAGAGGTACGCCGTGCCGATGCCGGGGAGCGGGAGCTCGCCGAGGGGCTTCCCGTCGAGGGCGTAGAGCTCGATCCGGGTCGCGGCGTCCTTGAGGAGGTTGACGACGAGGATCCCGCGGGCGAGGGAGACTCCGCGGATCGAGACGTCCTTCCGCTCGGGAACGAGCGTCTTCCAGCCGGCGCGGGCGGGGGCGTTCAGGTCGACGGCGACGACGCGGCCGTTCTTGGCGCCGTCGGTCGTGTGGAGGAAGAGGGTGTCGCCGAGGCTGGTCCCGCGGGAGGTGCTCTCGGAGCCGACGAGGACGTCGGTCCTCACGAACTCGCCGGTGCGCTTCCAGCGGTCGAGGTCGACGGCCCAGAGGTCGTTCGTGCTCGTGCCGGTCGCGTACCCGAGGAAACCCCAGCGGCCGTCCTCGCTGATCGAGAAGCCCGGCCCGTACGTCGTCGCGAGCTTCGCGTTCTCTTCCTTCGTGTACTGCCGGAAGAGGCGGACGTCCTGACGCGGGTGGGTCCCGAGCCGGTGGAACATCACCTGGCCCGAGTAGGGGTCCTTCACGTTCTCGAGGTTCCGGTAGAAGAAGCCGGTGGAGTCGGGGAGCCAGTCGACGCCGCCGACCTTGCCGGGGATCTCGTCGGCGAGCCAGCGGCCGGAGTCGACGTCGAGGACGTAGAGGGTCGAGTTCTCGTCGCCCGCGCGGTACATGCCGAACGCGAGGAGCTTCCCGGCGGGATCGGGCGAGGTCCAGGAGACCGTGACGAGCCCCTTCGCGTCGAGGGTGTTCGGGTCGAGGAGGAGCTTCGGCGCGCCGGAGAGGCCCTCGCGCATGAAGACGCGGGCCTGGTTCTCGTTCCCTTCGCGCTTGCCGTAGAAGTAGCGGTTGCCGCGCATCCGGGGAGCGGTGACCGCGCCCACCTCCATCAGCTCGCGGAGGCGGTCCTCGACCGCCTTCCGGCCCGGCAGGTTGTCGAGGACCTGCCGCGTGTAGGCGAGCTGGGCGTCGGTCCAGGCGTTCACCTCGGGGGTGAGGGCCCCCTTCGCGTCGCCCTCGAGCCAGCGGTACGGGTCGACGATCGATTCGCCGTGGAGGACGTCGGTGACCGGGCGGGTCTCCGTCGGCGGGGGAGCCGCGGGGGGCGCGGCGGCTGCGGGAAGGGCGAGCGCGAGGAGCGCGACGGCGAGACGCATGGGGCCTCCGTGCGTGGGGATGGCGCGGCAAGCGCCGCACAGCCCGCCATCATAGGCGAGCCCCTCGAGATACGTTCCCGGACGTCCCGCGGGTTTCCGGGTCGGCGTCGGC
>JAKPXO010000100.1 GCA_029567505.1 Acidobacteriota bacterium
CGCGCTCCGGACATCGGCATAGGGAGACTCGGCAAGGGCAGACCAGAGACTCACTTCGTCGCGGTAACGCTCGCTCGCCAACGGGAGCGTGAGCGCCGTTTCACGTACGTCGGCATGCCGGGCGTCCAGGAGGTCGCGGACGTTCTCGGGTCGAGCTGCCGGAGAGGTCCGGAGGAGCTCGACGAGCCACGGGGTGGCCTCCTGCCGGACCCTTGGCGACTCGGCCGACGAGAGCCGGCAGACTTCGTCCAGGTCGCCTGCTCGGATCAGCTCTCTTTCCTTCGTCCAGGCAAGGCCGAGCTCGGCGACCGGCGCGGGGCGCGCGCAGGCGAGGTCGACACACTGGGCCAGGGAAAGCCGCTCGGGGGAGAGGAGCGCTCGTGCCCGCTCACAGACCAGCTCGAGGGCGACTGGGTTTTCGAGCCGGAAGAGCTCGAGCCAGCCGCCGACCGGGAGGTTCTCGAGGTTCGGAACGCTCTCGAGAAGCCTGGCGCCGAGCTCCTGGAGCTCTTCCTGGGCGCTCTTCAGGAGCGCCACGACGCGCGGAAGCGACAGGGCTTGCAGCTCGACGTCGTAGTCGCGCCGGAGGAGCGCCAGGCACCAGACCCGGACGGTCCTCGACCGCGCGCGCTCCGCCAGGTCGAGGATCTCGTCGAGGCACCCCGTCCAGACGTCGGGGTAGATCGGGGCGGGAGTGAGCTCGGAAAGCTTCTTCCCCGGCGCCAGGACGATTCCGTTCGGGGGCCTCAGCAGGACACCGGAATTGCGATAGAGAAGGTGGACCAGTCCCCAGGCGTTGAGGATGTTCTCGGGCTTGCTGAGGTGCTCGTCGCGATAGATGGCGAGCAGCGAGCGCACCGCGCGTCCGAAGCGGGGCCGTTCCTCTCGTCCCAAGACTCGGAAGTAGCGGAAGGCGCGCCGCACCAGATATCGCCGGGTCCGCATCGTGAACCTTCCGGCCTTTCCGGCTCGTTGCTTCGAGGACGGAATCGCGGAATCGGGGATGAGGACGGTCTCGTTGTAGGTCCGGCGGTTCTGCCAGTCCCAGCGGGGGCGGGACGCGAGACGCCGAGCTGCCAGGCGGTCGAAGGCGACGAGGAAGTGGCCCATTGCCTCGTCATCACCGGCGGCCTCCGCGAGCTTGAACAGGCGCTTCACCAATGGACGGTGATGGGGCCGGTCGCAGCCGTCATCGACGTACGCGAGCAGCGCCTCCCGGAGATCGGGGCGTTGGTCGCGATACCAGCGTTCGGCCAGGGACCGGAAGCCCGCTGCTCCCTGCGACGTGAGCAACTCCTCGAGGAATCTCCTGTCGCCGCTCTCGAAGAGCTCCGCAAGGAGCAGAGACGACGCCGCCTTTTCCCCACTCTGCCGCCGCACAGGAGGCGAATCTTACGCTTTCAGCAGCGCCTGGGTCGAGAACGAGGGGCCTCATCCGCAGGCGCGTCCCACTCCTACGCTAGCCCGGCCGCAGCATCCCCTTCGCGAAGCGGACGAGGTTCTTCGCCATCCTCTCCATCGTCGAGCCGAGGGGCTGGTCGTTGATCAGGTAGGTCCAGGTGGAGGAAGGGCTCGCGAGTCCCTCGCGGCCGAGGTCGACTCCGTCAGCGGTGATCTCCGCCGTCTCGAACGTCGCGGCGACTCGTGCGTCGAGCTCGCGGAGGAGGTCGGCGAAGAGGGCGACGAGCGCCCGCTGGTACTCGGCGAGAGGGTCCTGCGTCCCGAGCGTCCGGAGCGAGATTCCCTCCCGCAGCTCGGCGACGTTCTCGAGGTGATCGGACCAGAGGCTGTCGATCCAGGCGATCGTCAGGTCGCGCTCGACGCGGCTCGCGAGCTCTTCGCCGAAATCGTCCCGAACGGCCACCCACCGGTCGGGGGCGGCGAGCTCGAGGAAGCCGGTGGGCGCCTCGTCCCGCCGCGCCGCGAAGATCTGCCGCTGGCTCTCGAGGAGCCGGTCGTAGCGAAGCAGGGTCCTTCGGATCTCGAGGTCCTGCCCCTCGATGACGCGCTGGGCGTGGGCGATCGCCTTGCCCGCGGCCGGATCGCGGACGGGGCCGCTCTCCGCCCACTCCCGGAGGCGACGCGGCAACGAGTCGGCCGCGCCGTGCTTCACGAAGAGGTCGTCCTCGAGGCTCACGAAGAAGCGCGATTCACCCGGGTCTCCCTGCCTCCCCGCGCGGCCGCGCAGCTGGTCGTCGATGCGGCGCGCCTCGTGCCGGTTCGTCCCGAGGACGAAGAGGCCGCCGAGCGCCCGAACCGCGTCCGCCCTCTCCTCGCGCGCCCCGCCGAGACGGATGTCGACGCCGCGCCCGGCCATGTTCGTCGAGATCGTGACGGCGCCGACGTCGCCCGCCTCCGCGATGACGGCGGCTTCCTCCTCGTCGTTCTTCGCGTTGAGGACCCGGCACGGGGCGCCGGCGCCGCGGACGAGCGCCGCGAGTCTCTCCGACTCCTCGACGCTCGCCGTACCGACGAGGACCGGGCGCCCCGAGGCGTGGAGGCGCCGGATCTCCTCGACGACGGCCTGCTCCTTGTCGCCGCGCCTCGCGAAGACGAGGTCCGACCGGTCCAGGCGAATGCGGGGCCGGTTCGGGGGAACGACGACGACGGAAAGGCCGTAGATCGAGCGAAGCTCCTCGGCCTGCGTCGCGGCCGTTCCGGTCATCCCCGAGAGCTTCGGATAGAGGGCGGCGAAAGCCTGGAGCGTGATGGAGCCGAGGACTCGCCCCTCCCGCGTCAGAGGGAGCCCTTCCTTCGCCTCGAGGGCCGTATGGATGCCGTCCGGCCAGCGCCGGCGATCGGCGATCCGCCCCTTCAGCTCGTCCACGAGGCGAACGGCCCGGTCTTTCACGACGTAGTCGACGTCCCGGGCGAGAAGCGCCCGCGCGTGGAGGGCGACGTTCGCCGCGGCGAGGAGCGGCGTGTTCTCGGCGTCGTAGAGGCTCCCCGACCCGAGGCGCCTCTCGAGCTCCACGACTCCGGCGTCGGTGAGCCTCACGTTCCGGGCCTCGGGGTCGCGCTCGAAGTGGAGGCCGTCCTTCAGCTCTCTCACCTCCGCCGCGAGGCGAACGGCGGAGCCGTCGGGAATGCCCGTTCCCCCGGCGATGACGAGCGGGATGCGCGCCTCGTCGATGAGGATGGAGTCGGCCTCGTCGAAGAGCGCGAAGTGGTACGGCCGCTGGGCGACGTCGTCCGGTGGCCGCGCGAGCCGGTCGCGCAGGAGGTCGAAGCCGGCCTCGTTCGCTCCGAGGTAGGTGACGTCGGCCGCGTACGCGGCGCGGCGTTCGTCGCGCGACGAGCCCTGGGTGATCGCCGCCACGGTGAGCCCGAGCGCCCGGTAGAGCGGCCCCATCCACGCGGCGTCGCGGCGCGCGAGATAGTCGTTCGCGGTCAGGACGTGGGCGCCGCGCCCGGCGAGCGCCTCGAGGCTGACCGGGAGGACGGCGGCGAGCGTCTTTCCCTCGCCGGTCTCCATCTCCACGATCCGCCCGGCGTGAAGCGCGGCGGCGCCGAGGACCTGGACGTCGAACGGGCGCATCCCGAGGACGCGCCGCGCCGCCTCCCGGGCCAGCGCGAACCAGGGAACGAGGAGGTCCTCCGTGGGCTCGCCCTGCTTCACGCGCTCGCGCAGGACGACGGCGCGCGTTCGAAGCTCCGCGTCGGTCAGCCAGGCGGTGTCTTCCTCGAGCGCGCCGATCGCCCGGACGACCGGGGCGAAGTCGTCGGCCGGCTCCGCGGACGTCTCGCCGCGGAGGCGGGCCAGAAGCCGTCGGAATCCTGCCGCCGTCATCGGGTCGATTGTCCCAGCCGCGCCTCCCTGCGTCCGTCAGGAGGACCTCGAGCTCGGCTACCTGTGGCGGGATGGCGCGCGCCGAAGGGCGAGGAATTCAGCCGGAGTCAGGACGAGGACTCCCGCCACGGTCTGGCCAAGGAAGCGCCCGAAGTCGCGGCGATCGCCCGTGACGAGATGGGTGGCGCGCGCGCCGAGCGCCGCGGCGAGGACAGGTCGTTCCTTCTCGCGGAGCTCGAGCCCCGCCGGGAGGAGCCCTTCGAGCTGCTCGGGTACGACGCGGAGGCGTTGAACGAGCCCCTGGAGGCGCAGGCGGGCCTCGACGGCTTCGAGGTTCCGTCGGGCCTCCTCGATGACGTACTCCGACGCGAGGAGATCTGCTCCTTCGACCTCCCAAAGGAGCTTCAGGCGTGACGCTTCGCTCCAGGCCGCCGAGAAGAGGACGTTGGCGTCCAGGAACGGGCGAGTCCGCTTCATTTCGGCGGTCGGGAGTGAGGGACGGCGTCAGGGTCGATGCCGAGCCGCTCGCGGACCTCCTTGCGAGCCCTGCGGTAGTCCGCGGCATCGACGGCCGTGTCGAGGATGAGCGCCGCCTTCCGCTCCGGGGAGTAGGTCTCCACGGGGACGGCGATGGCGGGACGAATGAGGACCCCGTCCGGCCCCTCGTCGAAGACGACGAGCGTGCCGTCGCCCATGCCGAAACGCTTTCGAAGCGGGGCGGGGATGACGACCGCGCCGCGCTTGCCCACCCGGGCGGGCTCACCCATGGCTGCCTCCCGCGCCCGAATATCAGAGAATCGGGCGCCTGGCGCGAGGATACCCGAATCCCCGCCGAGGGGTATCGGCGGCTCCCGCCAGCCCATTCAGAGAGGCTGCCTGCTGCTTGGAGTCAAGTAGAGTGCGACCGTGGATGTGGGAGCGATGGCCCGTGCGATGGGGCGGCGCCGCGGACGCGCCCGGGCGAGACGTGTCTCCCCCGAGCGGCGTGGCCAGATCGCGTCGCTCGGCGGAGAGGCGCGCCAGCGCTCGCTTCTCGCGACGAGGCGCCTCGTCGAGAACCTCCTCTACGCCGCGGCGGTCCGGGAGCTTCGCGGGGAGGCGCGGGAGGTCGTGAGAATGAAGACGTTCCACGGACGGCTGCCCGGCCTCTAAGAGCGAAAACGCTCACAGGTCCCCGAGAACGGGCCTGCGCGTGGACCTGCTGTTCGACCTCCCGCCGCCCGCGGCAGCGCTCGCCCGGCGAGCGACCACCGTCAAGATCCGAGCGAAAGCCTGGAGGGTCGCCTCGGAAGCGGATCTCCTGCGACTGAAGAAGCTCGCGCAGGCCAGCCGTTCCTCTCTGGGCGACGCGGAGGACATCGTCTTCCTCGAGGCTCGCGGGGCGAGAAGCGGGAAGTGAGCGTTCGGGACCGCGAGCTGAGGCTTCAGCAGCATCAGGCCTCGAAGACGTCGAGCGACGACGCGACGAATCGGCGATGATTCCGCCGAACCGACTTGAGCTGCACGACGCCTCCGGTCCCATCGCCCGGGTTCCCGGTCCGCGTGGCCATGGCTTGGCCGCGGCATCGACCCGGATCGGCGGACGACCCTCCCGCAGGCGTGAGGCGCAGCGCAGTCGACGGAGGACGCGTGATCAGAAGGGCCCTTCTTCTCTCGTTCCTCGCTCCCCAGCTCCTCGCCGCCGACGACGTCCGCGTTGCCCCCGCCGCCGTACCGGCGGCGGGGCGGCAGACGGCGGTCGTCACGGTGCCGCGCTTCGGCCGGTACTCGCTCGCGGTCGCGAGCAAGAGCGGCGTGGCGCTGACGGTCGTCGACCGGATGTCGGGCCCCGGCGAGCGAAACGGGACGCCGGGGGAGACGGACGGGCGGGCCGACGTCTTCCTCGACCGCGGGGAGGTCAGACTCGTCCTGAACGGCGACCCGAAGGCGAAGGGGCGGGCGACGCTCTCGGCCCGGCCGTTCGTCGAGGGGAACGGCGCGACGCCGCTGCGCCTCGTCGAGGGGAAGCCGGTCGAGACGACGCTCGGCGACGTCGAGCAGCGCTCATGGTGGATCTCCGTCGAGGCTCGGCGATACGTGGCGTTCGAGGCGGCCGGCCGCCGCCTCACCGACCTGCGGCTCTGGCGCGACGGGTCGTGGCTCCACGCCGCCGAGCCCGAGAGCGAGGTCACGATGCCGCAGCCGGGGCGTCCGCTCCGGGTGATCCGCCTCGCGGCCGACCTCGCTCCCGGTCTGTATCTCCTTTCCGCCTACGGCGGCCCCGGCGAGCCGTGGGCCGAGGAGAGCGACGCGAGCCCGCTCCACCTACGGTGGGGGCTTCCGCGGGTCGGAATCGCCGGGCGCGCGCGCCACGTCGTGGGGCCCTCCGGCATCGACCGCTATCTCGTCGGCGGTGGTGCGACGTACTTCAACCTCGAGGTGCCGGAAGCGCGAGCCATCTCCTTCAGCGCGAGCGATTGGACGGAGTCGAGGCCCTTCGTCGAAGGGGGCGAGCGGGGAGCGATCGACAAGAAGACGAACCCGCCGGAAGCCGCGATCCGCACCGGAGGGCGGACGGACGGGCTCACGCTCGTCACCGTACGCGGCGAGGCGGGGCAGCCCTACGTCCTCACGCACTTCGAGCTACGCGACCGGTATCCCATCCGCGGGAGCGGCGATTACTGGGTCGGCACGATCCCGTCCTCCGACCCGCGCGACGCCGTCGACCAGACCGGCCTCCTCCTCGACGACGTCTCGCGGACGCCGATCCGAACGGCCGCGGCCGAGATCGACCTCGGGAAGCCATGGGCCGGTCGCGGGAATCTCGACGGCGAGCTGACGCTCTTCTTCCAGGTCGGCTCGGCCGGCAGGTACGTGATCGACGCGGCAGGGGTCGACGCGAAGATCCGGGTCCTCCCCGCGCTCGGGGAGGGAACGCCGGAGCTGAAGCCGTTCGAGCTGCGCGGGCGCGGCACCGTCGACCTCGACCCGGGCTACTGGCAGCTCACGGCGCAGCCGGTGAAGAAGGGAATCGTCACGCTCTCGCTCCACGCGGAGAAGGAGAAGGCGCCCGCTCCCGCCGCGCCGCGGGGAGGAATCCTCTTCCCCTCGGTCGCCCTCTCGGACCGGCACGGCTACACCCTCGTCGTGGGGACGAGGCCGCGCGTCGTCTCGGGCCTCGTTCTCCGCTCGCTCCCGATGGACCTGACCGAGCCCGTCCCGGTCGCGGTCCGCCCGGGCCAGACGATCAGCGTCCCGTTCGAGGCGACCGAAGAACAGACCCTCATCGCCGAGACGGAGGACGGCGGCGCGCTCCCGATCTCGGTCGACGGGGCGCCCCCCGTACCCCGACCGCGCGTGGCGAAAGGACGCCACGAAGCGAGGGTGACGCTCGGGGGAGACGCGCCGCGGGTCGTCTCGCTCGCCGCGCGGCCCCGCGCCTTCGAGAAGGACGTCCCTCTCCCGCCGCTTCCCGACGGCGCGCTCGCGGCGCTGCCGAAGTTCCCGGCGCTCCTCGAAGGAGTCGCCCAGGGGCTCGACCTCGCGAAGGACGAGACGGCTACCTTCAACGTCACCGTCCCGCAGCCGGCGCTCTACCGGATCGAGACGACCGGGCTCCTCGCGACGGGCGCCCTCCTCCGGACCCGGACGGTCACCCAGTTCCGGAGCGAGGCGGAGAACGGCGTGGGCCGGAACGCGCTCGTCGCCGACTTCCTGCGCGAGGGGGACTACCAGGTGACGGTGCAGCCGCGCGGCCTCTCGGCGGGGCACCTCGGCGTCGGCCTCACGAAGACCCGGGTCGTGGACGGCGGCGCCGTGACCGACGGCGTCCCGGCGCGCCTCTCGCTCGACGCGGGCGAGGCGGCGTCGCTCGTCCTCGACGTGAAGCGCGCGGGGAGCTACCGGATCCGCGCCCGGGGCTTCAAGCGGACGTTCGCGGTCCGGCTCGAAGACGCGGAAGGGTGGCCCCTCCTGAAGCCGGGGATCGACGGCGACCTCCGCCGGACGCTTCCGAAGGGGACGTACCGGCTCGTCGTCCTCCCGACGGCGGTGCCTGCGCGCGTCGTCGTCTCGCTCGACCGGTCGGCGCCGGCGCTCGCGTTCCGCGGGCACGGGCCGCACGCGCTTCCCCTCGACAAGAAGGCCGCCGCACGGTGGATGGAGCCGGCGGCGGGCGCCGAGCGCGTTCCCGACCGCTTCACGTTCACGATGCCGGCGAAGGCGGCCGTGAAGGTCGTCCTGACGGCCGGCATGGAAGGGACGCTGCGCTCGGGCGCGGCGAGCCTGCCGGTCCCGGCGGGACGCCCCTTCCGCGAGACGCTCGAGGCGGGTGTGTGGACGCTCGAGGCGGTCTCGGAGCGGAAGGACAGCCGCGTCGAGTACGAAGTCGCGATCGTGCCCGACCCGCTCGTCGCGGGGCTCGCGCGCCCGGTGACAGCGCCGGCGGAGTTCACGCTGGCCGTCGGCGAGGCGGGGCTCTACGAGGTCGCCTCCACCGGCGGCGAGGACGTCCGCGCACGCCTCCGCGACGAATCGGGCGCTCTCGTCGCCCAGAACGACGACCGGACGGACGACTGGAACTTCGCCCTCACGACGCCGCTCTCCCCCGGCCGGTACAAGCTCCGCGTCGACCCCGCGGGGGCGCCGCGCGCCTCGTGCCGGGTCGCGCTCCGCCGCCTCGAGAAGAGCGTGGGCCCCGAGGAGCCGCTGCCGATCGCGCGCGAGCTTTCGCCCGGTCGCGGCGTCCTGGAGATCCCGGTGAACGTCCCGGAGGGGACGCTCCTCGAGGTCGCGGCCGAGGCGCCGGAGAGCGTCGGGATCGGCATCTCGGGAGAGGACGGGACGCTCCTCGGGCAGGCCGTCGGGCGCGCGCCGCGTGTCGCGGTGCCCGCCTTCAAGGCGGGCCTCGCCCGCCTCTCGCTCTTCTCGGCCGACGGACGCGGCGGGAAGGTCCGCCTCACTGCGAAGGCGATTCCGATGGCGGCCTGGAGCGAGCGGCAGCTCGCGGCCGGCGGCTCGACCGCAGGCGGCGCGGTCGCCGTCGCGCTCGAGGCGCCCGGAGTCTTGCGCTTCGACGGCCCGGTCCGGGTGAGCGCCGCACCGGCGGCCCCGGCGCTTCCGGTCGAAGGGCTCGTGGCGGCGGGGGGCGAGAAGCTCGTCGTCGCCGCCGAGAGGCCGGTGCGCGCCGTGCGCGTCCGCCTCGACGAGAACGACGTCCATCTCGAGGCGCGGAGCGCCCGCGTCGACCTCGCCCCGGCGAAGGGGCCGGTCCTCGTCCGTGCCCGGGCCGCGCTGGGGCAACCCAGTCTTGCGCTCGCGCGGGGCGCCGCCACGGCGGGCGAGCGGAGCGGCCTCGCGGCTGCGCTCGAGGCGCCGAAGAGCGTGAGCCTCGAAGGGGACGACGCGCTCTCCGACGTCGTCCTCGCGCGGCTCGCCTTCGCCGCCCCTTCGGTCGAGAAGCTCGCGACGCTCTCGACGGAGGGGGCTATCCCGTCGCGCGGCGCGCGCGCCTTCTCGCTCCCGCCGGGGGCGAAGCGCCTCCGTGTGGCGCTCGGCGCGGGGCTCTTCGCGCTCGTCACCCGCTCGGGGGAGGGGCTCGCGCTCCTGGGCGGGCTCGAGGCGCCCTCCGACGAGACGCTCGACACCGACGGCGACCGGATCACGTTCCTGGAGGCGAACGGCGTCGAGGCGCGGTTTGCCCTCGACGTCTTCGAGAAGGCGGTGCCGATGGCGCCGCTCGCTCCGGGCGCGCCGCTCGACGCTTCGCTCCCCGACGCCGGGATCCTGCGCGTTCCCCTCGCGCCGCCGGCCGAGGGAGAGAGCCGGATGCTCCACGTCCGCGGCGCGTCGGGTCCGGCGACGCTCCTCGCCTCGGACGGCCGGAGCGCTCGCGGCGCCGATCTCGCGGTCCCGACGGGCGGAGGCACGCTCCTCCTCCCGCACGCGCCGGGGCTCGTCCTCGCGTGGGTGGATCGCCCCGGGCGGGAGGCCGAGGACCTCATCGGCGCGGCGTTCGACGTCAAGAGCGTCTCGCTCCATCCCCCCGCGGCGCCGATGCTCTCGGGTGCCGTCGCGGCGTTCGATGTCGACGCCGCCGGGCCGGCGCTCGTCGCCCTCCGGGCCGCGGGACCCGCCCTGACGCTCGTGGCGCGCGAGGGAACGAAGCCCGAGGTGGCGATCCACAAGGCGGGCGTGAGCCTCGACGCCTACGCGCCGGATGGCAAGGCGCGCGTCGTCGTCCGCGCGCTCGGTGGCGGCGCCCTCTCGGGGCTGGCCGCCTTCACGGCGACACCCGTGACGAAGATCGGCGAGGGGCTCGGTCCGGAGACGCTCCTCGGCGCGGGGCAGACGCGCCTCTACGGCTTCCACGCCGCGCGCGCGGGGGCGATCGGCCTCGGCGTGCGCGCCGACTCGGACGTCGTTTCTGCGACCCTCCTCGCGCCGGACGGCTCGCGGCTCGGCGAGGGCCTCGTCCAGATGCCCGACCTCGCGGCGGGCGACTACCTCCTCGCGGTCCGCGCGCCCAGCGACGCGACGCCGGTGCGGATCCGTCCCGCGCTCGCCGGCGTCGAGCCGCCGGGGACCGGCCCGCCTCCCGAGGTGATCCGAACGTACGTGATGAAGGAGCCTGAGACGCAGGGGATGAGCGCGACGCGGCTCGAGGAGAGCGACGCGGAGACCTCCTCGCCCGAGGAAGAGACGGAAGCGGACGGCGAGGAAGAGTCCTCCGAAGACGAGGACGAGGACGGAGAAGGAGGTCCGCAGTGAAGCGCGGGACGGTTCCGATCGCTCTTCTCTCCCTGGCGCTCTCCACCGTGGGCGTCAAGGCCTCGGCGGCCGGTTCCCGCGCGAATTCCGCGGAGCCCGCCGCGCGGGTCGTCCCCGACCGGTTGCTCCGCCGCTGGGACCCGGTGACCGTCTTCTTCTCTGCCGACACAGGCCCGAAGGCCGGCGGCCCCGAGGACGACGCCGGGCGTTTCGTCACGATCGACCCGGCGCAGCCCGGGGCCTACCGCTGGCTCGACGCGAGGACGCTCCAGTTTCGTCCGGCGGAGCCGTGGCCGGCGCTCTCGCGCTTCCGCGTGACGCCCGCCGGGTCGAAGGCGACGACGTTCGCGACGCTCCTCGAGGCGCCGGCGTCGACCGTGCCCGCCGACGGCGCCGAAGGGCTCGAGCCGTTCGACGAGATCACGCTGACCTTCGCCGAACCGCTTCCCCCGGCCGCGCTCGCGAAGATGATCGCCCTCGAGCTGCGCCCGCTTCCGGGAACGTCGGGCGGCCGGCGCGTTCCGCCGGACGAGATCCGGATCAAGCCGCTCGAGCGGTCGAGCCGGACCGACGCCGCCTCCTACGCCCTGTCGCTCGCGCACCCGGTCCCGGCCGGCACGCGCGCCGTCCTCACGCTGAAGCTCTCGGCCGACGAGGCGGCGGCCGGAGCCGCCCGGGAGCTCTCGTTCTCGACGGGCGAGCCATTCCGGGTCGTCTCCTTCGGGTGCCGCGAGCGGCAGCTCCCGGTCACCCCCGCGGGCACGCTCTACGAGAAGGACCAGGCGCTGAGGTGCGGCTCCGAGGCGCCGGCGGTCCTCGTCGAGTTCTCGTCGAGCCCGCGCCCGATCTCGCCGGTCGAGGCGCGCAACCTCGTCCGCTTCACCCCCGCGGTGGAGGACCTGAAGTTCGAGACCTCGGCCCGCACGCTCGTCGCCACCGGGAAGTTCCGGCGCGACACGCTCTACGCCGTCACGCTCCTGTCGACGAAGCTGAGCGACGCCCGCGGGCGGGCGCTCGAGCCGGCCGGCCGGAGCGAGCTCTTCGTCGTCTTCCCGCAGCGCGCCTCGTTCGTGAAGTGGGGCGCCGGGCAGGGCGTCGTGGAGCGCCTCGGCGCGCAGATGGTCCCGGTGGAAGGGCGCGGCGCGGAGAAGCTGGACGTGAGGGTCCAGAAGATCGACCCGCTCGACCGGAACCTCTGGCCCTTCCCCGACCGCGGCGTCGCGGTCGACGAGTCGGAGCGCCCGCCGGGCCCCGGCGAGGAGCCGAAGGCGTGGGACGCCCCCGACCAGAACATCCCACCCGACGGGATCGAGCCGCACCTGCGGCTGCTCGGATCGCCGCCCGTCTCGACGATCGTCACCCTCCCGCTCCGGAAGGACGGCGGCGCGGCGCGGTTCGGCCTCGACCTCGCCCCGCACCTCGCGAAGATCTCGGGTGCGGGCGAGCCCGGCACCTACCTGGTCGGCCTCCGCCCGCTCGAAGGGGGGAGCCTCCGGAGCTGGATGCGCGTCCAGGCGACCGACCTCTCGCTCTCGACGCTCGAGGAGCCGTACGCCGTCCGATTCGCGGTGACCTCGCTCTCGACGGCGCTCCCGGTCGCCGGCGCGACGGTGCGCCTCGAGGGGACGCACCGCCGCCCGAACGACGCGAAGTGGGAGACGTTCGCCGAGGGGACGACCGGCCCCGACGGGACGTTCCACTGGAAGGCGCCGGGGCGCCCCGACCTGCGTGAAAGCCGCACGATGCGGCGAATCGTCGTGACGAAAGGGAAGGACGTCCTCGTCGTCGACGCCGTGCGCCCGCCGGAGGAGTACGCCGACAACCAGTGGAGCCGGAGCCGCGAGACGTGGCTCGACTGGGCGTTCGAGGTGCTGGAAGGGCGCGGCCCGATGGCCGAGACGCTCTGCCACCTCTTCACCGAGCGCCCCGTCTACCGCCCCGAGGAGGAGGTCCACTTCAAGGGCTACCTTCGCGAGCGCGTGGCGGGGCGGCTCCATCCGCTCCCCGCGGGGGAGTGGACGCTCGTCGTGACCGGCCCCGGCGACATGGTCTGGCGCTTCCCCGTGGCCGTCTCCGAAGGGGGGAGCTTCTACAGGCTCTTCAAGGAGAAGAACCTCCCGACGGGCGTCTACGACGCGCACCTCGAGGACAAGAGAGAGCGCCGGTTCGGCCGCATGAGCTTCCGGATGGAGGCGTATCGCCTGCCGGAGTTCGAGGTGGACCTCCACGGCCCCGACCGGACGGCGCTCGACAAGGCGTTCGAGGTCTCGCTCACGGCGACGTACTACGCCGGCGGGAGGGTGAGCGGGCGCCCGGTGCAGTGGCGCGTCACGCAGTTCCCCACCGACTGGCAGCCGCCCGCGCGCGAGGGGTTCCGGTTCTCGTCCGACGGCCGCTTCTCCCGCACCGAGCGCTTCCGCTCGTCGCCGCAGACGACGAAGGAGGGCGTGACGAACGACGCGGGCGGGGCGACGCTGAAGCTCGACCCGACGATCGAGCCGACCGCGCAGCCGCGCACCTACGTCGTCGAGGCGACGGTCACCGGCGCCGACGACCAGACGGTGACGTCGACGCGCCGGGTCGCCGCGCTCCCGCCCTTCGTACTGGGCCTCGACGTTCCCCGCTTCGTCGAGCGCGCGAAGGCGCTCTCGCCGCGCGTGATCGCCGTCGGCCCCGACGGGAAGACGCTCGAGGGGAAGGCGATCACCGTCCGGCTCCTGAAGCGGCAGTGGCACTCGGTCCTCCGCGCGAGCGACTTCTCGGACGGCGTCGCCCGCTACCTGACGGATGTCGTCGACGAGAAGGTGAGCGAGCAGACGGTGAAGAGCGGCAAGGAGCCCCTCACCGTCCCGCTCCCGATCGAGACTTCGGGCGTCTACGTCGTGGAGCTGGAGGCGCGCGACCGGCTCGGCCGGGCGCAGGTGATCTCCGTCGACCTCTACGCCGGCGGCGACGAGCCGATGACCTGGGCGCGCCCCGCGACGAAGGTCTTCAGCGTCGCCCCCGACAAGGTGAAGTACCAGCCGGGCGCGAAGGCCGCGATCGTCCTCCAGAGCCCGTTCCAGAGGGCGCGCGCGCTCGCCGTCGTCGAGGCGCCGGAGGGGAACCGCTACTCGTGGATCGACGTCGAGAAGGGAGCGGCGACGTTCCCGCTCGACATCCTCCCGACCTTCGTGCCGCGCGTGCCGGTCCACTTCGTCCTGATGCGCGGGCGGATCCCGGGGACGGGCCCCGCGCAGGGGAACGCGACGGACCTCGGCAAGCCGGAGACGATGGCCGCGACCGCCTG
>JAKPXO010000113.1 GCA_029567505.1 Acidobacteriota bacterium
GCAACGCGTCGCCCCGCTACGCACCGCATCGCAGGCAGCGCAACGCTACGCCACGCCCCGCATCGCCTCGCACCGCTTCGCACCGCAACGCAGGCAGCGCCTCGCTACGCGCCGTAGCGCGTCGCACCGCTCCGCACCGCATCGCAGGCTCCGCTCCGCGTCGCTCCGCGTCGCCCCGCTCCGCACCGCATCGCAGGCAGCGCACCGCAGCGCGCCGCGTCGCTTCGCACCGCTTCGCACCGCAGGCAGCGCACCGCAGCGCGCCGCGCCGCACCGCTTCGCATCGCTGCGCATCGCACCGCATCGCAGGCAGCGCTCCGCGTCTCCGCGCAACGCTACGCAGGCATAACCCATAAGGAGAGCAAATGACCAAGTACGCATTCCGGCCATCCTCCTCCGCTCCCGTCCCCGCTCAGGTCATCGGCGAGGAGCTGGAGCGCATCCGCATCTCCGACGACGGCAAGCTGACCCCGCCTGCCATCGTCGAAGCAGCGAAGCCCGCGAAGGCTCCGCTCCACCCGTGCTTCGAGTGGGACAACTCGAAGGCCGGGAAACAGTGGCGCGAGCATCAGGCGCGGAACCTCGTCCGCGCCGTCGTGACCGTCGTCGAGGGTGGCGAGCCCGCCCCGGCGTTCGTCCACGTCACGGTCGAGAAGGAGAACTACTACCAGAGCACGACCGTCGCGGTCCAGAACGTGGACGAGTGGGAGTCCGCCGTGGACACGCTCGCGCAGAAGGTGCGGGGCGCGAAGGCGGCGCTCGACGACCTCTCGCGCGTCGCGTCGCAGAAGACATCCCCGTCTCATGCCGTGGCCGTGGCGACCATCGCGCAGGCGTTCAGCCTGATCAACGAAACGCTGGAATCCATGCGGCACTAGGCCATGACCCTCCGCCTGTACCTCCTCACCGTGGCCCTCTGCCTCGGCCTCGCCACGATCGTCAAGGCTGCGCAGGTCGCCCTCACTCCGGAGACCTGGGCCGCGCTCGTCACGGTCGGCGAGCGGCTCCTCGCGTCGTCCGGCGTGGCCTTCCTCCTCGTCGGGACCGCCTGCGCGTTCCTTCTCGCCTGCGCCGCTGCGGCGTGGGAGCGGGCCGAGCGGGGCGGGAGCCACGCCCCCCGCGCGAAGGTCCCGGCGCGCCCGTACTTCCCGAGCGATCCCTCTTCCCTCGCGGACGACTCCAAGCACGGCCCGCTCCCCGAGACCTGGCGCGCCCCGTGCGGCGAGCCGATCGCGCTGCGCACCTGCGAGACGTGCGGCCTGATCGTCATCCACGACGCCTGCGGCCAGCCGTGGCCGCGCCCCCACGTCAGGTCCGGCTTCCACCTCGCCTGCGGGCACGGCAGCGCGTGCCATCCGCCCGCGCAGGCGCGAGCCACCTCGCACAACACCCAGACCGACAGCGGCCGCCCGGCCGCGTAGGAGACACCATGGAGATCACGATCGACCGCGAGGTCGCGGCGTCCTACTTCGACGCCGACGCCATGCGCGAGGCCCCCCGCCGGCTCCGCCGGTACCAGGAGGGCGGCCTCCGCTACTACTACACCCTCAGCCCCGGCGCCGACGGCGAGACGGTCGCGCGTCTCTTCCCGAGCGTCACGACGGTCATCCGCCGGACGACGCCGATGCCCTACCACCTCCTCGTCTGGTATGCCGAGCACGGGATGGCCGGGGCCGAGCGCATCCGCAACGAGCGGGCCGCCTACGGCACGCTCATGCACCGGCTCTTCGAGCGCCTCGTCATCGCGCGGGAGGTCGACCTCGACGCGCTCCCTGGCGTCGTCGCGGCGTACGCCGAGGAGGGGCACCTCTCCTGCGACACCGGCGGCTGGGCGCGGGCCCTCGCCGAGGACCTCGTCGGCTTCGCCACCTTCCTCCGGGAGAAGAACGCGAAGGTGATCGGGATCGAGGTTCCGCTCGCCTCCGACGCGATGGGCTTCGCCGGCTGCCTCGACCTCGTCGCCTGGATGGACGTCGAGCACGGGAACGGTCCGGGGAAGAAGAAAACCGTCACTCGTGAGCTCTGCTACGTCGACTGGAAGTCGAACCGGACGACGTTCTACGAGGAGGCCGCGATCCAATGCCACGCCTACCGGGCGCTGTGGGACGAGGCCTTCCCCGAGTCGCCGATCACGGGCGTATTCCTCTACGGGGCGAAGGACTGGGGCGAGAAGAGCCGCGGGCTCTACCGCCTCAGCGACGTGACCGAGCACGAGCTCGCCGGGATCTTCCCGAACCTCCTCGAGCAGTTCCGCACGCGCGACGCGGGCCGCACCCGGACCCGCATCTCGATCGGCGGCGTGCTCTCCCTCGATCAGGACCCGGCCTCCTGCTGGGAGGCTACTCCCCTCGAGCTCCACCTCGCCCAGGCGCACGAGCTGCGCCGGGCCGCCTGAAGGAGGCCACCGTGGCAGGTCGCATCGTTCGCCGCATCGAGCCCGAGATCGGCACGGGCATGAGGCTCCCGCTCCTCGGCCGGATCAAGGTCGGGGTGAAGGCGAAGAACGCTCAGGGGAAGGAGTACCCCTCCTCGATCGACTGGTTCCGGGCCGACGGGAAGTACGCCGAGACGTTCCACCGCGTCTACGGCGAGAAGCCGACGAAGATCCAGATCGTCTTCCCCTCGAACCGCGTCGAGGACGTCTGCTCGGAGAGCTACGTCGTCCGCGACAAGGCCGGGCGCCTCCTCGCCGAGGGCGACGGGTCGACGTGGAAGTGCTGGTCCGAGAAGAAGGGCGCCTACGTGTTCGGCGAGTTCTCCGTCGAGGACGTGAAGGCCCGCCTCGGCGAGCCGCAGGTCTCCCTCACCCTCCGCTTCCTCCTCCCGGCCATCCCCTCCGTCTTCGGCCTCTGGCAGTTCACGACGAAGGGGGCGAAGTCGAGCATCCCGGCGATCCGCGACACGTTCGACCAGGTCCTCGAGATGGCGGGCGTGGTCACGAACATCCCGTTCGACCTGACCGTCGAGAAGGTGAAGTCCAACAAGCCGGGCGCGGCCTCCGTCTTCCCGGTCGTCACCCTGATCCCGAACGTCTCCCAGGAGAACCTCGACCTCCTCGCCGGCTACGTCCAGGCGGGCCAGAAGCTGCGCGGCGTCCTGACGGACGCGAAGATCCGCGCCCTCGTCGCGGCGGAGGAGGAGCAGCCCGAGCTCCCGGCCCTGGCCGCCCCCGCGGCGCCGCAGGCGGAGCCCGAGGCGATCGACGCGGAGGAGGTCCCCGAGCGCGAGCGCGAACCCGGGGAGGACGACGACGAGGGGGAGGTGCGGGACGCGAACGATGAGGCGGTGAGCCTCGATCTGGGGCTGAGGTGACACGATGAAGGTGACCAGCATTTCGATCGAAAACGTGCTCGGGATCGAGCGCCTCGCCTTCCGCCCGGGGATCATCACGGTGATCTCCGGGGCCAACGGCAAGGGGAAGACCTCCACCCTCGAGGCGGTGAGGGCGGCTCTTCGCGGAGGCCACGACCCGAGCCTCCTCCGCTCCGGCGCCGAGAAGGGGAGCGTCCGTCTCGAGCTCGAGGACGGGACGGAGATCGTAAAGACGATCGGTAAGGACGCCTCGCCCCTGAAGGTGTCCCTCCCGGGGGCCGGGCGCGTCTCGAAGGGGCAGGCCCTCGTCGACTCCCTGGTCGACTCC
>JAKPXO010000188.1 GCA_029567505.1 Acidobacteriota bacterium
GGTCGAAGACGAGGCGGGCGACGGGGAAGTCGGAGTTGTGGGTTGCCGTCGCGATCTCGGCGAGGGAGCGGACCCCGTCGATGGCCCGGAGGATGAGGCGGTGCGGTTCCGTCAGGCTTTCGACGTCGACCGGAGAGACGATCGTGGGGACGTCGCGCAGCGACCGGATCCGGCCCCGGATCCTCTGCCACTCGTCGAAGCGGCGGAGGCCCTCCATGACGATCCCGGTGACGTCGATGGCGATCGGCACCATCGGCCGCTGCGGGATCTCGCCGTCGAGGAACTGGAAGGCGCCCTCGGGCCAGAGGAAGATGTCGTAGATCGTCTCGCAGGCCTTGAGGCGGATCAGCTCGACGAGGTCCTCCTCGGCGATCGCGCCGATCATCACGAGGATCTTCCCGAGGAGGATCTTCGATTCCTCCTGGACCTCCATCGCCTTCGTCAGCTCCTCCTCGGTGATGTAGCCGTACGAGACGAGGAAGTGCCCGAGGTACTCCCGCTCGATCGTCGAGGAGGAGGAGATGATCCGGCCGTTCTGGAAGTAGATCCGCTTCTCTCCCGCGCCGCCCCGGATGGCCAGCGTACCGGTCTTTTGCCCCATCGAGAGCCACTGCAGCAGCTCCGACAACTGCATCGTCCGGAGGTTTCCGGTAATGGCCATCCGGGAGGCATTCTACGGGGAGGCCGGCCCTCCGGGGCGACTCGCGGACCGGCCCGTCTCCGGGCGGGTCCGCGAGCCCCTTCCCTTCATTCGGCGGGCGGGTTGTAGGAGGGGATCCCGGTGACGGCCTGACCGAGGACGAGCGTGTGGATGTCGTGCGTCCCCTCGTAGGTGAAGACCGACTCGATGTTCGCGAGGTGCCGGAAGACGGGGTACTCGCCGACGATGCCGTTCGCGCCCAGGATCTCGCGGGCGAGCTTCGCGCACTCGCGCGCGACCCAGACGTTGTTCCGCTTCGCCATCGAGACGTGCTCGGGCTTCATCGTCCCGGCATCCTTCATCCGGCCGAGCTGGAGCGCGAGGAGCTGCCCCTTCGTGATCTCCGTGATCATGAAGGCGAGCTTCTCCTGGACGAGCTGGTGGGCGGCGATTGGCCGGCCCATGAACTGGACGCGCGACTTCGCGTAGTCGAGCGCGCAGGTGTAGGTCGCCATGGCGGAGCCGATGCCGCCCCAGGAGATCCCGTAGCGGGCCTGGGTGAGGCAGGAGAGCGGCCCCTTCAGGCCGTCGACGCCGGGGAGGACGTTCTCGGCCGGGATCCGGCAGTCCTCGAAGGCGAGCTGGCCGGTCACGGAAGCCCGGAGCGACATCTTCATCCGGTGCTCCGAGGTCGTGAAGCCGGGCGTCCCCTTCTCGACGAGGAAGCCGTGGACGCGGCCCTCGGGCCCGCCCACCTTCGCCCAGACCACCGCCACGTCGGCGATCGTCCCGTTCGTGATCCAGGCCTTCGCGCCGTTCAGGACCCAGGAGTCGCCGTCCCTCTTCGCGACCGTCCGCATTCCGCCTGGGTTCGAGCCGAAGTCGGGCTCCGTCAGGCCGAAGCAGCCGATCGCCTCGCCCTTCGCGAGCGCAGGGATCCACCGGTCCTTCTGCTCCTTCGACCCGTACTTCCAGATCGGGAACATGACGAGGGAGGACTGGACCGACGCGAACGAGCGGAGCCCGGAGTCGCCCCGCTCGAGCTCCTGCGTGATCAGTCCGTAGGCGACGTTCGACAGGCCCGGGAGGCCGTACTCGGAGATCGTCGGTCCGAACAGGTTCATCGCGGCCATCTTCGGGACGAGCTCGGCCGGGAATCGCCCCTCGTAGGCGCAGTCCTCGATGACGGGAAGGACCTCGTTGTCGACGAAGTCCCGGACGAGGTCCCGAACGGCGATCTCCTCCTCGGTGAGGAGCCCGTCGAGCTGGTAGAAATCGACGCCCTGAAATGCCACGAGTTCGCCTCCTAAGGCTCTCTACGGCCCCTTGCCGCGCGCGGACGGGGGAATCTAGCACGCGGCCGTTGACGGGCTGGCGGGCCCGGCGCATCCTGTCGGCGCGATGGCAAATCCCGCTTGGAAGACGGCCTCCGACGTCACGGAGGGCTACCTGACGCTGAACAGTGTCATGCTCCGGAAGTACGAGCCGCACGAGCTGCTCTCGCTTCAGGCCGAGCTGGAGAAAGCGGCCCGCGAGCTGCGGGGGACCGTCGTTCCCGTCGACGACGTCGACGGGAACCAGAAGAAGAACCGGAAGCTCCTCCGCATCTCGCAGGCGTTGACGGTCCTGCAGGCAGCCCGTTCGAGGCGGTAGTTTTTCGAGGGGACACGGTTGTCTCGGGGGGACCACAGTTGTCTCGGGGGGACCACGCGCCTCTGGCGCGGCGGCCGGTCCCCCCGAACCCCCTCCGAGCCGGC
>JAKPXO010000211.1 GCA_029567505.1 Acidobacteriota bacterium
CCGGACCCGCCCGGTCGCCGCGCTCTTCGACATCGGGGCGCCGGCGTCGGGACGACGCTTTCGCCAGGAGCTGATGGGGACCGCCTCGGCGGTCCGGGCGAGCCCGGAGGCGACCGGCCGCGTCGTGGCGGGCTTCTTCGAGGTCGCCTCGCGGATGCGGGTCCTGACCGCGCTCGACCGGGACGGGCGGGACGCCTTCCTTCAGCTCGGCGACGCGCAGAGCTGGGCCGAGCGGGCCGACCTCCTCCGCTGGCTCGAGACTCGGCTCGGGTAGGGTCCCGATCCCGAGGCGCGGAGCCGAGATCGTTTCGGGACTGCGCGAAACGACCGGATTATCGCGACGAAAAGGGAAACGGCGGGGTGTTCCCCCGCCGTCGACGATCGTTGCCCCGGCGTCCCGGTCCTATCGCAGGAGAGTTGAGGAAGGATTGCGAAAGGTGTGGACCAGGAAGGAAGGCGGAAAGGTGCGGAAGTGGTGGAGGTTGGACGGGATGGGGCTCCTCCGCCAGGTCCGGGAGCCGGGGTAGCGAGTCTTTGGGTTCGTCACGCGGGCCTCCCGGCCGCTCTCGGCGCGGGGAGGGGTGCCCGGAGGCTCGCCTTCTGGAGCCTCGGGTCGAGGGCGTCTGCGAAGCGGTCGAAGGTGAGCGGGTCGAGGGTGACGAGAGCGGCGACCTCGGCACGCGTCAGCTCGAAGCCCCTTTCGGCGAGGGAGCGAACCACCCGCTCGGGGTCGGCCCGAAACTCACGCCGGAAGTCCTCGTCCGTGACGAGCCTCCCGACGATCCGTTCCACGTTGGCCTGCGACATCCTCTTGCGTCCTCGAAAACCCACTCTTACAAGTTCCGTGCCAGACCCGTTCACCCGGGGCTCGCCGAAAGCGGGCCGCATCCCAGGCGGACCGAGAGGAATCGGCCCCGCCCCGTGCCGGTTCTCGCGGTGCGGAGAAGGCGGCAGTCTGTAGAATTCGCCGCATCGCGAAACGGCGGGCGGCCCTGACGGCATCGGACGGGACCGCCCCTCGCGAAGGAGGAACCGTGAAAATGAAGGCGACCCGAATCCTCGTCGTCGCAGGGGCCTGCGCCCTCGTCTTCTCCACCGCCTGCGGAAAGAAGGAGACGCCGGAGAGCGAAGGGAAGGAGCTCTCGAAGAACCCGATCGCGGCGATGGGCCAGATCCAGGAGGCCGTCGAGAAAGCGGCGCAGGCGGCGAAGGAATCCCAGGAGATGAAGGCGGTGGACCCGGTCCACTTCTCGAAGCTGATCGAGCTCCTCCCGAAGGCGCCGGCCGGCTTCACGGCGGACGGGGACCCCCGCGGCGAGACGACGAACGCGATGGGCTTCAAGGTCTCGACGGCCGAGCAGAGCTACTCCGCGGAGGGGAAGAGCCTCCAGGTGAAGCTGACGGACGGGGCCTTCAACGCTCCGCTCTACACGTTCGTGACGATGGCCTCCCAGTTCGCGCGCGAGTCGACCGAGGGGTACGAGAAGGGCGTCACGTACGACGGGAACCCGGGAGTCGAGAAGTGGCGGAAGGACGGCGGAGACGCCGAGCTGAACGTCGTCGTCGGGAAGCGCTTCTTCGTCGAGGTCCAGGGCTCCGGGATCACCCCCGAGCTCGTCCGCGAGGTCTGGTCGTCGATCGACCGGGCGACGCTCGCCGGCCTGAAGTGAGGGGCGCGTGACGAACATCGGGATTCCGAAGGAGTGCCGTCCCGGAGAGTTCCGGGTCGGGATCTCGCCGGTCGGCGTCCGGATGCTGACCGGGGCCGGGCACACCTGCTTCGTCCAGAGCGGCGCGGGCGACGGCTCGGGCTTCCTGGACGAACAGTACCGGGAAGCCGGCGCGACGGTCGTCCACTCGGCCGAAGAGGCCTGGCGTCGCGCGGATCTCGTCCTGAAGGTGAGCCGCCCGACCGTCCAGGAGCTCGAGTGGCTCCAGCCCGGCAAGACGCTCATGGGCTACCTCTACCTCGCGGCGGCGCATCCCGGAAAGGTCGAGCTCCTCCTCGAGAAGAAGGTCTCGGCCGTCGCGTACGAGCTGATCCAGCTCGCCGACGGATCGCTCCCGGTCCTCAAGCCGCTCAGCCAGATCGGGGGCCGGATGGCGGCACAGGTCGCCGCCCGGCTTCTCCAGAACGACGCGGGCGGGCACGGGCGCCTCATCGGCGGGGTGGCCGGCGTCCCGCCGACGGAGGTCGTCGTCGTCGGCGCCGGCGTGGCGGGGGAGGCCGCGGCGCGGGCGTTCCTCGGCCTCGGAGCCCACGTCACGGTCCTCGACACCGACCTCGCGCGCCTGCAGTCGATCGACGAGCGCCTCTCCGGGAAGCTCGTGACGGTCGTCGCGCACCCATTCCACGTCGCCCGCGCCGCCGAGTACGCCGATGTCCTCGTCGGGGCGGTGATGGTCCCGGGCGAGCGGGCCCCGGTCGTCTTCACGCGCGCCATGCTCCGAAAGATGAAGCCGGGCTCGCTCTTCCTCGACCTCTCGATCGACCAGGGGGGCTGCGCGGAGACGTCGCGGCCGACGACGCACGAGTCGCCGACCTACGTCGCGGACGGGGTCGTCCACTGCTGCATCCCGAACCTCGGCGGCGTCGTCGCGCGAACGTCGACGCACGCCTTCCTCAACGCGGCCGCTCCGTGGATCGAGCGGGTCGTCGTCCAGGGCATCGAGGCCGCCGCCGCGGCGGACCCGGCCCTCGCGCACGGCCTCGTCACGCACGCGGGCGAGCTCCGGAACTTCCGGCGGGTCTCCTACGCCCGGCCCGTCGAATGAGACAGGAAGCGAACGAACCACGATGAGCTGGCTCCACACCTACCACGACCGGATCGTCAGCGCCGAGGAGGCCGTCCGGACGGTCAAGTCAGGCGACCGCGTCTACCTGACCGGCAACTGCTCCGTCCCGCAGGTCCTGATGAAGGCCCTGATCGGGAGGGCCCCCGAGCTGACGGACGTCGAGATCACCCACATCCTGACGCTCGGGAAGACGCCCTACGCCGACCCCGAGTTCGCCGGCCACATCCGGGTCAACACGATGTTCATCGGCGAGGGCGTCCGCAGCGCCGTCAACGAGGGGCGCGCGGACTTCACGCCGGTCCGGCTCTCCGAGGTGCCGAAGCTCTTCACCGAGGGGATCGTCCCTCTCGACGTCGCCTTCATCCACGTCACGCCCCCCGACGAGCACGGCTTCTGCTCCTACGGCGTGGAGGTCTCGACGAACCGGGCCGCCGCCTCGGCCGCGAAGCTCGTCGTCGCCGAGATCAACCCGCAGATGCCGCGGACGCTCGGAGACGCCTTCATCCACATCAGCCGGATCCACAAGATCGTCCCGGTCGACTACCCGATCTTCCAGACGACGATGGGGACGCCCTCGGAGCTCTCGATGCGGATCGGCAAGCACGTGGCCGGCCTGATCGAGGACGGCTCGACGATGCAGATGGGGATCGGGGCGATCCCGGACGGCGTCCTCTACTACCTGAAGGACAAGAAGGACCTCGGGATCCACACGGAGATGTTCTCGGACGGCGTCGTCGAGCTCTACGAGAAGGGGGTCGTCACCGGCGAGAAGAAGAACATCGACCGGGGCAAGATCGTCGCGGGCTTCCTCATCGGCTCGAAGCGCCTCTACGATTTCGTCGACAACAACCCCGTCGTCGAGATGCGCCCGACGGAGTATGTCAACGACCCGTACGTCATCCGCCAGAACGACCGGATGGTGGCGATCAACTCCGCGATCGAGGTCGACCTCTCGGGCCAGGTCTGCGCCGACTCGATCGGCCCCCGGCTCTACTCGGGCGTCGGCGGCCAGCTCGACTTCATCCGCGGGGCGGCCCGCTCCCGCGGCGGCAAGCCGATCATCGGGCTGCCGTCGAGCGGCACGGGGAAGGACAAGCAGGCCTTTACGCGGATCGTGCCGATGCTCAAGCACGGTGCGGGCGTCGTCACCGGACGCTACGACGTCCACTACGTCGTGACGGAATGGGGTGTCGCGAACCTCTACGGAAAGACGATCCGGCAGCGGGCGAAGGCCCTCATCGACGTGGCCCACCCCGACTTCCGCGCGGAGCTCGAGCGGAAGGCGATCGAGCTGAAGTACATCTGAGACCGCGGCCCGCCGCGTCCCGAGAAGGCCGCCGCGCCTCCGGCGCGGCGGCCTTCGCCTTTCAGGCGGGCGTCCGGCGCTCGTCGGAGAGGACCCTCCCGTCGACCATCGTCAGCACCCGGTCGCAGCGCGCGGCGATCCGCTCGTCGTGCGTCACGACGAGGAACGCGGTCTGGTGCCTCTCCGAGACCCTCCGGAGGAGCTCGAAGACCTGCGCGCCCGACTCGGTGTCGAGGTTGCCGGTCGGCTCGTCGGCGAGGACGAGCGGAGGATCGAGGACGAGGGCGCGGGCGACGGCGACGCGCTGCTGCTGGCCGCCCGAGAGCTTCGAGGCGCCATAGGAGGCCCGGTCGGCGAGGCCGATCTCCTCCAGGAGGGCGAACGCCTTCTCGCGCATCCCGGGCTCCTCCCGTCCGCGCGCCGCGAGCATCGGCATCATCACGTTCTCGAGCGCGGTGAAGGCCGGCAGGAGGTGATGGAACTGGAAGACGAAGCCGAGGGAGCGGCCCCGGAGGGCGGTCCTCTCTCCCTCGTCCAGGCCCGTGGTGTCGCGTCCCCCGAGGACGATCCGGCCCGACGTCGGACGGTCGAGGAGGCCGAGGAGGTTCAGGAGCGTGCTCTTGCCGGACCCGGACGGCCCGACGAGCGCCGTGAACTCGCCGGCGTGGAGCTCCAGGTCGATCCCGTGGAGGACCTCCGTCACGACCTCGCGGCCGAACGACTTCGTGACTCCGTCCACGAGGACGAGCGGGTCAGCCATGGCGGATCACGTCGGCGGGGTCGAGCGAGGCCGCCCGCTCCGCCGGGGCGACAGCGGAGACGAGCCCCGTGAGGGTGGCGACGGCGGCGGCGCCGAGGAAGAGCGACGGGGTGAGGGCGACGGGGAACGTCGGAGAGCCGTCGGGGTTCGTGGCGAGGCGGGCGAAGAAGAGCGCGAGGCCGCTCCCGAGGAGGATGCCGAGCGCCGAGCCGACCATCCCGAGGACGGCCCCCTGGACGAGGAAGACGCGGACAACCTGGGCGGTGCGGGTCCCCATCGCCTTGAGGATGCCGATCTCGCGGGACTTCTGGACGACCGAGACGACGAGGACGCTCGCGATGCCGAGGGCGACGGCGATCACGACGAAGAGCTGGATCAGCCAGCTGGAGGCGCTCTGGGACCGGAGCCCGACGAGGAGCTGCCGGTTCCTCTCCATCCAGCTCTCCGCCTCGAGCCCGGTCCGGCTCGCCACGGCCGACGCCACCCGGTCCGCCGAGAAGATCTCGTCGACCTTCAGCTCGATCGTGGAGACTCCCCCCGAGAGGTCGAGGAGCGTCTGGGCGGAACGGAGAGGGACGAAGACCCAGCGCTCGTTCAGGTCCTTGTTGCCGACGTCGAAGAGGCCGGCGACGACGAAGACCTCCGAGCGGGCGCCCTGCGCCTCGATCCGGACCTTGTCCCCTCTCCTCAGCCCGAGGTCCGCCGCGAGCTCCACGCCGAGGACGGCGTGCGCCGCGTCGACCTGGAACTCCCCGTCGGTCATTCGCGGAGCCATGTCGATGATGAGGCGGAAGCTCGCCGGCTCCACGCCGCGGAGGGAGATCGACCGTGTCGCGAGCCCGCGCTGGGCGACGGCGGGTCCCTCGGCGGTCGGGGCCGCGGCGCGGACGCCGGGCAGCGTCCGGAGGAGCTCCAGCGTCTGCGGCCAGGCGACGATGGAGCGGAGGCGCTGGGCGGGCTGCTCGAGGCGCGCGGCGACGGCACGCTCCGAGGACGGTCTCGTGACCGGCCGGACGACGTCCTCCGGCGCGCGGACGACGACGTGCGCCTGCGTCCCGAGCGTCCGCTCGATGAGCGAAGCCTGAAGCCCCGAGATGAGGGCGGAGAGGAAGACGATCACGCCGACGCCGACTCCGATGCCGGAGAGGATCAGGAGCGTCTGGGTTCGCCCTTCGCGGAGAAAGCGGAGGGCGACGAGGACCTCGAACGGCACGTCAGCTCCCCGGCGCGGGGCGCGCCCGGACTCTTCCGCCTGCTGCGACCCGGTCGGGCTCGCGGACGACGAGCTCTCCCTCCTCGAGCCCGCGCAGGACCTCCGCGACGGCGCCTCCTCGGGATCCGAGAACGACCGGGACTCGGACGGCGCGCCCTCTCCGGACGACGAGCACCCACGGTTCCGTCGCGGCGTCCCGGACGCTCGCGAGCGGGACGACGAGGGCGCGTGGTCGCGCACCGACCTCGAGCTCGATCGAGAGCGTCAGGTCGCTCCGGAGGAAATCGGGCGGATCCGGGACCCGGAGCTTCACGTCGACGGTTCCCCGCGCGAGGTCGATTCCGGGGGCGATCGAGATCACCTCGGCGTCGAACGGGCGTTCCGGGAAGGCGTCGGCGGTCGCGCGCGCCGCCTGGCCGACGCGCAGCGAGGGGAGGTTCTTCTCGTCGGGCTGGGCGAGGAGCCACGTTTCGTGCTCGAGGGCGAGCGTCAGGAGGACCTTCCCGGCGGCCACGACGTCGCCCGGCTCCACCGACCGGAGGAGGACGACGCCCGGGCCCGGAGCGACGACCCGGCGCTGCTCGAGACGTGCGGCGGCGGACGCAACGGCGGCGCGGGCCGCACGCTCGTCGGCCCCTCCGGCGGCGATGGCCCGCACCCTCTCCCGGGCCGAAGCGACGGCGCTCGCCGCGACGTCGCGCGCGCTCCGGGCGTCGTCCTCGTCGCGGGCGCTGACGAAGCCGTCGCGCCGGAGGGCGGCGAGCCGCTCGAGGTCCCGTTCCGCCTGCTCGAGTCGGAGCGTCGCCTGCCGGAGCTCCTCGCCGGCGATCCGCCGGCCGCTGCCGCTCACCTGCTCGAGGCGCGCACGGGCCTCGGCGAGGGAGGCGAGAGCCTCGGCCTCGTCGAGCCGAACGAGGAGCTGGCCTGGGCGAACCCGGTCCCCTTCCTCGAAGAGGACCTCGGCCACCGTCCCGGTGACGGGGGAGCCGAGCGAAGCCTTCGAACGCTCGAGGACGCGGCCGCTCACGACCAGCGTCTCGAGGAGGTCCGTCCTCGTGACTTTCGCCACGTCGACGGCGGGGCCGCGAACCGCGCGCAGGCCGAAGAGCAGGAGCGTCGCCGCCCCGAGGGCGGCGCCGGCGAGAAGGACGCGCGATCTTCGGAGCGGGAAGCTCATCTCGTCGAGTCTGGCACGGGGAGCCTCGGTCGGGGCGCCCGTGCTCCGTTCTTCCGTCTCCAGCCGGGCGTCGGATCTCGCCGGCCAAGAGAAAAGGGAGCGGCCCGTGAGCCGCTCCCTCTTCTAAGGTCGAGTCCGGAAGGCCGACCTACTTGCCGGCGCGGTAGGCGTCCCACTGGGCGCGCATCCGCGCGACCTGGCCGGCGGTGAAGAGCGTCATGCAGCTGTCGTCGGTGTAGTCCATGAAGTTCTCGATCGGGTCCTTTCCGGGGAAGCGCGAGCCGGTGCAGGTGTCGCGCCCCGTCGGGCAGCCGTAGGCGGCGCTCCTCTCGGCATTGGTGTCGGCGACGTAGTCGCCCGCGTTGCTGCCGGTCTTACAGCCGCCCTGGAACGTGTGGTACAGGCCCATCCAGTGTCCGACCTCGTGGGTCCCGGTGTCGCCCAGGTTGTACGGGGCCGCCGAGCCGCCGGGGAGCGACGAATAGAGGACGACGACGCCGTCCTTGCTCGGGGCGCTCTTGTAGCTCGAGGGGAAGGTCGCCCACCCGAGGAGGCCGCCGCCGGGGTTCGCCGAGTAGAAATTCAGGTCGTCCGCGGAGCCCTTGCGGAGGGCCGACTTGGCCTGGGACTCGGCGCTGGAGCCGGGCGACATCGTGGTGTACCAGCTGGAGTTCGTCGTCCGGTCGACGGAGATGAGCTGGAAGCGGACGCCGGTGGAGGCGTAGGCCGCGTTCAGCACGTCCATCTGGGCGTCGATCATCGACTGGGGGATGTCACCGTTCGAGAGGCCGGTTCCCTTGTTGATGACGTGGAAGTAGACGTTGACGTACGTCGGGCTCGTGAAGAGCGCCTCGAAGTCGGAGTGTGGGCGGAGACTGAGCTCCTGGAGGAACTCTTCCTCGAGCGCCGCCATCGTCTCCTCGTCCGGGTGGAACGTCTGGCAGCGACGGCCGGCCTGGATGAAGTCCAGCTGGCTGGCGAACTCCTCGCCGTCCACGACGAAGGCATCGCTGGCGTGGCGGTCGTCCGGTCGTTCGCCCGGCGGGATCGCCGCCAGGGTCAGCGCGAACGGGAGCGTCAGGGCGGTCGCGATCAGCTTCGCTTTCAACGTTCTCTCCTCCTCGATTGCCGGGTGCTCGGCTGCCGCCCTTGAGCCAGAACCGTGCCAATCGATTCGAAGACGGAATCGCAGGAAATGGGTCACATTCTGGTCCTGATTCTCCGGTCGAGCGGGTCGCTTGTCGACCCTGGGTCAGGGGTAGATCCCCGAGGGGCGCTACTCGCTTCGGCCGGACGCCTGGGAAGCGACGAGGGCGTCGAGGAAACCGAGGAGGTTTCGGGCAATGTCGTCGGCGTCGAACCTGCCCAGGACGCATCTCCGTCCCGCCCGGCCGAGCTCGACCGCTCGGCCGGGGTCCGAGAGGAGCTCGACGCAGGCAGCCGCCATCGCGTCCGGCCGGTCGGCCAGCCGGATCTCGACTCCGTCCCGCGCCTCGATCCCGGTCGCGCCGAGCCGGGTCGAGACGATCGGGACGCCGACGGCCATCGCTTCGAGGATCTTGACGCGCATGCCGCCTCCCGACAGGAGGGGAACGACCATCGCCGCGCCCGAGGCGAAGAACGTCTGCGCGTCCGGGACGCGGCCGACGACGGTCACGCTTTCTCCGGAGAGGCTCCTCTCGACGCCCGCGGGAGGGTTGCTGCCGCCGACGAGGAGGCGCGCCCCCGGCACGGCCCGCCGGACGTCAGGCCAGACGCGCTCGAGGAACCAGCGAACTCCTTCGAGGTTCGGCCGCCAGTCGAGCGCTCCGAGGAAGACGAGCGTCGAGCGCTCGCCCTCCCCGGAGCGGTCCGGGACGCGGGCCGTCTCAAGGCCGACCGGGGCCACGTGGATCGGGACCGTCGTGCCGAGGCGACGGTACGTCGCGGCGTCCGCGGCGGTGATCGGGACGACCGCGTCGGGCTCGTTGCGGTGGGCGATCTCGAACGTGCGGAGGCGCCGGGCCAGGTGCGCGAGGAGGAGTCGACGGACGGGGTTCGGCTCCCCCGCGACGAGACGGTTCCAGATCTCGTGCTCGACGTTGAAGGAGCGGAGGACGACCGGCGCCCGGGTCGCGCGGCGAAGCGCCGGGAGGCACGGAAGGAGGTAGAGGCTCTCGAGGAGGACGACGTCGGCGGGCTCCTCGGCCAGCACGGAAGCGAGCCGACGCTCGAACGCGGCGGAGCGAAAGCGCTCCACGTTGTAGGAGGTCCCGCGGACGAGGCTCCCGAGGAAGCCGACGGCCGAGAGCGACGTGTCGTGCTCGACCGTCTCGAGCCGGACCGCGCGCGACTCCTCCGGGAGCGAACCGGCATCGGCCCGATGCTTGGCGGGGTTCAGCGCCAGGAGCCGGACCTCGGCGCCGGCCCGAGCGAGGGAGAGCGCGAGGACCCGCGACGCGACGCGGCCTCCGTCCTCGGGAGGCCAGGGCACCTTGGGACAGAGCTGGAGGACCCTCATCTCTCCTCGGACTCGTCCGAGGCCCGCGCGCGTTCTCGCAGACCGCGCGCGGGCCTCGGGGCGGGGGAGCCCGCTTCAGCCGTGGATGTTGTGCCCGCCGACCGCCTCGGCGGCCTCGTGAAGCGCCTCGGTGAGCGTCGGGTGGGCGTGGATCGTCCGGACCATCTCCTCGGTCGTCGCCTCGCAGCGCAGGAACGCCGCGGCCTGGCCGATGAGCTCGGTCGCGTGCGGCCCGACGATGTGGACGCCGAGCACCTCGTCGTACTTCCGGTCGGAGACGATCTTCACGAAACCCTCGTTCGTGTGCTCCATGGCGGACTTCGCGAGGACCTGGAAGCCGAACTTCCCGACCTTCACGTCGAAGCCGCGCTCCTTCGCCTTCGCCTCGGTCAGGCCGATCGACGCGACCTCCGGATCGCAGTAGGTGCAGCCGGGGACCTGGTCGCGGTTGATTGGCTCGGTCCGGTGCCCCGCGATCGTCTCGGCCGCGACGATCGCCTCGGCGGAGGCGACGTGGGCGAGCCAGATCGTCGGCGTGCAGTCGCCGATCGCGTAGACGTTCGGGACGTTCGTCCGCTGAAAGGCGTCGACCTTCACGTATCCGCGCTCGGTCGCGACGCCGGCCGCCTCGAGGCCGAGCCCCTCGGTGACGGGACGCCGGCCGACGGCGAGGATGACCCACTCGACGTCCCAGCTCTTCGAGTCGCCGGCGGCGGTTTTCGCCGCGACCTTGAGCGTGCCGTCCGGGTTCTCGGCGACGGCCTCGACGGCCGTTCCCGTGCAGCACTCGATCCCCTTCTTCCGGAACGACTTCTCGACTTCCTTCGAGATCTCCTCGTCCTCCACGGGGAGGAGGCGGGGAAGGACCTCGACGAGGATCGTTTTCGCGCCGTAGCGGGAGTAGCAGGACGCGAACTCGGAGCCGACCGCGCCCGAGCCAATGACGAGGACCGACTTCGGCACGTGGGTCGACTTCAGGACGTGGTCCGAGTTGAGGATCTTCGCGCCGTCGGCTTTCAGGAACGGAAGGTCGCGCGGGGCCGAGCCGGTCGCGAGGATCACGTTCGCCGTCTCGAGGACCTTCTCGCCCTCCGGGCCGGCCACGGCGACGCGCCCCGGGCCGTCGAGGCGGCCGAACCCGGCGACGACGTCGACCTTGTTCTTCTTCATCAGGTACTCGACGCCGCGGGCCCCCTTCACGACGACCTTGTCGCGGAACCGGCGCACCGTCTCGAAATCGAGCTCGACGCCGGTCGTCCGGACGCCGAAATCGGACGCATGCTTGACCTCGTCGAACAGGGTCGCCGACTTGAGCATCGCCTTCGTCGGGATGCAGCCGCGGTGGAGGCAGGTGCCGCCGAGGCCGACGCCAGGCGCCTTCGCGTCCTTCTCGACGATCGCGGTCCTCAGGCCGAGCTGGGCCGCGCGGATGGCGGCGACGTAGCCGCCGGGGCCGGAACCGATGACGACGACGTCGTACGTCGCGGAGGGAGTGCTGCTCATCTCTCGTGTCTCCTGGGCGCCTCACCGGCGCGGGTACGTGCCCGGGGCGCTTTCGTGGGCGGCGATTATAGGAGGGCTTCCGGAGAGCCGGGCTGCCCGCCGGACCCCGGCCGCAAGGTCGATAATTCCCGTGTCCCCCGGCGGTGGTCGTCGGAGAGGGAGAGGGAAGCGAGCGATGCGCGCGCGGACGAGCCGGGGCGGAGCGGTGCGATACCGGAGAAGGCTCGTGTGGGTGAGCCTGGCGACGACGCTGGCTCTGGTCGCCTCGCCCGCCCGGGCGCTCGATCCGTCCGGGGCGCCGCGAGGGTTCGCGAAGACCATCTTCCGGGAGGAGCTTCCGCAGGCTTCCGTCCTCGCCCTCCTCCAGTCCGCCGAGGGCTATCTCTGGCTGGGAACCTACGAGGGGCTTGTCCGGTTCGACGGCGTGGAGTTCCAGGTCTGGGACCGCCAGACGGTCCCCGCGATGCGGACGAACGTCGCCCAGTGCCTCGCGGAAGACGCGTCGGGCGGGATCTGGTTCGGGACGAGCCGGGGGGGCGTGGGCCGCCTGAAGGACGGCGTGGTCGAGGTCTTCGGGCGAGAGTCGGGCCTGCCGTCCGACGACGTGACGAGCGTCTTCCGAGACAGGTCCGGGACTGTCTGGATCGGCACGGATCGGGGCGTGGCCCGCTGGTCGAGCGGACGCTTCGAGGCGTTCGGCGCGGATCACGGATTCGGTCGCGGGGCCGTCCTCGCCCTGGCGGAGTCCTCCGACGGGAGCCTCTGGGCCGGCGGCCCCGGCCTGCGGGTCTTTCGGGAAGGCCGATGGAGCGACATGGAGGTTCCCGCGGGCGTCGAGCTCCCGATCACCGCGCTCGCCGCCGATCAGGACGGGACCCTCTGGATCGGCTCGATCTCCGGCGTGACCCGCATGGGCCGCGACGGGATCCGGACCTTCCGGATCGGCGACGGTCTCGCGGGCGGCTGGGTCCGCTGTCTCCTGCGGGACCGCTCCGGAACGACGTGGGCCGGAACGGAAGGGCGCGGGCTCTTCCGGTTCCGTGGGGAGAAGGTCGAGACCTTCTCGCCCGTCGTGGAGGAGAAGGCGACGGACTTCGTCATCTCGCTTCTCGAGGACCGGGAAGGGATTCTCTGGATCGGGACGCGTGGCGGGCTCATCCGAATGCGCGAGGGGGTCTTCACGTCGCTCGGGGCCGAGCAGGGGCTCGTGGGTGAGCTCGCTCGCGCCGTTTTCCAGGACTCCTCCGGTCGCGTCTGGATCGGCACGGACGGTGGCGGGCTGCACCTCGTCGAGGGCGGCCGCTGCACGCCGATGAACGCCCGGTTTCGGATCGGGAGCCGCCGCGTCCGGACGATCGGCGAGGAGCCCGGTGGCGCGCTCTGGGTCGGGACCTCCGGAGAAGGGGTCTTCCGGGTCCGGGACGGGCGGACGGAGCGGATCGGCCGGAGCGAGGGGCTCGCTGACGAGGACGTCCGGATGGTCGCCCGGACGCGCGACGGGACGATGTGGGTGGGAACCCGGACGGGGCTCACAGCGTTCCGGGGCGGCCGCGTGCAGCCTTCCGACGACCTGACGGCGCGAGCGGGCGGCACGAATGCATTGCTGGAGGCTCGAGACGGGAGCCTCTGGGTCGGGACGGCGGGTCGAGGCCTCCTCGTGTCGCGGGCGGGGGCGATCGCGACGTTCACGACCGCGAACGGGCTCGCGGGTGACACGGTCTTCGCGCTGCACGAGGACGCGGAGGGAACGATTTGGGTCGGAACGGCGGATGGAATGAGCCGCGTGAGGGGAGGGACGGCGACGACGCTGCGGGCGCCGGAGGCGCTGTTCCGGGATCAGGTCTTCTCGATCCTCGAGGACGCGGTCGGCGGGCTCTGGATGAGCAACAACAGGGGCGTCTACAGGTTCCCGGCCGGAAGCCTCGCGGCCGCCGATGAGACGTCGCACGGGCCCTTCGGTCGGCTCTCCTTCGGAGTCGGCGACGGCATGCCGAGCCGTCAGTGCAACGGGACGACGCAGCCCTCGGCCCTCCGCACGCGGGACGGACGCCTCTGGTACCCGACGGCGAACGGCGTGGCGATCGCCGACCCGGAGCTCCTTCGTCCGAGCGCGCCGCCTCCTCCGGTCGTCATCGAGCGGGCGCTCGTCGACGGGACCGCGGTTCCGATCTCCGGGGGCGTCGTCGTCAGGCCCGGCGCGCGGAGGCTCGAGATCGACTTCGCGGCGCCCGACCTGAGCGCCGCCGGACGGCTCACCTACAAGCACCGGCTCGTCGGCTTCGACGACCGCTGGAGCGTCACGCGCCGCCGGTTCGCGGACTTCACGTCGCTCCCTCCCGGCCGCTACGGCTTCGAGGTCGTGGCCGTCGGGGACGCCGGGCTCGAGAGCACGCGGGCGGCGAGGGTCGAGGTGCAGGTCCCGCCGCGTCTCGCGCAGACCGTCGCGTTCCGGGTCGGGGCCGTCCTGGCGGCGGTCCTTCTCGCCTATTCCGCTCACCGCCTCCGCATCCGCCGGATGGCGGCGCAGGAGCGCCTGCTGAACCGGCTCGTCACGGAGAAGACGGAGGCGCTCGCCGAGGCGAACGCCCGGCTCGAGGAGCTGTCGCTCTCCGACTCGCTCACGGGGATCGCGAACCGGCGGCACTTCGACCGCCGGCTCGAGGAGGAGTGGCGGCGCTGCCGGAGGTTCGGTCTCCCGCTGGCGGAGGTCCTCCTCGACGTCGACCTCTTCAAGGCTTACAACGACGCGCTCGGCCACCCGGCCGGCGACGAGTGCCTGCGTCGCGTCGCCGGTGCGCTCTTCGGCCGGCTCCGCCGGGCCGGGGACTTCGTCGCGCGATATGGCGGCGAGGAGTTCGTCGCGCTCCTGCCGGGCCTGTCTCTCGCGGACGCGTACGTCGTCGCCGAGCATCTGCGGACGCAGGTCGAGGCGCTCGGGATCCCGCATCCGGCCGGTGCGGACGCCGTCGTGACGGTCAGCGCCGGGGTCGCGTCCGTCGTTCCGGGACACGGCTCGGCGTCCCGGCTGACCTCCGCGGCGGATGCCGCCCTCTACGAGGCGAAGAGAAGGGGACGAAACCGGTCCGTGGCGGCGAGTCGGGACCGGGCGACGGAGGTCGTCGCGGATCGGCCGGACACCCCGCCCGGTCGCGCCTGAACCGAGCGGGGCGGGAGCGCGGCCGGACGAACCGGCCGGGTCGGGTCAGCGGACGGGAGGACGTGGACCGCGGAGTCCGCGATCCCGTCCGGGGCGGCCCGGGCGCCCCTCCTGCGGGCCTCTCCGGCGCGAACGGAGCTCGTCGAGCTTCGCCCGCTGCTCGTCGGTCAGGATCGACGCGATCCGCTCTCTCGTCTTCTCGCGGGCTTCGGCGTTCGCTTCGCGGCTCTCCCGAAGGCGCAGGTAGGCGCGTCCCACCTCGGCGGCGTCCGGGGAGGGGGCTTCGGTCGCCGTGCGGAGGGCCTTTCTCGCGTCCCAGGCCTCGCGCCGAAGGGCCTCGCGGCGCTCTCGCTCTTCCTGGAGGACGTCTTTCAGCTTCACGCGCTGGTCGTCGGAGAGGTCGAGGGCCGCGAGGGCGCCTCGGAGGTCGCCGGCGGCGCCGCCCCGGCGTCCCGCCGGCCCGGCCATCGCCGCGCCGGCCGCGAGGAGGAGTCCCAGAACCGCTGCGCCCGCGGTGAATCTCTTGTGTGACGTTCCGTTTCTCATCGCTGCTCCTTCCGCGTCCGGGAGCCGTCGGTCGACCGGGCCGGACAAACCAAGAGACGCGGTAGGGGCGCATCCCGTTGACGCCGTCGTCCGACGTGCTGGCGCGAGATGTGCTAGATGTCGTCTCATTCCGTCCCGCCGCGCAGGATCGACCTCGCGCGGGGACGGTGAGGAGGTTCCGATGACCCGCGCCAAGCGTTGGATTGCCCTGCTCGCCTTCACGGCCTTCGCCGGCTCCGCCTTCGCCGCGGAGAAGGCGGCCCCCGTCAAGCGCCTCGGGAAGACCGTCGTCCGCCACCAGGACGACGCGGTGAAGGCCGTCCTCTCGTGGCGATTCGCGAACCAGACCTTCGAGAAGGAGCCATGGCTCCTTCTCGAGCTCGCGTTCGCCGCGGAAGGGAAGGCCGTCAACCTGAACCGGGAAGACGTCGCGCTCCTCGGGCCGGACGGAGAGCGGATCCCGCTGCCGGGCCAGAAGCGCTTCTCGGAGGGAGTCCGGGACCCGCTCGCCCTCGTCAAGCGGGCGTCGGTCGCTCGAGACCCGCTGGACAACTACTTCTCCAGGCCCACGCAGCTCGAGAGCCTGCGCTTCTTCACGGTGCCGGGCGGATCGGTCGTGCAGGACGAGGTCTCCGGCGGCCCGAGCTGGCTGATCCGGGGGGACCTCTACTTCGAGGCGCCCACCGGCGTCTGGAAGCCGGGGACCTACACGCTCGTCCTGAAGAACAAGACGATGGACGTCGCGCTGCCGTTCTCGCTGCCGGCCGGCGAGCTGAAGAAGGACGCGAAGGGGGCCGACGAAAAGGTCGTCCCCTGGTGACGCGGGCGGGCGTTCAGGCGCGCGAGAGCTCCGCGAAGCCGACGCGCGCCACGCCCCGCGCCGACATCATTCCGGAGAGGCCGTCGTCTTCGAGGGCGGCGGCCTCTTCTTCCCACGAATAGCCCCACGGGTAGCGCTCGCGCGCCCGGGCGTCCTCGACGCCGGGGTGGAGGACGACCTCGAACGTCCCGTCGGACGGCAGCGCGTCGAGGAGCGTTCGCCAGCGCGCGAGGTCCATGCGTCCCGCCTCCGCGAGGCCGAGGACGCGCGGAGGCTCGGGGAGGCCGGCCCGCGCGAGGAGTCTCCGCGCGTTCGCGCCGAAGAGCGCGAGGAGCCTCGCCCGGGCGCTTCCCGCGAGGCCGGGATAGGCCGTCGCGGCGGGGTCGTCCCCGCGGGGCGCACGGACGAACGGGACGCCGAAGCGCCGCGCGAGCGCGACGGCGACCGGAGCGAGGCGCGGGAGGAGGTGGAGGTGCTGATGCGCGTCGAGGTGAGTGACGCGCAGGCCCGTCGAGAGGACGGCAGCGACCTGGGCCTCCCATTCCCGCTCCACCTCCGCGACCGGCGCCAGGCCGGAGGCGACGCGCGCCGCCACGCTCGGCCATGAGCGCGGGAAGCGCCCTCCCGGGGCGATCCCTCGAACGCGCTCCGGAGGGGAGAGCGGCGTCTCGCCGCCGACGAGGCAGAGGTGGACGCCCGCGTCGGCGATGCCCGCTTCGCCCAGCGCGCGAACCGCCTCGCCGAACGCCTCGCCGCACGCGAGGAGGCTCGTCCCGCCGAGGCGCCCGGAGGCGAGGAGCGAGGCGATCCGCCGCGCGAGGCCGGGCGCGAGGCCGGCGTCGTCCGCGTTCAGGACGAGCCGCGTCACGGCGCGAGCCGACGGCGCTCGGCCCGGAGCGTCGGGACGAGGCGGGCGAGGTCGCGAAGGATGCGGAGGATCGTGCGCGGCGAGGAGAGCGTGGAGACGCCGCGCGTCCGGGGGAAATAGTCGAGGCCGACCTGCTGGATGACGGCCCCGCGGTTGCGGAGGCGGACGAGCAGCTCGGCGTCGATGAAGGAGCCGTCGCTCTCGAGGGGGAGTCCCGCGAGGAGCGAGCGCCGGACGAGCTTGCAGGAGAAGTTCACGTCGCGGATCGGGAAGCCGAACGCGAGGTGGACGAGCCCGTTGTAGAGGAAGGAGTAGACCGTCCGGAGCGTCCCCTCGCCGGTCCGGTCGTGACGGTAGCCCGAGACGACGTCGGCGCCCGTCAGCTCGGCGGCGCGGAAGACGCGCCCCGTCTCCTCGAGGTCCCAGGGGAGGTCGCAGTCGGAGTAGAGGACCCACTCCATCGTCGCGGCCGCGAAGCCGGACTTCAGGGCGCCGCCCAGCCCCCGGTTCACGGGATGGCGCACGACGCGGACGCGCGGTTCCGCGGCGGCGGCCTCCTCGGCGAGCGCGAGGGTCCCGTCTGTCGAGGCGTCGTCGACGAGGACGATCTCCCACTCGTCCGCGTTCCGCGCGAGAGATTCGAGGGCGACGCGCAGGAGGTGGGGGAGGCTCCGCTCCTCGTTTCGCATCGGGACGACGAGGGAGACCGATCGGCGCGGCCGCATCGTCACGACACGAAGTGCCAGTTCACGAAGAACGAGGAGTTGAGGAGGAGGAGGGCGAGGGACGCACCGAGCCAGAGGGCCTTCAGCCGGGGCCGGCCCTCGCAGAGCGCGGCGGCGGCGAAGTGCCCGGGGTAGACGGTGAGCGTGTAGCGCGGAATGCCGTCGGCGGTCCCGGTCGCCACGGCGAGGCCCAGGACCCCCGCCGTCCACGCGGCGTCGGCCCAGCGGCGCATCCGGAGCTGGAACGCTCCGAGGACCGCGAAGAGGCCGAAGTGGACGAACGGCGCGATCGCTCCCGGGTGCTCCATGAACCAGCCGGTCCGAATCATCCGGACCGGCTCCAGGGCGAACGCGACGGCCCCGGCGAAAGGGTTGCCGGCGGAGGTCCGCCACGCGCCCATCGACCGGAAGAAGAGGTTCGGCTCTCCCTGCAGCAGGCCGATCCCGAAGACCCACGCGAGGACCCCGGAGAGCGGCGCCAGGAGGAGGAGAGAGGCACCGGCCGCCCGTCGCGTCCCGGTCGCCCCGCCCAGCCACCAGGCGACCGCCAGGCCCGGCCCGACGGCGGCGGCCGGCGCCCGGGTGAGTCCGAGCAGGAGGCCGAAGAGGAGCGCGGGAGCGAGCTCGCCCCGCCGGGTCGCGCGGAAGGCGAGGAGCGCGAGGAGGAGGAAGAGCGACTCGGTGTAGACCGCCGCGAGGAAGAAGGCGACGGGGTAGAGGAGGAGGAACGGCAGCGTCCGGAGGTCCGCCCGCTCGCCGAAGCGCTCGCGGGCCTCCGAGGCCAGGAGCGGCACGGCGAGGAGGAGCGCGGCCCAGCTGACGGCGACGGCGGCCCGGAACGAATCGAGCCCCGTCGCGAGGTGAATCGCGCGGGCGGTCATCGGGTAGAGGGGAAAGAAGGCGTGCTCCGACTGGGTTCCCGGGGCGGGCGGAGCCGGATAGCCCTTCTCGACGATCGAGTTGTACCAGCCCGAGTCGAAGCGGGCGAAGGCCGGCGCGCGTCGCGTCGTCTCCTCGGTCCACGGAGAGGGCCGACCGAGCGGAAGGAGATGGATCGAGACGAGCGCCCAGAGCTGAAGCGCGGCCAGCCAGAGAAGGACGACGAGGGTCAGCTTCCGGTTCTCCGGGCCGTGCCACGGCCAGGGGAAGGTCGGACGACTCATCTCGGGAGGCCTCGCACCGCGGGATCGGAGATTACTCTATGGTCCGTGACCGGCCCGTCGACGCCCAGGATCCCCGGACCGCACGAAGTCTTCCGCGCGGCGTCCGCGCTCCCGCTCGGCGCGCGGCTCCACCTCGCCGTTCGGAGGTGGAGCGCGCCCTGGGAACGGGTCGTCGACGCGCTCGACGGGGAGGCCGCGCTCCTCGACGTCGGCTGCGGGCCCGGGCTCCTCGCGTTCCTTCTCGAGTCGTGGGGAGCCCCTCGCCCCTACGTCGGCCTCGACCCCGACGCGAGGAAGATCTCGCGCGCGCGGGCATGGCTCGGGGAGTCGGATCGCCGGACGTTCCGCGCCTGCGGGCTCTCGGAGGCGGGAGCCGCGACGTTCGGTGCGGCTTCGATCGTCGACGTCCTCTACCTCGTTCCCCGCGCCGAGCGCGCCGGCTTCGTCGCCGCCGTCGCGGCGCGGCTCGCGCCCGGCGGGCGGCTCGTCGTCCTGACGAGCGGCGGAGGCCCCCGCTGGAAGCGACGGCTCGACCGGGTCCAGGAGCGCCTCGCCGTCGCCCTCCTGGGCTGGACCCGTGGCGCCGCCGTCGAGCCGTGCGACGGGTCCGAGGTGGCGGCGCTCCTCGTGGCGGCCGACCTCGCCGAGGTCCGCGTGGAGGACGCTGGCGCCGGCTACCTCCACGGGTTCGAGCTGGTCAGCGGCCGGAAGCGGGAGTGATGGGCCGGGATCGAGCGACGCGGGCGGGGAGGAAGCTCCCGTCGTTCGTCGCGTTGTCGACGCGTGTGGCGTGGACGAGGAGCGCTCCCCCGCGCGCGACGTTCACGGTCGCGGAGGCCTCCTCGGAAGGTGGGACGTCCATCTGGGCGAAGACGTCGTTCCACTGGACCGCCTGGAACGGCTGGAGCGTCAGCTCGCGCGTCCCGAGGATGGAGCCCGCCGCGTCGAAGAGCGTCACCTCGGCGACCGTTTCGAGCCCCCGGGTCTCGAGGAACCCGAGGTTGGTCCGGGTCCTCAGGCTGCCCGACAGGAACGTCAGCGCCGCCTCGTCCCCGGGCTCCGCCTCGGCGTCGTCGAGGACGCCGATCGCCAGTCCGTAGCTCTTCCCGGGCTCCTCGGTGTAGGTCCGGCTGGAGGCGATCAGCCCGGGCCCCTCGCCGAGCGCCGTGATCCGAAGCGCGCCCGCGGAGTCCTCGGGGAGGCCGAGGAGGCTCCCGAGGACGTCCGCGAAGAGGCGCGTCTCGAACGCGCCGAGCGAGAGGACGAGCTGCCTCGGGGCGGCGCCGCGCGACGGGAAGAAGGAGAAGCGAACGCTCGTCGGAGAGGTCCAGGGGTTCGAGAGCTTGAGGTCCGTCCGGAAGTAGGCCCCGAACTTCCCGGGCGAACGGGCCGCCGCGGGAAGGAAGGCGTCCCGGCGAGGGCGGGAGGCGCCGACGAGAAGTCCGTCGTTGGAGCCGTTGTCGACGGCGATCGCCCAGCTCGCGACGCGGCCAGGGCCCGAGAGGATGCGCACCTCGAAGAGATCGTCGGCGGCGGGCGCGGCGGAGGCGGCGGCGTGGATGTCGCTCACCTGGCGGCTTTCGAACGGTCCGAGCGTCAGGGCGTAGCGCGCCTTGATCGAGCCGCGGCCGTCGCGGACCATGATCTCGATGTTCGCCTCTCCTCCCGAGACCTCGGCGAGGCCGACGTTGACGCGGGCGCCGTCGGGGCTGAACACGGGGGCGAGGTAGGTCGACGGATCGGAGACCCCGGCGGCGTTCGCTTCCGGCATCGGCGGCACGAAGAGGCCGTAGGTCCCTCCGCCCGGGGCCGTCGTCCGCGTCCGGCTCGAGACCACCACGTGGTCCGGGCCATCGACGCGGACGGGCCCGTACCCGGAAGAGCGGAATGCGTTGCCCACGACGTCGGTCAGGGTGCGCGTCGCGCGGGGGCCGAGGCGGACGTCGACGGCGACGCCGTGTTCTGGCGCGGAGCCGGAGGAGAGGAACGAGAGGGTGACGTCGGCGGGCTCGTTGTGGGGATTGAACAGGACGACGTCGCTGGAGAAGAACGACCCGAATCGTCCGGTGTTCCTCGCGACCGAGGGGAGGAACCGGGACGGGACCGTGTCGAGGCGGACCAGGCGGGGCGCTTCGGGCTCCGCGACGAGTGCCCAGCTCGTCACCCGGCCGTCGAGGAACCCTCCGCCGTCCTCGAGGCGGAGCGTCCAGGCTCCGGTGACGGGCCTGCCGGCGAAGAGGGAGAGCGGGTCCGTGCTGTCGATCGTCCTCCCGAAGACCTCCCTGAAGACGTTCGTCTCGCGGCGGATGCCGTCCGCGAGGGAGACCGTCGTGCCGTCCGGCCCGGTGAGGGTCGCTCGGACCGTGGCCAGTCTCGGGTGCTCGAGAGAGAGGGCGACGGCGAGCGACGAGACGTTACCCGTCAGGGAGGAGACGACGGTCCGGCAGACCATCGCGGCCGGTCTCGCTCCCGCGGCCTCGGTCCTCTCGCAGGGGCCGGAAGCGGGGCTCGTCGAGACGAGCGCGGTCCCGACGTCGAGCCGGGGAGTCGCGAGCGCGGATCGTCCGTCGCTCACGGGTACGCCGGTCAGCCGGAGGAAGTCGGTGAAGAGCGCGGGGTCGTCGAAATCGGTGAACTGCCGCGTGAGGAGGAGGGCGCCCGCGGCGGCGGGCGCGGCGGCCGAGGTCCCGGAGAAGGTGGTGAACCGTCCTCCGCCCGAGGTCGGGGCGAGCCACCTCACGCCGGGAGCGAGGAGCGAGAGGGCGGGGCCTCCGTTGCTCGTGCAGGGGACGACGTCCGGGCCGGTGTACGTGTCGGTGCACTCGGCGTCTCCGTCCCAGGCATGGGGACCCTGGCCCGCGGCGTAGACCATCCCGACGCTGACGACGTCGGAGTGACAGGCGGGCCAGGACATCGAGGAGGCGAAGCCGGCGTTGCCGGAGGAGGCGACGACGATGAGCCCCTCGGCGCGCGCCCGGGCGAAGAGGCGCGCCGACACGGGGTCCTCGTCGTCGCAGAAGCCGGCCCGGACCCGGCCGTCGGCGAGGCTCAGGTTGAGGACCTCCAGGCCGAGAGCGCTGCGCCGTTCGAGCGCCCAGTCGACGGCCGCGAGGACGTCCGAAGCGAGCGCCGCGGAGCAGCCGTCCCTCTCGCCGAAGACCTTCAGGGCGACGATCGACGCCCCGGGCGCGATCCCCTGCTGTCCCGCGGCGACCCCGGCGACGGCCGTCCCGTGTCCGTTGCAGTCCTGGGTCTGGTCGTTCCCGTCGGCGAAGTTCCAGCCGCCGAGGATCCGTCCCGGTCCGCCCGAGCCCGCTCCGAAATCGGGGTGGAAGTTGTCGATCCCGGTGTCGACGATCCCGATGGCGCGGCCGATCCCGGTCAGGCCGGCCGAAAGGAGCCGGTCGGCGCCGATCTGAGCCGTCCCGACCTGTCCGGCGGGGCGGACGACGCGATCCAGGACGACGGCCCGCGCGGAGGGATCCCGGCCGAGGCGCTCGAGCCCGGACGCGGTCAGCCAGCCGGCGAGGAGCCGGCCGCGATCGAGCGACCGGAGCGTCTCGAGGCCCTCCGGCGCGGGCGAGTCGGGGGCGCCATCGAGGGCGACGAGGACACGGACTCTCCCCTCTGCCGCGACCCGCTCCGCGACCCCCTCGCCGACCCGGAGCTTCGCCGTCCCGGCCGAGGCCGGTCGGGAGGCCGGGACGAGGGCCACGACGGCGAGGAGCGCGCCGACGGCGCGTGGGAATCTCATTGCTGCTCGCGGAAGCTATCACCCGGAACCGGCCCGCAAGGTGAGCCGCGTCAACTCATGGGCCGAGAAGGAGTGAGCCGGGCCGCTAGAATCCCATCGTGGTCCCCTATCCGGAGCCGCGAAAGGTCGCGGAAGGTGGTGTGCTCGTCGTCGCCGACGCCCATCTCGGGCAGGCGGAGGGGGATGGGAGGGACTTCCTCTCCGCGCTGGAGGACGGTGTCGCCCGGGGATACCGGACGGTCGTCCTGCTGGGAGACATCTTTCACTACTTCATCGGAAGCGCGAAGCTCGAGACGCCGCTCATCCGCGAGGTCCTCGAGGCCTGGGACGATCTCGCGTCGAGAGGCGTGGAGCTTCGCTACGTCGAGGGGAACCGGGACTTCTTCCTGCGCGGCACGCGGTGGGCGCGGGCGTTCTCCGCGTACGGCGACACCGACGGCCTGGAGGTCGGCGGACGCCGGTACGCCTTCGTCCACGGCGACCGCGTCAACACGCGCGACCTGCCGTATCGCTTCTGGCGCCTCCTGTCCAAGAACCCCGTGTCGCGCGGCGCCCTCGCTCTGATCCCGGGGCCGCTCGCCCGGGAAATCGTCCGCCGGACGGAGGCTCGCCTCTACACGACGAACTTCCGGCACAAGAAGGTGCTCCCCGGCGCCGAGCTCGTCCGCGAGGGCGAGCGGGCACGGGCCGCCGGGTACGCGGAGCTGCTCGTCGGACACTTCCACGTCGAGCAGCACTACGAGCGGACGGGGAGCGTCACGCGGGTCCTGCCGGCGTGGCTCGAGGAGCGACGGCACGCGGAGATCGACGCCGACGGCACCTTTCGGATCGTGACCGAGCCGAGCGCGCACCGCGCCGTCCGGAGGGCGCCTCCGGCGTGATGGAGCTCCCTCGCGGCCGGCTCTCGGGGCGGGTCCGCCTTCCCGGCTCCAAGAGCCTCACGAACCGCGCCCTCCTCGCCGCGGCCCTCGCGCCCGGTCGGAGCGAGCTCGTCGCCCCGCTCGACTGCGACGACACGCGGGTCCTCGCGGAGGCGCTCGAGCGGCTCGGCGCGGCGATCCGGCGTGGCGCGCGCAGCTGGACCGTCGAGGGGCCGCTCGTCGGGGCGCCCGGGGCCGAGATGACGATCGACGTCGGCCCGGCGGGGACGCCGGCCCGTTTCCTCCTCGCCCTCCTCGCCACGCTCCCCGGCACGTTCGTCCTCGACGGGAGCCCCCGGATGAGACAGAGGCCGATGGGGCCGCTCGTGGAGGCGCTCGCCTCGCGCGGAGCGCGGATCGAGCCGCTCGAACGCGAGGGGCACCTCCCGGTCCGGATCGCGGGCCGGACCCTTTCGGGGGGCGCCGTCTCGATCCGGTCGGACGTCTCCTCGCAGTTCGTCTCCGCGCTCCTCCTCGCGTCGCCGGCGGTCGCGGGCGGACTCGACGTGAGGACGGAGGGGCGCCCCGCGTCGGGCGCTTACGTCGACCTGACCCGGCAGGTCCTCGCGGTCTTCGCGCCCGACGGGCGGCCCCGATCCGCGCGGTACGTGGTGCCGGCGGACGACTCGGCCGCCTGCTTTCCGATCGCCGGGGCCCTCGTCTCGCGCGGACGGGTGGAGCTCGAGGGGCTCGATCCCGGCTCGGCGCAGCCCGATGCCGTCTTCCGGCGCTGGGCCGCGGAGGCGGGCGGGGCCCTCCGCTGGGAGGGGGCGGGCGAGGAGGCCGTCCTCGCCGTCGAAGGCGCGGTCCGGGGCGGCGTGGAGGCCGACGTCGACCCGGCGCCGGACGCCGCGCTGCCGCTCGTCGCTCTCGTCGCCTTCGCGGGAGGAGCGTCGCGACTTCGGGGCGTCGCGCGGCTGCGGGAGAAGGAGTCGGACCGGCTCGCGGCCGCGGCCGAGCTCCTGACCCGAGTGGGTGCGACGGCCCGCGTCGAGGAGGAGCCCGGCGAAGCGTGCCTCCTCGTCGACGGACCGGCGGGGAGACCGGCGCGGGCCGACTTTCGGGCGTCCGGGGACCACCGGGTCGCGATGGCGGCGGCCGTCCTCGCGCTCGCGCTGCCCGAGGGGTCGACGCTCGACGACCCGGGCGTCGTGACGAAGTCGTATCCCGGGTTCTGGAGCGACTGGAGCTCGCTCGTCACGCCCCTCTGACGACGGCTCGCGCCGCCTCGTGGCGGGCCGGATCGTGCGAAGATTCCGCGTTCGTCCGGAGGAGGAGTGCGGGGCAGAGGGCGCGCGGAGAGAGGTGCGGCGCGGCCGCAGGAATGGCGGATTCCGGCGGCGGACGCCGCCGCGGGAGCCGCCGAGGTGGCGCGGCTCGTCCATTCGTCGCTCCCGGAGCTCGCGTGGGGCCGCTCCGCGGCGGGCGTCTTCGTCACCGGCCCCGTACCGGCGCCCCGCCCGCTCCCCGGCGACCTGTCGGACGCCGAGCACTCCGCCTTCCTCGTTCGCCTCGCGGGCCTGCTCTCGTTCCTCTCGGCGCACGGCCTCGGACTCTCGGCCGAGGGCGCGTTCGGGCTCGGCGCGAAGCCGGCGACGCGGGACGTGCCGTGGCTCGTGTCTCCTCCCGTGCCGGCGTGGCGATCCGTGTCGGCGCCGGCGGCCCTGGGCGGCGTCGCGCTGCGCCTGGCGGGACGCGAGCCGCGGTTCAACCGGCAGAGCGAGGCCCGGACGGCGCTGGCGGAGGCGCTCTCGGACCGCCTCCCGGTCCGTACGGCCGAGATCGTCGCCGCCGTCCTCCGGTCCGTCGCGAGCGCCCGCCCTTCCGACGCGCTCCTCCTCGACCTGGCACGCGCCTGCGGCGGGACGGGGAAGGTCGCCCTCGACCTCCTGGGCCTGGTGACGCCGCGCGAGCTGGACGGGGACTCCGGCGAGCGGCTCGTCACGACAGGTCCCGCGGCCGAATGGGTCGCGCGGGGCGCGGCCCGAAGGGCTCCCGGCGAGGTGGCCTTCGCGGAGACCGGATCACCGGGCTCGATCGAGGAAGGGGCGCCGCTCCTCGCGCTCGCGGACGGGCTCGGGCCCGATCCGCGCGCCGAGGTCCTCCGGGCGCTCGCCCGCGGCGAGCCGGTGAAGGCCCTCGCCGGTCCGCCCCTGGTCCTCCTGGCCCGGGGTTTCGACTCCTGGGGACCGGGAGCCGTCGAGGCGTGGGAGGCGATCCCGAGCGTCCTCCCGGGCGTCGTCCGGCTGGAGACGCGCGCGGAAGCTCCGCCTCCTTGGCAGCGGGCGAGCCTCGTCGTGCCGCGGCTCGGCCGCGAGGAGGTCTCGAGCCTCGTTCACCTCCCGCACGCCTCGCCGTCGGCGGCGGCCCGGATCTGGACGGAGCTCGCCGAAGAGGCGGCCGGGGACGCGGGGCGCCTCCTCCGAGCCGCGAGGCGGAAGGCGCGCGCCTTCCTCGCCGCGGGGCCGTCCCGCTCCGCGCCGGGCCGCGCCTCCCATCCCGAGTCGGAGGTCGTGCTGCGGGCGAGCGCGCTCCTGGCTGAGGGTTTCCCGCCGGAGGAGGCGGCGGCCGTCTCCGGCCTGGGCGCGGCGTGCGTGGCCGACGTCCTCGACGAAGCGGTCGACGAGGGGACGCTCGTGCGGACGGCCCGAGGGCTCTACCGTTTCGCCGACCCGGGTCAACGTCAGCGGCTGGCCGGCTCGCTCCGCCCCGTCGAGAAGGAGGCGGGGATCGCCCGCCTCGAGGCCGTCTGCCGGGCCGACGCGAGGCTTCTCCTCGCGCGCCTCGCCGCGTTCGGGGAGCGGCCCGACGTCGTCGACCAGGCCCGGCGGCGGCTCCTCGAGGCGGCGCGGAACGGGGAGCCGGAGGAGCTGCTCGCGCTCCTGTCCCGGGCGCCGGCCTCGGACCCGGACCTCGGGGCGCCCCTCCTCGCCCTCGAGACGTTCGCCGCCGCGGGGCGGATGGAGGACGCCCGGAAGGCGGCGGATCGAATCGTCCCGCGCGACGTCGCCTCCGTGCCCCTCGCCCGGAGGGTGGAGGCGGCACGCCTCCTCGCGAGGATGGGGCGGGGCGACCAGGCGCTCGAGCTCGTCCGGGAGGACGGCGACGCGGAAGAGCGTCTCGCGCGTGTGTCGCTCCTCCTTCGGCTTCGGCGGGAGATGGACGCCGACCGGCTCCTCTCCGCGATCGGAGCCGCCGCGGGAGGGGTTCGGGGGCGTCTCCTTCGGGCCGAGCTCCACGAACGGCGGCAGGAGCTCGACCGGGCCGAGACGGAGCTCCTCGCCGCGGCCGAGGCCCTCGACGGAGCCCCGGAGGAGCCGGGCCTCCTCGACGCGCGGTTCACGGCCGGTTACCTCGCGCTCGCGCTCGGCCGTCCCGGGGAGGCGCGCGCGTTCTTCCGCGCTGCGCTCGCCGAGGCGCGCGATCCGTCGCGGCGTGCCGACGCCCTCTTCGACCTCTCCGTCGCGGCGGCGGCGGAAGGGGCGCACGCGGACGCCGAGCGGGCGCTCGAGGAAGCGCTGGCTCTCTTCTCGTCGCTCGGCGAACGGGACCGCTACGTTTCGGCGCTCGGAGAGCGTGCCGCCCTCGCGCTTGGGAGGAGCGACGCGGCCGCGGCGTACCGGGACCTGGAGGTCGTCCTCGCGCGCGACCGGCAGCCGGGGCGTGGCCACCAGCTCCTCTTCTCGGTCCCGCTCCGGCAGCGACTGGCGCTCGCGGAGGGCGACGACGCCGATGGGGCCGAAGCCTTCGCCGAGGCGGCCGCGGTGCCCGGCGAGCGGCCGGCGCACCCGGCCTGGCGAGAGGTCCTCGTCCTCGAAGGGGCGCGGCTCCTCGCCGCGGGACAGGCGGCGGAGGCGCTTTCGCGGCTCGAGGAGGCCGCCCCGCTCGCGGACGCCCGGAGCGGAGTCGAGCCTCTCCGCCGGCGCCTCGCCGCGTCGGCGCTCCGCGACCTCGGGCGGCCTGCGCCGCTCTCCGCAGAGCTCGACCGGGACGAGGCGTCGCTCCTCGACGCCGAGGAGCGGCTCTCGCGGGGCCTGAATCCTCCCGCGGCCGCCTGGCGTCTCCTCGCGGCGCGACTCGAGACGCCGGGCGGGCCGGTCGCCGTGACGACCCGCCTCCTCGAGTGGCGGGGTCGCTTCCCGGGCGCCTTCTCCGGGTCCGGCGGGGCCGCGCTCCGGGACCTCGGCGAGAGGGCGGCGCGCCGGGCCGGGCTGGGCCGGGCCGCGGCGCGGCTGGCCGCGGGAGCCGAGCGACCCGGGCACAACGGGGAGCGGCCCGCCGGTGGAAGCGGACCGGGCGTCGTGGCGGAGGACGCAGCGACCCGCGAGCTCTTCGAGACGGCCCGGAAGGTCGCGGCCACGCGGCTCTCCGTCCTCGTCCTGGGGGAGAGCGGAACGGGGAAGGAGGTCGTGGCGCGGGAGATCCACCGCGCCTCCGGCCGATCCGGTCCGTTCGTCGCGGTGAACGTCGCCGCCCTCGTGGAGTCGCTCGCGGAGGCCGAGCTGTTCGGGGCGGCGCGCGGTGCCTACACGGGGGCCGACCGCGACCGCGCCGGCGTCCTCGAGGCGTCCTCGGGCGGCACGCTCTTC
>JAKPXO010000217.1 GCA_029567505.1 Acidobacteriota bacterium
GCGACGCGGAGCGCCTCGTCGAGCTTCCCTTCGCGGAGCGCGACGCGCGCGAGGACGACGTCGGCGCGCCGCTCGCCGAACGTCCGGGCGAGCTCCGCGTGGCTTCGCGCCTCGTCGAGCCGCCCGGCGCGGAGCGCGAGCGCGGCGACGTCGGCGACGTAGTTCGAGCGCCCCGGTGGCGACAGGGCGACGGTCTTCTTCAGCGCGGCCAGAGCCTCGTCCATCCGGCCGAGCCTCTCGTACGCGCTCGCGAGGACCTCCCAGCCGTCCACGAGGCGCGGGTTCGCCTCGAGGACCTCGAGCAGGAGGGGAAGCGCCTCCGCGCTCCGCCCCGCCTCGTGCAGCCGCGTGGCCGTCTGGAGCGTCGTGAGGGAGCCGATCGCCTCCTTCGGATCGGGGCGGGCGCCCCCGTCGTCCCGGGCCGTCCCCGTCAGGTAGCCGAGGGCCTGGAGCTTCTTCGCCGCCTCGGCGTCGACCGCTTCCGGCGCGCGGAGCGGGGTCCGGCGCCGCTCCGTCTCGACGACCATCGAGCGGAGCTCGGGGGGGCGTGTGGGCGCGAGGTTCGTCCGCTGGGCCGGGTCGGCCACGACGTCGTAGAGCTCCGGCGTCGGGGCCTCGACGTAGTGGAAGCGGTCCGAGACCAGGGCCCGCAGCTCGCTCCACCCGAGCCGGATGCGCGGGCTGTAGTTCTCGGCGAAGACGCGCCGGTCGGGCGCCGGGGCGCCCCCCGCCAGCGCGGCGAGCGACATGGTTCCGGGCCTCTCCGGCGCCTTCGGGACGCCCACGAGGCCGAGGAGCGTCGGGAAGAGGTCGGTCAGCTGGACCGGAGCCGCCACCGTCCCCCCCGCGAGGGCGTTACCGGGAAGCTTCATCAGGAGCGGCACCTGGATCGACTCGCGGTAGAGGAAGATGCCGTGCTGCTGCTCGCCGTGGTCGCCGAGCCCCTCGCCGTGGTCGGAGAGGAAGACGACGATCGCCCGGTCCCAGACGCCGAGCCGTTTGAGCTCCTGGAAAAAGGCCCCGACGATCTCGTCCGAGGCGGCGACCTCCGCGTCGTACGGGTCGCTCCAGCGCGAGCGGTGCGGCTCCGGCGCCGCGTACGGCGCGTGCGGCTCGTAGGTGTGAAGGAACGCGAAGAAGGGTTGCTCGGAACGCTCCCGGATCCACGCGGTCAGAAGCGCCGCCGTCTCCCCGCCGGGCCGCTCGACGAAGTCGAGCATCGAGACCTCGCCGCGCGCCTCCACCCGATCCTGCCAGAGGTCGAAGCCGCGCCCGATGCCGCTCGCACCCGAAAGGACCGCCGCGGAGACGGCGCCGCCCGTCGCGTAGCCCTGCCCCTTCAGGAGCTCGGCGAACGTCGGCTCGCCGGCCGGCAGGCGGTAGCCCGCGTTGTCGAGGACGCCGTGCCCGCCCGGCTCGAGGCCGGTGAAGAGCGAGGCGTGCGCCGGGAGGGTGAGCGGCACGTGGCTGTACGCCCGCTCGAAGAGGACGGCGTCCTTCCGAAACGCGTCGAGGGCCGGCGTTTCGACGCCCCGGTACCCGTACATCGGGAGCCGGTCGGAGCGGAGCGTGTCGACTGAGACGACGACGATCGGCGCCTCCGGGAAGCGCAGGTCGGGCACGGCCGGGCCGCCGCGCGAGCAGCCGACCATCATGAGCACGGCGACCGCGGAGGCCACGAGGAGAGGGACGCCGAAGAGGGTCTTCAGGCGCTGCAGGGATTCCGTTCTCATTCGCATCCGAGGATATCCCGCCGCTGCGAGGGGCTTCCGCTCATCGAAAAGGCCCCCCCGGCCCGAAGGCCGGGGGGGCCGGGATACCCGAAGGCGGCGTTCCGCTAGAAGCGGATGCCCATGGAGACGAAGTACCGGCGCGGGATCTGGTAGTTAGCGGCGCTCGTCGGCTTGCCGAAATTGCGGCCCTTAGCCCAGTTCACGCCCTCGACCGGCTGTTCGGTGAAGGGGTTGAAAGTCTTGACGTTCGCCGTGACGGACGTGTTGACGGTCGTGACGCCGTCCGCGTTGAACACGTTCCACATCTGCGGCTGGACGAAGACCTCGAACTTGCCGATGTTCGCGCTGAGGTTGACGGAGAGGTCCGTCCTCCAGATGTCGTCGGTCCGGTACGCGTCGCGCGCCGTGAAGTAGTAGGCGACGCGGTTGGGCGGCTGGACGTAGCCGGGGTTCGTCACGTAGGGCTCACCCTGGTAGATGTTGCCGACGGCGCCGTACGGCGTGCCGGTGTCCCAGGACTGGACGATGCCGGGGGTGATCCCGACCATCCCGACGCGGAAGTCGTAGGTGCCGACGAGGCGGACGCGGTGCCGCTGGTCCTGCGAGAGGGAGCCGCGCGGACCGTTCCAGTCGATGTCGATGTACTCGGGATAGTTCTCGAAGCCCGCGGTGACCGGGCCGGAACCGCTCGTCTCGCCGACGAAGTTACCGATCATGTGCGACCAGGTCCAGTTGGCGGCGAGGTTGAGGTTCCCGTGGCGCCAGGCGAGGGAGGAGTGGAGGCCCGTGTACTCGCGCTCGGGGACGTTCGAGTTGACGATGTAGCCGAGGTCGAACTCGTCGCCCAGCTCGCTCGTGACCTGACCGGTCGTCATGTCGCGCTTGGTGGAGTAGAAGTCCTTGTACTCGCGGCGGACGACGTCCGCGCGGTAGACGATGTTCTTCCCGAGGGTACCGCCGAGGCCGAAGACGTACTCGTTCACCTTCGGAGAGGAGAGCCCGTCCCCGATGAGGAGGTTGACGCCCGGGACCGAGGCGATGTCGGCCGGCCGGTTCGGGAACTGGTTCAGGCCGGTGACACCCATCGCCGCGAACATGCGGCGGAGGACCTCGTCGGACGGGAGCCAGGGGCCGGGGCCGTCGTTGATCGGGGCGCCGTCCCAGTAGTAGTAGTACGAGGCAGGACTGCCGGCGCCCGTCGCGCCCGACCCGGCGATCCCTTCCTGGATCTGGCCGACGTACGTCGCGTAGCTCGCCGTCGCACGGAGCTTTCCGTCACCGAAGACGTCCCAGTTCACGGCGAGGCGGGGGCTGAAGGCGCTATCGTCGGCCGTCTTCTTGCCGGCGGCGTCGGTCGCGTCGTTCTTGTCGTACCGGAGGCCGATGTTGAACGAGAAGCGGTCGTTCAGGCGCCAGGTGTCGTTGACGAAGAGCGAATGCGTGAGCATGTCGCTCCCCTGGCTCTGCTGCGGAATCGGGGCGTAGATGAAGTAGGAATTCCCGTCGATGATCGGATAGAGGTTCGTCCCGTCCGTCTTCACCCCGGTGTTGAAGAGGAGCCAGGAGCTCCCCGACTGCCAGTTGTTCGAGACGCGCGTCGAGGCGAAGTTGTCGTACCCGACGACGACGTTATGCGAGCCGAGGCTCTTCGTGGAGAGGAAGTAGGTCCCCTTCACGAGGAAGTTCTCGTTGTCGCGCTTCTCCCCGGCGCCCGGGCAGACGGCACAGAAGATCGCGCCGAACATCTGGCCGAACGGGTCCTGGGAGATGAGAGCCGTCCCCTTGATCAGCTCGTTGAAGCGGCTCCCCGAGTTCTCGAACGTGAACGTCTTGGCCGCGTACTGGGCCTCGAGGAAGAAGTTCGAGGAGAGGACGCCGTTGTAGTTGACCGAGACGAGGTCCGTCGGGAGCGAGCGGTCGTAGATGACCCCGTTCGTCTCGAGGATCGGGAACGAGGTGAAGTAGTAGTTCGCCTGCTCGACCTCACCCTTCGTGTAGGAGCCGGTGATCGTGTGGTTCTGGAAGGGGGTGAGGGTGAGCTTCCCCTCGTACCGCGTGTCCTTGTCGGAGCGCGGGAAGGAGCCACTGAGCGGCAGGGAGAGGGCGCCCGAGTACTCGTTCTTCTGGTAGCGGCCGGCCCCGAAGAACCATACGCGATCCTTGATGATCGGGCCACCGAACGTCGCCTCGTAGGTCGGGACGACCTTGTCGACGTACGGCGCCTGAAGGTCGTCCCTGGCATTCTGGGACTGCCAGTCGTTGTTGTTCAGCGTGACGCGGAAGGAGCCGCTGAAGGAGTTGCCGCCCTGCTTCGTGACGGCGTTGATGACGCCGCCCGTAAAGCGCCCGTACTCCGCCGAGACGCCCGACGTCATGGTCGTCGTCTCCTGGATGGCGTCCTCGATGACGAGCGTGTTCGTCGGCGTGCCGCGGATGTTGTCCTGGATGTTCACGCCGTTGACGGTGATGACGTTGTCGAACGACTGCGCGCCCGAGATCGTCGTGTTACCGCCCGGGCCGTTCGTGTTGACGCCCGCGCTCAGGACGACCGAAGAAAGGATCTGCCGCGCGACCGGGAGCTTGTTCGTCAGCTCGGTCGAGTAGGTCGTCGAGGCCTGCGCCGTCTGGGAGACGGTCTCGCTCTGGGCGACGACCATCGCCTCGGCGGCGACGGCGGCGATCGACATCTTCGTGTTCAGCGGAGTCTGCTGACCGGACGAGATCTTCACGTTCCTCGTCACGTTCTGGAAGCCCGACATGACGAACGCCACGATGTACTCGCCCGGGGGAAGGTTCGGGATGACGAAGTCGCCGTTCACGTTCGTGACGGCGGTGCGGGTCCCCTGCAGCGCGGGGGACTTCGCGGTGACGGTCACGCCCGGGAGCGCGAGGCCCTCAGCCTCGGCGACGCGCCCGGTGATGGTCCCCGTCGGCAGTCCCTGGGCGTCCGCCTGGGCCGCCAGCAGGATCGGTACGAGGAGAGCTACGAGCCAGAGTCGCTTCGTATTCATGTCCTGTAATTCCTCCGGTAAGTCCTAAGTTTGGGTCTGTACGTGGAATCGGGGCATTGGCACACGAGATCGGGGACGCATCCGTACGGCCACCGGGCCGGTGAGCCGGTCCGCCTCGCGGAGCGGCGTCGTCTCTAGACTTCGACTCTCTCCTCGGACCTCCTTTCCCCGCCCGGGGAACCTTGCGGGGGACCGTCCCTGCCAAGGACTTTCCAACCCTGAGCCAAGAAACCGGAGCGCGGTACGAGTTTTCGGAGCGATTAGCCGCGGCATTATAGCGGTCCCGGCGGCGCCGAAACCACCGGACGAGCGTCCGGGCGGCTGATCGCGCTCACTTTCCGCCTCCAGGGCGGAAGGGACCGGTTCCTTCCACATACTTCTCCGGCCAGCCCCTTGAAAGATCCGTGCCGTCGGGGTCCGGGTGATCCTGCCGTGCCCCGGTCGCCGCCTGCCCCAAACAGGTAGACGGCGGGAGCGCTCGCGCGCTCCCGCCGTCCGGGACCGACAGACCGGTCAGGTCAGAAGACGAACTTCAGCCCGAGGCGGACCGTCCGGGGAGCCTGGTAGGTGAGGGGCATTCCGTAGAGCGGGTTCTTCGAGCCCTTATTGGCTTCCATGAAGGTCACGTAGTCGTACGGAACGAGCTCCGAGAAATACCAGTCGTTCGACCCGTCGCACTCGGCCGAGATCTCGCAGATATCGTCGAAGTACTGAACGTTGTCGATCCGGGTCACGGTGTCCTGGTCGAAGAGGTTCAGGACGTTGAGGGAGACCTCGAGCTCGTACCCTCCGATCTTGAAGGGGTGCGTGAGGAGAAGGTCGGTCTGGGTGAGGCCGGAGAGCCGGCCCATGTCGTTCCTTCCGTTCGGGAAGAAGTTGACTCCGTTGTAGGTCGCGTCGGTCGAGACCGGGCTCCCCGAAGCCCAGGAGAAGCTGAGGCCGATGTTCGTTCCCCAGGCCGCCCGGTAGAAGCCCTGGACCTCGAACGCGTGCGGCCGGTCGGTGTTGAGGACGCCGTCGACGAGCTTGCCCTTGGAGTCGTAGCCGTAGGCGAGGCCGTCGAAGTAGCGGGCGACGTTCGGGTCGGTCCGGCCGAACTCGTCGGAGCTCGCGAGGCCGGAGTAGTTGCCGGAGAGCTTGCTGTAGACGTAGGCCGCGCGGACCGAGAAGTTGTCGGCGAAGCGGCGGCTGAACGTCAGCTCGATCGCCTCGTAGTCGCGGATCGCCTCGGCCTGCGGCGGGATCGGGCCGGCCGGGTCGCCGGAGACGAGGCCCTTGCCCGGATTCCCGGTGATGTACTGCTCTTCGGACGTACCGTCTGGCAGGAAGACGAGGTAGCCGATATCCTCGATCGTGTTCTTGAGCTTCTTGTTGACGTAACGGGCGCTGACGACCGAGTTCTTCGTCAGCTGATAGTCGGCGCCGAGCTGGATCTCCTGGTTCTCCATCGGCTTGAGGTTGGGGTCGATGCTGTCGTGCGGGTCGCCGGGGGCGCGGAGGTCACGCGCCTTGTGGCCAGGAAGGGTCGGGCAGGGGTTCTGCCCGAGCGTGTTGTCGACCCTCGTGCACGCCGCGAAGAGCGTGTCCCAGTCCAGCGTGTTCAGCTCGTAAACGTGCTGGATCCACCGGTCGGCGCCGAAGGAGCCGCGCGGCATCTCGAGCTTCGTGATGTCGTAGTAGGTGCCGTAGGAACCGTAGACCTTCAGCTGCTGCTTGCCCGTGACGTCCCAGGAGAAGCCGAGGCGCGGGGCGAGCTTGTCCTTGAAGTCGAACTCGATGGCGTTCTTCGGGAGCGTCGGGTCGACCTGGGCGCCGTAGTTCGGTATCCGCTCCTGCTCCGTCCGGACGCCGATGTTTAGCGTCAGGTTCGGGTGGACGTTCCAGGTGTCCTGAAGGAAGAGGCCGACGTTCGACGCCTCGGCCGCTCCCTCGGTCCGGAAGCGGCGGACGCCGACGGAGCCGTAGGTGCCCTTGCCACTGATGCCAAAGCGGTCCGGAAGTCCCCAGCGGACCTCGAAGTAGTTGCCGTTCTCGCCGAGATCGACCGAGTTCTCGATCTTCTCGTACTGGACGCCCGCCTTGAAGGAGTGCGACCCGAGGGCCGTCACGAAATAGTTCGCGTCGATGCCGGCCGACGTCCTCTTCCAGTTGTCCTCGTTTGCGTTCTGGAACGAGTCATTCGGGACGTTTGAGAAGCCCGTAGCGCGATAGCGCGGATCCGTCTTAGGGAGGCCATCCGGGTTCTCGGGCGTCGTGCCGATGACGCCGTTCCGGAAGAAGATCCGGTTCTGGGCGTCGACCCCTGTGATCTGCGTGTCGGTCTCGTACATGCCGACGCGGCCGCTCACGTAGAAGTTGCTGCTCGGAACGTAGTCAGCGTAGGCCGAGTAGCTCGACGTCGGGAGTTTCGTGTCGACGTCGAGGTCGGCTTCGTCCGGAGTCGAGCCGTCGAGGGCCGGGAGACTCCCTTCCGTCTTGGAGGGGGTGATGTTCGCCGAGAGCTTGAAGACGAGCTTGGACCCGATATTCCCCTTGATGTTGCCGGCGAAGAAGTGGTCGGTGATGTCCTGCTTCGCCGCCGACGTCTTCTCGTACGGCGTCCGCTCGATGGAGCGGAGCGTCGGGCTGTAGCCGAGGTAGAACCAGAGCGAGTCCTTGATGACCGGGCCGCCGATGGCGAAGCCCGGCTCGAAGCGGGACTCGTCGTCCTTGTCGAACGTCCGGTAGAAGCCCGTCCACGACTCGTACGCGATGGGGCGCCGGTCGCCGTTCAGCGAGGAGCTCGAGAAATAGCCGCCGAGCCAGCCGTGGAACTCGTTCGTGCCGCTCTTCGTGACGGCGTTGATGACGCCGCCGAGGGAGCCGCCGAACTCGGCCGAGTAGCCGGCCGACTTGACCTGGATCTCCTCGACGAAGTCGGTGATGAAGCTCTGGCCCGAGAGGCCGTCGTTCGGGCGGGTCGTGTCGATCCCGTCGATGACGAAACGGTTCTCCGACCCGGAGGCGCCGTCGATCGAGATGCCGCCCGCGAACGCCTCGTTGGAGGCGCCGGGGGCCTGCGCGACGACCGAGGTGAAGTCGCGCCCCTTCGGAAGGAGCGCGATCTGCTCGGCGGCCATCGAGGCCGACGTGGAGTTCTCCCCCACGGCGATCTGAACCCGCTCGCCGGTGACGACGACCGTCTCCATGACCGAGCTGATCTTGAGCGCGACGTTCAGGATCGCGCGGTCCCCCAGGGACACCGGGACGCGGGACGCCTCGTAGGTCTGGAAGCCCTGCAGGCGCGCCGTGACCGTGTAGACGCCGGGGAGCACGCGGGGGAAGCGGTAGTCGCCCCGCGCGTCCGTAACGGAGACGAGCGTCCCGCTGGGCCCCTTGATCTCGACCGACACGCCGGGGAGCGCCTCGCCCCCGTCGGCCGTGATGCGGCCGGTGAGGACGCCCGTTTGCTCCTGGGCCCCGGCCGGGATGGCGAGGACCGCCACCATCAGCAAGACGAAAACCAGCCCGAGTCTCTTCATCGTTCCTTCCTCCCTTCGAAAATGGCCCCTGCCTGGGGCCGAAAGTGGATTGGACCTGCCGGGCCGGCCTCTCAGCCGGCCTTCATTGCGTGATCGAGCACACAGGCACGGCGGCCGCCCGAGGCGGCGCCGCTCTTC
>JAKPXO010000221.1 GCA_029567505.1 Acidobacteriota bacterium
GGAACGCGCTCGAGCGTGCGGTCATCCTCTCGGAGGGGGGCCTCGTCCAGGTGGAGCACCTCCCCATCGCGGTCGCCCGGAGCAGCGCCGCGCGGGTCGCCTCCGCCGCGGCCATCGAGCTCCCGCCCACCGGGCTCGACCTCGACGCCCTCGAGAAGACCCTCGTCACGCAGGCGCTCGAGAGGGCGAAGAACAACCGGAGCCGCGCGGCCAGGCTCCTCGGCCTCACACGCGCCCAGCTCTACACTCGCCTCGAGCGGTACGGCCTCGCGTGACGGGTGAGGCGGGCGGCCGGGCGCCCCGCGAGGCCCCGGCCGCAGAGAGCTCCTTCGCGCGCTTCTGGCGACTCGACCCGGACGTCTCCTTCCTGAACCACGGCTCCTTCGGCGCGTGCCCCGTCGCCGTTCTCGAGAGGCAGGCCGAGCTTCGCGACGAGCTCGAGAGAGAGCCGGTCGATTTCCTCGTCCTTCGGCTCCCGGAGCGGCTCGCCGAAGTCCGCGCCGTCCTCGGAGGGTTCCTCGGAGCCGAGCCCGACGACCTCGCGTTCGTCCCGAACGCGACGACCGGCGTCAACGCCGTCCTCGGCTCCCTCGACCTGAACCCGGGCGACGAGCTGCTGACGACGACGCACGCCTACCCCGGCTGCCGCAACGCGCTCGCGCACGCCTGCGCCCGCACCGGGGCACGCCTCGTCGTGGCCGACGTCCCGTTCCCTCTGGAGGGCGAGGACGAAGTCGTCGCCCCCGTCCTCGCGGCCGTCTCCCCTCGGACCCGCCTCGCGCTCCTCGACCACGTCACGAGCCCGACGGCGCTCGTCTTCCCGATCGAGCGCCTCGTCGGCGCGCTTCGCGAGCGGGGCGTGGAGACTCTCGTCGACGGCGCCCACGCGCCGGGGATGGTGCCGGTCGACCTCGACCGCCTGGGCGCCGGCTGGTACACCGGGAACGCGCACAAGTGGCTCTGCTCTCCGAAGGGGGCCGCGTTCCTCCACGTCCGGGAGGACCTCCAGACGGGCGCACGGCCCGCCGTCACGAGCCTCGGGTACTCCGAGGTGGCGTCGCCAGCGCGTTTCCGCGCCGAGTTCGACTGGACCGGGACGTGCGACCCGACCCCCTGGCTGACGATCCCGGCGGCGCTCGACGCGCTCGCGTCCCTGCTGCCCGGCGGCTGGTCCGAGGTGATGACGAGGAACCGCGCCCTTGCCCTCGAGGCGCGGGACGTGCTCGGGGAGACGCTCCGCGTCTCCCCGGCCGCCCCCGCGGAGATGATCGGGTCGATGGCGTCCGTCCCGCTCCCGATGGCCACGCCCGGCTCGGTCGCCGCGCGCCTCGGACCGCAGGGGCTGGGCCTGTGGCTCCGCGAGCGAAGCGTCGAGACGTGGCTCTACCCGTGGCCTTCGCCGGGCGGAATGCTCGTCCGCGTCTCCGCCCAGCTCTACAACGCGAAGGCGGAGTACGAGCGGCTCGGCGCGCTCCTCGCAGAGGCGCTCGTCCGCTGAGCGGGTCCTGCCCCGCTCACCCCGCCAGGAGGACGGCGGAGGCGGCCAGAAGGGCGGCGAGGAGGGTCCGGAAGATCCGGCCCGGGAGCGATCCGTGGAGGACCGCCTCTGCCGGGACGCTGCGAACGATCGGGCGCATCGAACGGAAGTGCCCCCGGCGCCCGTCACCCCACGCCGGTCCCGATGAGATCATCCCCGTCATGCTCGAAGGCACCCGTTGCCCCTGGGCGGGCTCGGACCCGCTCTATGTCGCCTATCACGACGAGGAGTGGGGAGTCCCCTCCCGCGACGAGAGACACCTCTTCGAGATGCTCGTCCTGGAGGGAGCCCAGGCCGGGCTCTCCTGGCTCACCGTCCTCCGGAAACGCGAGGGCTACAGGAAGGCGTTCGCCGGCTTCGACCCCGGGAGGGTGGCGCGCTTCGGTCCGGGGGACGTGGAGCGCCTCCTCGGCGACGCCGGCATCGTCCGGAACCGCCTCAAGATCGAATCCGCGATCGACAGCGCGAGGGCGTACCTCGCTCTTCAGAAGGAGGCAGGGAGCTTCGCCTCCTGGCTCTGGGCGCACGTCGGCGGGAGGCCGATCCAGGGAGCGTTCCGGGAGATGCGGGACGTCCCCGCGAAGACGCCCCTCGCGGAGTCGATCTCGAAGGAGCTCCGGAAGCGCGGCTTCCGGTTCGTCGGCCCGACGATCGTCTACGCCTACCTGCAGGCCGTCGGGGTCGTCAACGACCACCTCGTCGGATGCCCCCGCCACCGCGCGGTCGCGCGGCTCGCGAAGGGCTCGCCGCGGTGACGGACGGCGCGACGGACGGGTCCGCCTTGAGGCCGACGAGGAGAAGGAGGCCTTCCACCCCATCGGGCCCCGAGACCTCGACCCGGAGACCCCGGCCCTCGGCGTACTGCGGCGCCGCCTCGACCTGCGCGAGGAGCGCCGGCGGCAGGCCGGCTTCCCGCGCCGCCGCGACCGCCTTTCCGCCGAGGACGAGGCCGGCGAGGAGCCGTCCCTCCTGCGGAGTCAGGTAGAGGAGGACGCGTCCCTTCCGGAGGAGCCGAAGCGACCAGCCGAACTTCGCGCCCCCGAAGCTCCAGAGCTCCTCGACCGGACCGCAGCGCTCCGCGACGCCGTCCACGAGCGCCTTCCATGCAGTCGCCGCGGGGCCGAGCCGGCGGCGGAGGACCGCCGGCCCCGGCGGCTGGCCCGGATCGTCGAAAACGCTGAGCGACATCTCCTCGGACTCCCTTCTCTGCCTCGCGGCCGTCAGTCCGCCGTTCGGGTCCAGGCGAAGAGGAGCGCGCCGCGCGGCTCGGGGCCGAGGTTCGGCCGGGCCCCGTACGCCGGCAGCAGCCGCTCGCGCGCGAGGCCCGCCTTCTCGAGGACGCGCGCCGAGGCCTCGTTCTCGACGTCGCACGTCGCCTCGATGCGCACGACGTCCGGCACCGCCTTCAGCCATCCGACGACGGCGCGCGACGCCTCGGTCGCCAGGCCGCGGCCGTGCACGTCGCGGTGGAGGACGTAGCCGAGCTCCACGCCGCGCTCCTTCGGCCGGCAGGCGATCGCGCCGACCGCCCGGCCCGAGGGAGGGAGCGTCAACAGCCACGTGAACTCCGTTCCCGTCTCCCAGCCCGTCTCGCAGTACGCGAGGAAGCGCCGGCTCGTCTCGATCGAGAGGTGCGTCGGCCAGTCCATCAGCCGGGTCACGACGGGATCGCTCGCGTACGCGAAGACGGCCTCCGCGTCGTCCGACCGCGGGCGACGCAGTCGGAGCCGCGGCGTCTCGATGGTCTCCGGCGGGGTCCAGGGCGGGCGCGTCACCGACCCACGATAGGCCAGGCCGAACGCGGCCGCACGCCGGGCCGAAGCGCGACGCCCCGGGGAAGGACGCGCGACGCGGACGGGCGGCCGGGGACCTCCCCGGCCGCCCTCGGTCCTCAGCCTTCCGAGAAGGCCTCCTTCAGCGCCTCGCGATGGGCCGCGAGCGTCTTCGCCAGGTCTTTCTCCGTGTGCGCCGTCGAGACGAACATCGCCTCGAACGCCGCCGGGGCGATGAAGACGCCGCGCTTCAGAAGCCCGTGGAACCAGCGGTTGAACGCGGCCCCGTCGCTCTTCTTCACGTCGTCGAAGTCGGCGATCGGGCCCGGGTTGAAAAAGAGCGTCAGGATGGAGCCGACCCGGTGGAGCGTGAGCTTCTCGGCGACGCCGAGCTCCTGCGCGACCTTGCGCATCCCCTTCTCGAGCTTCGCCGCGGTCTTCTCCAGCTTCGCGTAGACGGCGGGCGTCAGCGAGTCGAGCATCGCGATGCCCGCGGCCATGGCGAGCGGGTTCCCCGAGAGCGTCCCGGCCTGGTAGACGGGGCCGTCCGGCGCGACGTGGGCCATCAGGTCGGCCCGGCCGCCGTAGGCGCCGACCGGGAGGCCGCCGCCCAGGATCTTCCCGAGGCAGGTCAGGTCGGGCTTCACGCCGAAGAGCTCCTGCGCGCCGCCCGGAGCGAGCCGGAAGCCGGTGATGACCTCGTCGAAGAGGAGGAGCGCCTTCTCGCGGTCGGCGATCTTCCGGAGCCCCTCGAGGAAGCCGGGCTTCGGCAGGACGACGCCCATGTTCGCGGCGACCGGCTCGACGGCGATGACCGCGATCTTCCCCGGGTACTTCCGGAAGAGGGCCTCGACCGACTCGAGGTCGTTGTACGTCGCCGTGATCGTCGCCTTCGCGAGGTCGGCCGGGACGCCGGGCGAGCCGGGGATCCCGAGCGTCGCGAGGCCGGAACCGGCCGCGACGAGGAACGAGTCGGCGTGACCGTGGTAGCAGCCCGAGAACTTCAGGACGAGTTCGCGGCCCGTGACCGCACGCGCGAGGCGCACCGCGCTCATCGCCGCCTCCGTCCCCGAGGAGACGAAGCGGACCTTCTCCATCGACGGGACGAGGCGCGTGACGCGCTCGGCGAGCTCGACCTCGGCACGGCACGGGGCGCCGTAAGACGTCCCGCGCGGGAGGGCCTTGCGGATCGCCGAGGCGACCGCCTTCGGCATGTGACCGAAGAGGTGCGGGCCGTACGACATGACGTAGTCGACGTAGCGGTTGCCGTCGGCGTCGACGAGGATCGAGCCCTTCGCCTTCTTCACGAAGAACGGCGTCGCGCCGACCGACTTGAAGGAGCGGACGGGCGAGCTGACGCCGCCCGGCATCTTCGCCTTCGCGCGGGCGTAGAGCCGGTCCGATTCGACGGTCCGGCGGACGCGGCGACGGCGGGGGGCGGCGGGCTTCTTCGGGGCCTTCTTCTTCGGCGCGGGCGGCGGCGCGGCCGCCTTCCGCCTCATCTTCCTTGCAGCCACTCGGCGGCCTCCTTCGCGTGGTAGGTCAGGATCAGGTCGGCGCCCGCGCGCTTCATCGACGTCAGGATCTCGAGCGTCACGCGCTTGCCGTCGATCCAGCCGCGCTCCGCCGCGGCCTTCACCATCGCGTACTCGCCGGAGACGTTGTACGTCGCGAGCGGGACGTTCGTGACCTCCTTCGCGGCCCGGACGACGTCGAGGTACGAGAGGGCCGGCTTGACCATCACCATGTCGGCGCCCTCCTCGACGTCGGAGAGGATCTCCTTGACCGCCTCGCGGACGTTCGCCGGGTCCATCTGGTAGGCGCGGCGATCGCCGAACGCGGGCGTCGACTCGGCCGCCTCGCGGAACGGCCCGTAGAAGCCGCTCGCGTACTTGGCCGCGTAGGAGAGGATCGGGACGTTCCGGTAGCCGCTCGCGTCGAGGACGTCGCGGATCGCGCGGACCCGGCCGTCCATCATGTCGCTCGGGGCGACGACGTCGGCCCCGGCGCGGGCGTGGGCGAGCGCCTCGGCCGCGAGGATCGGGAGCGTCGCGTCGTTGTCGACCGACTGGTCGACGATGACGCCGCAGTGCCCGTGGTCGGTGTACTCGCAGAGGCAGACGTCGGTCATCACGACGGTCGCGGGACTCGCTGCCTTGATCGTCTCGACCGCGCGGCAAACGGGTCCGGTCAGGTCGGCGGACGGCGAGCCGACGGCGTCCTTGTGGTCCGGGATGCCGAACAGGATGACCGAAAGGACTCCGCGGGCGGCGAGCTCCGACGCGTCCTCCGCGGCGAGGTCGGGCGAGACGCGGTCGATCCCGGGCATCGACGGGATCGGCTGGCGGACCCCTTCGCCGGGGACGACGAACATCGGGGCGATGAAGTCGGCGGGGTCGAGGGTCGTCTCGCGGACCATCGCCCGAAGCGACTCCGAAAGGCGCAGGCGGCGGTAGCGGTGGAGGGGGAACGCCATGGTCAGGCCTCCTTCAGGAGCGCGATCAGGTCGGTGAGGAGGGGCTTCGCGGGGACGAGCGGTTCGGGGAAGCCGCGGGCCTCGAGGAGGCGCGCGGTCTCCGGACCGAGGACGCCGAATCTTACCGGCGGGAGGTCCCGGGCCTCGCGGGCGCCGAGGGCCGCGAGGAAAACGTCGAGCGCGGCGAGGGAGCCGATCGCCAGAGCGGCGTACTCGCCCGCCCGGAAGGCCGCGAGCGTCCCGGCGTCGAGCGCGGCGAGCGGCTCCTTGAGGTAGACGATCGGCGCCGTCACCGCGAAGCCGCGCGCCGAGAGCTTCGAAAGGGGCGTCACGTCGGCGTCGGAGCCGCGCGGCCAGAGGAGCCGGCCCGACTCGCCGCGCCGTGCGAGCTCCCCGAGGATCCCGACCGCGCCGGGGGGCTCGGAGGTGACGACCTCCGCGACGCCGGCCGCCTCGAGCGCCCGCGACGTCCCGGCCCCGGCGGAGACGACGAGGCGGTAGGGACGCGCGAGGAGGTTCCCCTCCGGAGCGTCGCGCAGGATCTCGACGGCGTTCAGCGAGGAGACGACCAGGATCGACCCTCCGGGGTCGTACGCCGCCGTCTCGGCGAGCGCCAGAGGAGCCGGGACGACTCGGTGCGTGACGAGGAGGTCGACCCCGGCAACGGGGACTCCCGTGGGGCGGAGGAGGAGGACCCTCCTCATCGTCCGGCCGCTCGGGCCTCCGTGACGAGACGCTCCGCGCCGAGGGTGAGGAGCCGCTCGGCGACGGCGCGGCCGAGCGCGACCGGGTCTGCCAGAGGACCCGTGGCCTCGTCCTCCAGCATCGCCGCTCCGTCGAGGGAGAGGACGCGTGCGCGAAGGACGAGCGCGCCGTCCCCTCCTCGCGTCGCGAGCGCGGCGACGGGAGCGCGGCATCCGGCGCGCAGCGCGTTCAGGAGGCTTCGCTCCGCGGCCGCGGCGGCGTTCGCCTCCCGGTCGTCGAGGACGGCGATCGCGGAGGCGGCGTCCGCGTCGTCCCTGCGGCAGGAGATCCCGAGGGCCCCCTGGGCCGGGGCGGCGAGGAGCTCGTCGAGCGGGATCCGCTGCGTGATCCGCTCGCCGAGCGAGAGCCGGTCGAGGCCGGCGCAGGCGAGGATCAGGGCGTCGGCGCGCCCCTCCTCGAGGCGGCGCAGGCGCGTGTCGACGTTCCCCGCCATCGTGAGCGTCGTCAGGTCGGGGCGGAGGCGCAGGAGCTGGGCGACGCGGCGCGGGCTCGCCGTGGCGACGCGGGCTCCCTGCGGGAGCGAGCGGACGTCCTTCGCGCCGTGCCGCGAGGCGACGACGAGGGCGTCGCGGACGTCGGCCCGGACGGGGACCGCGGCCAGGAGAAGGTCCTCGGCGTACTCGGTCGGGACGTCCTTGAGGGAGTGGACCGCGAAGTCGATCTCGTCCCGACGGAGGGCGTCGTCGAGCGCCCTCACGAAGACGCCGACCGAGTCGCCCGCCGACGGGATCCGTCCTTCGGTCGAGAGCTGGTCCCCCTCGGTCCTCACGAGGACCTCCTCGACCGCGCGCCCCGTTGCCTTCGTCAGCGCGGCGGCGACGTGCCCCGATTGCGTCCGCGCCAGGAGGCTCGCGCGCGTGCCCATCCGCAGGGGTCGTCCGTGGCTCATCGTCGTCCTTTCCTCGTGGGTCGGCGGGGGCGCCGCGACCCGCGCGCCCTACCCTCGCCGGGGGGCGCTGTCCGCCGCCCTCCGGCCCCCCCGGCTTCGTGGCGGTTCATTCCTCGGTTTCATGTGCAGGCCCCTATTCCCCGTCGTCGAGCCGGAAGAGAGCCCTCACGACGGCCGCGCGGGTGAGGCGCTCGGAGGCATCCCCTTCCTTCAGTCCGATCGTCGGGTTGTGGAGGATCTTGTGGATCAGCGTCTCCGTCATCCGCTCGACGACGGCGCGGTCCTCGGCGGTGAGGTGCGAGAGCTTTCCGGAATAGCGCTCCAGCTCGTCGAGACGCGCCTTCTCGAGCCGGCCACGGAGGGTCTTCAGCGTGTCGACGTGCGAGAGCCCGGCGAGCCAGCCGAGGAACCGCTCCGTCGACTCCTCCACGATCCGCTCGGCCTGGGGAACGTCGGCCATCCGGTCCTTCGCGTTGTCGCAGGCGAGCTCTCCGAGGGCGTCCATGTCGTAGCGGTAGACGTCGGAGAACTCCTCGACCTTCGGGTCGATGTCCCGCGGGACGGCGACGTCCAGGATCAGGAGCGGGCCGCGCCGGCGTCCCCTGCCCAGGACCGGCTTGAGCATGTCGAACGTGACGACAGGCTCGGTCGCCCCGGTCGCGGAGAGGACGATGTCGACCTCCGCGAACGCCTTCGCCCTCTCCTCCCACGGGACCGTCCAGCCGTGGAAGCAGCCGGCGAGCGCCTTCGCCTTCTCGGGGGAGCGGTTCGTGAACGTGATCTGTTTCACGCCGTCGTCCGCGAGGAGACGCGCCGTCAGCTCCACGGTCTCGCCGGCACCGAGGAGGAGAACTTTGCAGTCGGAGACCGACTCGAAGATCCGGCCGACGAGCGAGAGCGCGATGCCGGGAACGGAGACGGGGCGCGCCCCGAGCGTCGTCTCGGTCCTCACGCGCTTGCCGCACTCGAGGGCCGACTGGAAGAGGCGGCTCGTGACGGCACGGGCGGTCCCCGCCTCTGCGGCGCGCCGGTGCGCCTCGCGGATCTGGCCGAGGATCTGGGCCTCGCCCAGGACCATCGAGTCGAGCCCCGACGCGACGCGGAACAGGTGCCGCACCGTCGCCTCCCCCTGTCCGGAGAACGCCTTCTCGCGCAGGACGCTCGCCTCGACGCCGTGGAAGCGGGAGAAGAACTCGGCGAGGGCGTCGATGCTGCCTGGAGCTTCGGCGACCCCGTAGACCTCGGCCCGGTTGCAGGTCGAGACGACCGCCCCCTCGGTCAGGATCCGCTCGCGGAAGAGACCCTCGAGCGCTTCCCGAGCCTTCTCCGGAGTGAAGGCGAGCCGCGCCCTCAGGTCGAGGTCCGCCCCCTGGTGGCTCCAGCCGACGAAGACGATCTCGGGAGGCATCAGGCGAACGAGTGGACCTTCGAGAAGAAGAGGTTTACGGCGGTATAGGAGAGGAGGACGAGGACGAAGCCGGCGATCGAGAGCTTCGCCGTCGACCCGGGGGCCGCGCCGCGGTGAGCCCTCACGAAGACCCAGAGGTAGAAGGCCAGCGTCACGACCGATCCCCAGACCTTGGCGTCGAGGAGCCAGTCGGGGTGCTGCTCGTGCCAGACGCGATAGGCCCAGTAGAACCCCATCGTCAGGCCGGTCGCGAGCGAGACGACGCCGACGCCGATCGAGGTCCGCGCCGCGCGCTCCAGGTAGCTCAGGGACGGGAGGCGCGAGACGGGGCCGTTCAGGACGTGCCGCTTGCTCCGAAGCCGCCGGCCGAGGACGAGGTAGAGGAGCGAGAGGGCGCACGCCACCGCGAACGCCGAGTAGCTCAGCATGTTGAGCGTGACGTGAAACGCGAAGATCGACCCTCGCATCTCCGGCGGCGGAGGCGTCCCTCCGGGGAGGAGAAACGAATGGAGGAGGAAGAAGAGCGAGACGGGCATCAGGAAGGCGCCGAGGGAGCGGTCGTGGTGCCGCGTCTCCAGGATCAGGCTCATGGCCGCCAGGAAGAGGCCGAACAGCGCCATCGAGCCGAGGAGGTCGCTGTACGGGACGGTCTTCAGGGCGAGAGACCGGACGTAGAGGAAGACGAAGTTGAAGACCGCTCCCGCGGCGGCCAGGAGCGTCGCCAGGCGCCCGGCGGAGACCCGAGGGTGCCGGAGCCAGGTGACGTAGAGGAGCGTCGCTCCCCCGTAGCAGACGAGGGCGAGGAGGCCGAAGAGGAGGTTGGAGAGGCCGGTTCCGGACATCCGAACCGTTGATTATAAGGACCCCTGCGGTCCTCTTCGCGAGAGCGCCCTTCGGAAGCCGCGCGCGGCGGCGATCGCCTCGTCGGCCCCGGCCCCCCGGGCGACCAGATGGCCCATCTTCCGCTTCGTCGCGACGCCGCTCTTCCCGTAGAGGACGACCTCCAGGAGGTCCGGGCTCCCCTCCCAGGCCGAGAGGTCGAGGCGTCCTTCGGTCCCCTGGGCCTGCCAGACCTCACCGAGGAGGTTCGCCATGCAGAAGGCGCCGGCCGAGACGAGCCGCGGCGGGACGAGCGGTATTCCGAGGAGGACGCGCGCGAGGGCGTCGAACTGACTGTAGGTACAAGCCTTGCGCGTGACGTGCCCCGAGTTGTGGGGGCGGGGCGCGAGCTCGTTCGTGAAGACACGGACCTCCGCCGGACGGTGGCGCGTCGACCGCCCGACGAAGAGCTCGGTCGTCAGGAGGCCGGTGACCCCGAGCGCCCGCGCCGCCGCCAGAGCGATCGACTTCGCCTCGGCCTCGAGGTCCTCCGGGAGGCGCGCCGGAACGAGCGTCACGTCGAGGACGTGGTCGCGATGGACGTTCTCGAAGAGAGGAAAGACGACCTCGTCCCCGCTCCTCTCGCGCGCGACGATGGCGCTCGCTTCCAGGGCGATCTCGATCGGCTCTTCGAGAACCCATCCGCCGGACTCGAGGGCGGCGCGAGCGGGCGATGCGAGGAGCGCCTCGAGCTCGGCCTCCGACGCGAGCTTCCACTGCCCCTTCCCGTCGTAGCCGCCGCGGGCGGTCTTCAGAATCGCAGGGAGCCCGAACGCTCGGGCCACCGGGCGCAGGTCGTCCGCGTCCCGCCCGGCGGCAAAGGCGACGTGCGGCAGACCGTGGGAGCGGAAGAACTCCTTCTCGAACGCCCGGTCCTGCGTCGTCCGGAGGACGTCGAGCGACGGGGCGAGCTTCGCGAGGCCCGAGACGCGGGCGAGCCCCTCGGTCTCGACGTTCTCGAACTCGTACGTCACGACGTCGCAGGCGTCGAAGAGGTCCTGAAGGCGGGCCGAGTCGCTCCACGGTGCGGTCACGGCCCGCGCGGCGCGCCGGAGCGCCGGCGCGTTCGGGTCGGGGTCGAAGACGTGGACGTCCGCGCCGAGGTCCTGGAGCGACGAGGCGAGCATCGCACCGAGCTGCCCGCCGCCGAGGACGCCGACCGTTGTCACGGGACGGTCCCGCCTCGTACCCGCCGGACCTCCTCGTTCCCCGCCCGGGCCTTCTCCCGGAGCAGCTCCCGGTGAGTCTCGAGCTTCGCTGCGAGCTGCGGGTCCGAGAGCGCCAGGATCTTCACCGCGAAGAGCCCGGCGTTCGTCGCTCCCGCCGAGCCGATCGCGAACGTCGCGGTCGGGACGCCTCCCGGCATCTGGACGATCGAGAGGAGGCTGTCGAGGCCCGAGAGGGCCCGGCTCCGGACCGGGACGCCGAGGACGGGGAGCGTCGTCAGCGCCGAGACCATGCCGGGGAGGTGCGCCGCCCCCCCCGCTCCCGCAATGATCACCTTCAAACCCCGCGCCGCCGCTCCCTTCGCGTAGTCGAACATCTCCTCGGGCATCCGGTGCGCGGAGACGACCGAGGTCTCGTACGGCACGCCGAAGTCGCGGAGGACCTCCTCCGCCTTCGCCATCGTCTCGTGGTCCGAGGCGCTCCCCATGACGATCCCGACGAGCGGCGTGGACATCTCTTCGGCCTCCGTCCCCAGCTTAGCGCGCGACCCGGAGGGCGGCGGCCACGGTCTCGAGGCGGACTCCCCGCGAGGCCTTCACGAGGACCACGTCTCCAGGACGGACCGCCTCGACGACGCGAGGCGCCGCCGCCTCGCCGGTCGCGAAGAAGGCCGCGGGGATCCCCGCGGCCTCGGCCGCACGGGCGAACCGCTGCGCCTCGCCGTTCACGGCGACGAGCGCCGCGGGCCGGGCTTCCACGGCGGCCGCCGCGACCACGTCGTGCTCGGCGGGGGCGAGCTCCCCGAGCTCGCGCATCTCGCCGAGGACGAGGACGAGCCTTCGTCCGAGCGCGTCGGCGAGCTCGCGCGCCGTCTTCAGCGAGGAGAGCGCCGAGCCGGTGTTCGAGTTGTAAGTGTCGTCGAGGAGGACGGTCCCGTCGGCGAGCGTCTCCGGCGCGAATCGGCCGTCCTTCACGGACGCGACCCGGAGGAGCGCCTCGCGGAGCGCCTCGGGGGGCGCGTCGACTCCGAGGAGGCCGCGCACGGCGGCGAGCGCCGCGAGCGCCGCGTAGGCCCCCGCCTCCCCGGCGAGGGGGACCTCGTACGCGACCGCCTCCGCCCCCTCCCGGGCGACCTGGAGGACGCTGCCGTCGAGCCCCCGGACCTCGCGCGCGAGGGCTCGCACGTCGCAGCTCTCCCCGAAGCCGTAGAGGATCCGGCGTTCCCCGGGAGCGCGGGCGATCTGCGCCGCGACGCGCGGGTCGTCGCCGTTGCCGATCGCGAAGCCGTCGGCCCCGAGCGCGGCGAAGAGGTCCCCCTCCTCGTCCGCGACGTCCTCGAGCGTCCCGATCCCCTCCGTGTGCTCCGGGGCGATCAGCGTGACGAGCGCCGCGTCGGGCCGCGCGATCCGGGCCAGCCGCGCGATCTCCCCGCGGTGGCTCGTCCCGACCTCGACGGCGGCGAGGTGGTGGTGCTCGTCGAGGAGGAGGAGCGTCATCGGGAGGCCGACGTCGTTGTTCAGGTTTCCGGGTGTCATCTGGACCTCGCCGGGGCGGAGGACGTCGAGGAGCGCGGCGACCGCGCGCGTCGTCGTCGTCTTGCCGGCCGAGCCGCCGACCGCGAGGACCTTCCTCCCGTCGGTCGAGGCCCAGCGGTCGCGGTGAAACCGGGCGAGGTCGCCGAGGGCGACCCGCGTGTCCGGAACGCGGATGACGGCGCCGTTCGGCGGCAGGTCGCCGGCCGTCGAGATCAGGACGCCGCCCGCGCCGGCGGCGGTCGCCTGGGGCAGGAAGCGGTGCCCGTCGAACGTCTCGCCGCGAAGCGCGACGTAGAGGGCGCCAGGGGCGAGCGTCCGGGTGTCCGTCGAGACCCCGGCGAGGGGCCGACCGTCGCGGACGAGGACGCCGCCGGTGGCGCGGGCGACCTCGGCGGGGGTGAATCGGGCGGTGTTCTGGGGGATCGGCGTAGCCATCGAGGGGCCGATGCTAACCTCCCGCGCCATGTCGGTTCCCGGCCCCTCCCGCCAGCGCTTCGTCGACGCCGCCTTCGGCCGCCCCGTGGACGTGCCCCCCGTCTGGCTCATGCGCCAGGCTGGCCGCTACCTTCCGGAGTACCGCGAGGTGCGCAAGCGCCTCGCGTTCCTCGACCTCTGCGCCGACGTGCCGTCGGCCGTCGAGGTCTCGATGCAGCCCTTCCGGCGCTTCGGGATGGACGGCGTCATCCTCTTCTCCGACATCCTGATCCCCCTTCCGCCGATGGGGATCGAGGTGAAGCTCGACGAAGGGGGGCCGAAGCTCCCGACGCCGGTCCGGACGGCGGCGCAGGTCGAGGCGCTCCGCGGGTTCGACCCGACCGTCGGAACCGCGTTCGTGCCGGCGATCCTCCGCGAGCTGAAGAAGGAGGTCGCGGGGCGCGCGGCCGTCATCGGCTTCTGCGGCGCGCCCTGGACCCTCGCGACGTACGCGGTCGAGGGGGGCGGAAGCAAGTCCTTCCAGCACACGAAGACGATGATGTGGCGCGAGCCGAAGCTCCTCGAGGCGCTCCTCGGGAAGCTCGCGGACGCGGTCGGCGACTACCTCGCCGCGCAGGTCGAGGCCGGCGCCGACGTCGTCCAGGTCTTCGACTCCTGGTCCGGCGAGCTGTCGAAGGCCGACTACGACCGCTTCGCGCGGCCCGCGACGGAGCGGCTCCTCGCCCGCCTCCCGAGGAGGGGTGAGGTCCCCGTCATCCACTTCGCCTCCGGCTCGGCGCACCTCATCGACTCGTACGCGGAGATGGCCTCGGACGTGATCTCCGTCGACTGGAAGCTCCCGCTCGACGAGGCGCGTCGAAGGGCCTGCGGCAAGGCGCTCCAGGGGAACGTCGACCCGGGCGTCCTCCTCGGCTCGCCCGAGGACGTGAAGGCCGCGGTCCGCACCGCGAGGGCCGCAGCGGGCGAGGGCGGGCACGTCGTGAACCTCGGCCACGGCATCCTCCCGCCGACGCCGCCCGAGAACGTCGCCGCCTTCGTCGAAGCCGCCCGCGAATCCCGGGCCTGACGCCCCTTCAGCGGAACGGCTTCGGAAGGCTCGCCTGCGTCCGCGGCGGCTGCTCCGACCGCTCCGGAGTCGCCGCGGGCGTCGCGGCCGGGCCGACCGTCCGAACGACTGGCTGCGTCCCTCCGCGGCGCGCTTCCCGGAGTGCCGCCTCCGCCGCGGTGACGACCGTCCGGAGCGTCGGTGCCCCGCCGCCGCCCCAGGAGGCGACCCCGGCGACGAGCGCGGCGGGGGCCACGAGGATCACCCCCCCGCGCGCATCGTGCCCGGCGATCCCGCCGGCCGAAAGGTCCTCCGGGTCGTAGAACTCCCCCACCGTCGAGGCGATCCCCTGGACGGCCCGGCGCAGCGTCTCGACGACCCTCTCGGGCGACAGCAGGAAGCCGAAGTCGTCGGCTCCGTAGTGGGCGAGGAACGAGCCCGGCTCCTCGGTCGCGAGGGTTCGGAGGACGGCCGCGACGTGCGCGAGGAGCCGGTCGCCACGCCGGATGCCGTACCGGTCGTTGAACGCCCGCAGCCGGAGGATGTTGAGCCGCGCGAGCGCGAAGGACGCTCCCCGCGTCAGGCGCCGGTCCACCTCCGCCTCGAGCCGGCCCCGGCCGGGGAGGTCGGTGAGCGGATGCGACTCCAGCCCGTTCTCGACGTAGAGCCTCGCGAAGAGACCGAGGAGATCGTCGAGGCGCAGGAGGCCGCGGTAGACACGCCCCGGCCCGACGACGACGATCGGCTCGAAGCGCCGCGCACGCGGCCTCCGCGCGACGAACGCCGCGACCTCCTCGACGGGCGTTCCCTCCTCGATCTGGTCCCAGGGCGCGTCGGCGATCGCGGCGGCGACGGTGTCGGCCCCGGAGCCGGGCGAGACGAACCGGAACGTCTCCGCGCGGGTCCGCGCCAGGAGACCGACCGCCCGGCCGCGCTGGAGGACCGGGACGACGTCGAGATCGGACTCGGCCCGGAAGAGGTCGTCCGCGGCTGCCAGGGGCGCCTCGACCGCCAGCGTCGGCCCGTGGGAGACGGCGGCGGCGATCTCGCCCCGGCCGTGGCCGCCCGCGGCTTCGACCGTCAGGTCCTCCGCCAGGAACGCCTCTTCCGGCGCCCCCGGCCGGGCGAGGAGGAACCCCTGCAGGAGGTCGACCCCGGCGCCGAGGCACGTCTCGAGGTCGTCCGGCGTCTCGATCCCCTCGGCGATGACGCCGCAGTTGATCCGGTGACAGAGCGAGACGACCGACTCGACGAGGATCCGCTTTCGGGCGTGGACGAAGACGTTCTCGACGTAGACGCGGTCGAGCTTCACGAAGTCGGGGGCGAGGTCGGTGATCATCCGGAGGTTCGTGTAGCCGGAGCCGAAGTCGTCGAGCGCGATCCGGAACCCCTCCTCGCGATACGGCTCGAGCGCGCGGGCGAGCGCGGCGAAGTCGACGATCCGGCTGATTTGGCCGAGCTCCAGGATGAGCTGGGAGGGAACGCGCCCGTGAGCCACCGCCCGCTCGACGAGCCAGCGGGCGCCGAGGCGGGAGTCCGAGAGGGAGGTCGCGAGGAGGTTCAGGAAGACGAGGCGGTCCCCGGCGAACGGCTCGGCGTCCCGGAGGGCTCGTTGGATCGCCGCGGCCTCGAGGTCTCCTCCGAGCCCCTCGGCGAGCGCAACGGTGAACGCCTCGCCGGGGCCCGAGAACCCGGAGCCGGCGGGGATGCGCAGCAGCGCCTCGCACCCCTCGAGCTCTCCGGTCCGGGCCCGGAAGACCGGCTGGAAGGCCGTCTCGAGCCGGCCGGGATCGCAAAGGGCCCGGAGGAGCCCGCGGGCCGCCTCCGACCGGACCGGCTCGGAGGGCGGGACGTTCACCCAGGAGAACGGAGGGCGGCTCTCTTCCGGCATGGTCGTGCGCCTTTCCCGGCGTCCCCGTCGCCGATGGGGAATTCTAGGCCGACCGGTCCGTCCCCGACGCGCGCCGCCCGCGACCGTACCCTCCCGTCCGTGTAATCTCCGCTCGTGCCCGCGATCCCGATCCGCCTCCAGGGCGAGACGCTCCCGATGACGACGGAGCTGCTCTCCAAGTACAACGTCCAGGGACCCCGCTACACCTCCTACCCGACGGCGCCCGAGTGGACGGACACGATCGGGCCCGCCGACTTCGAGGCCGCCTGCGAGCGTGCCAACGCGGCCGGGCGGCCGATCTCGCTCTACGTCCACCTCCCGTTCTGCGACGAGCAGTGCTGGTTCTGCGGCTGTTTCATGAAGGTCGTGCCGAAGCCCGACCGTCAGGGAGAGGAGCGGGGGGAGATCGAGGGGTACCTCGCCGACCTCCACCGGGAGATCGACCTCCTCGCTGCCCGCGTCGACCGGTCGCGCCCCGTCGTCCAGGTCCACTGGGGGGGAGGCACCCCGACCTACCTGACGCCGAAGCAGGCCGACGCCCTCGCGGAGCACCTCCTCGCGGCGTTCCGTCCGGCGCCGGGCGCCGAGATCTCGGTCGAGGTCGACCCGCGCGTCACGACGAGAGAGCACCTGGCGGTCCTCCGCCGCCACGGCTGGAACCGGGTCTCGATGGGCGTCCAGGACTTCGACCCCGAGGTCCAGGAGCTGGTGAACCGCGTCCAACCGTTCGAGATGACGAAGGCGCTCGTCGACGCCTCGCGCGAGCTCGGCTACGAGTCGCTCAACCTCGACCTCATCTACGGCCTCCCGGGGCAGAAGCTCGCCGGCTTCTCGCGAAGCGTCGAGCAGGTGCTGACGCTCCGGCCCGACCGGATCGCGATGTACTCCTACGCCCACGTCCCGTGGCTGAAGAAGCCGCAGCGCGTCCTCGCCGCGCACCTGCCGGAAGGGACGGAGAAGTTCGCGATCTTCGTCTCCGGGATCGAGAAGTTCTCCGAGGCGGGCTACGTCTACATCGGGATGGACCACTTCGCCCTGCCGCACGACGAGATCGCGCGCGCGCAGGCGGAGCGGACGCTCTGGCGGAACTTCCAGGGCTACACGACGCACGCGGGCGTCGACCTCTACGCCCTCGGCGTGTCGGCGATCGCCCAGATCGACGACTGCTACGTCCAGAACACGAAGGACTACGCCGCCTACCACGCCGCCTGCGCCGAGGGGCGCCCCTCGACGATCAAGGGGTGGCGGCTGACGAGCGAGGACCACCTCCGGCGGACGGTCATCACGAACCTCCTCTGCCACTGCGTCATCGACAAGCGCGAGATCGCCCGGCAGTTCGGCCTCGCCTCCTTCGACGAGACGTTCGCGCGCGAGGTCGCGGCGCTCCCGGCGTTCGTCGCGGACGGCCTCGTCGAGCCCCGGACGGACGAGGTCCGCGTCACGCCGCTCGGCCGGATCTTCATCCGGAACGTCGCGATGCTCTTCGACCCCTACCTCCTGAGGCGTCCGGCCGACCAGCCGAAGGTCTTCTCCAGGACGCTCTGATGGCCGCCGGGAAGACCGGGATCCTCCTCGTCCAGCTCGGCGGTCCGACGAAGCGGGAGGAGCTGAAGGGCTTCCTCTACCGACTCTTCGCCGACCCGGAGATCCTCGGCATCCCCTTCGCGCCGCTCCGGAAGGCGATCGCCTGGACGATCGCGACGACGCGCGAAGCCGAGTCGGCGAAGACGTACGAGAAGATCGGCTGGTCGCCGATCCGCTGCTGGACGGAGAGGTCGGCGATGCTCCTCGAGGCGGCCCTCGCGCCGACGTGGCCCGGCGAGCCACCTCTCGTCCGAGCCGCGATGACGTGCAGCGCCCCGCTCGTCGAGGACGTCCTGCCCGACCTCCGCGCCGCGGGCGTGACGCGCCTCTTCGTCCTCCCGCTCTACCCCCAGTACTCGGTGACGACGACGCGGAGCACGTTCGCGCGCGTCGACCAGGCGCTCTCGCGGATGGGGTGGTCGCCCGAGAAGGCGCACGCGCCGGACTCCTGGTACGCCGAGCCGAGGTTCCTGGACGCGCACGCGGAGAGGATCCTCGCCGCGGCGGCCACGCTCCCCGACCCCGACCCGGCGGCGACGGTCCTCCTCTACTCGGCCCACTCGCTCCCCGTCTCGACGGTAGAGAAGAAGAAGGACCCGTACCCGAAGCAGATCGAGGAGTGCTGCGCGCTCGTCGACGAGCGCCTCGGCAGGCGCTTCCGCTCGCGCCTCGGCTACCAGAGCAAGCTCGGTCCGGTCGCCTGGCTCGGACCGGCGACCGGCGAGGTCCTCGCCCGGCTCGCGAGCGAGGGGGTGAAGCAGGTCGTCGTCTGCCCGATCGCCTTCGTCTCCGACCACGTCGAGACGCTCTACGAGATCCGGATGCTCTTCGCCGAGGAGGCGAGGGCGGCCGGCATCACGCACTACGTCGCCGCGGACGGCCTGAACGACCACCCCGCGTTCGTCGACGCGCTCGCCGACGTCTGCCGCAAGGCGCTCCTCGCGCCGGGAGCTCGTTGAGGCGGATCGTCATCCTCGGCGGGGGCGTCACCGGGCTCGCCCTCGGCTATCTCCGCAACCGGTGCCCGGCTCCGGGCGACGACGTCCTGATCCTGGAGGAGGGACCGAGCCCGGGCGGGACCGTCCGAACGATCCGCGAAGAGGGGCTCGTCCTGGAGGCCGGGCCGGTCACGCTCCGGACGACGCCCGCTTCCGACCGTCTCGTCGAAGCGCTCGGCCTCGAGGACGACGTCCTGGTGGCCGACCCCAGGTCCCCGCGCTGGATCGTCCGGGGCGGCAGGATGCGTCGCGTGACCCCGGGGCCGTCGCTCCTTCTCGGCGGGGCGCTCCCGCTCGCGGCCCGGCTCCGAGCCCTGGCTGAGCCGTTCGTCGCCCGACGCCCCGCGGACCTGGCCGACGAATCGGTCCACGACTTCTTCGAGAGGCGCTTCGGCCCCGGCGTCGCCCGCTGGGGCGCCGAGCCGCTCGTCTCGGGGGTCTGGGCCGACGACCCGCGGACCCTTTCGGTCCGGAGCGCGTTCCCCGCCCTCTGGGACGCCGAAGGCCGGGCCGGGAGCGTCCTGCGCGGCCTCGCGGGAGCGCCGAGACCCCGGTCGCGGAGGACGATCAGCTTTCGGGGCGGGCTCGGAACGCTCGCCGAGCGTCTCGCCGAGCAGGGGGTCCGCGCGGGAGTGAGGATCGAGCTGGACGCCGAGATCGCCGGCATCGAAGGACCATTCGACGGAGAGGGAAACGGCGGCGTCTGGAAGGTCCAGATCGCAGACGGGACCGTCTACCCGGCCGACACCCTCGTCTCGACCCTCGACGCGCCCAGCTTCGCGGAGGCGCTCGGACCGCGGCTCCCGCGCTCGGGCGCCCGTCTCGCGACGCTTCCGTACTCGCGCCTCGCGGTCGTCCTCCAGGCGTTCCGGGCCGATTCCCCCGACGCGGCCCCCCGCGGGTTCGGCCTCCTCGCCCCCCGCGGAGAGGGGCTCCGCTCGCTCGGGGTGCTCTACCTCTCCTCTCTCTTCCCCTCCCGCGTTCCGGCCGGGGTCGCGCTGACGACGTCGTTCTTCGGAGGGGCGCTTGACCCGTCGGCCCTCGACCTCTGCGAGACCGACCTGCTCCGGATCGCGGAGGCCGAGGTCCGGCGCCTGCACCCGGACCTCGGACCACGGCTCCACGGAAGGGCGCTGAAGTGGCCGTCGGCGCTTCCGCGTCTGCCCGTCGGCCACCACGAGACCCTTCGACGGCTGGACGCGGACCTCGACGACCTGAACGCCGGACGCGAGCGGCCGCGCCTCGTCGTCACCGGAACCTGGCGTGACGGACTCGGGCTCGGCGAGAGGATCGCCCGCGCCGAGGAGCTCGCCCCGCTGCTCTGAGGATCAGGCCGATGCGTCGTTCTCTCCCGGTCTCGCTCCTCGTCGCGCTTCTCTCGGGCGGCGCCGCCGTGAACGCCTGGTCCGACCACGAGGGGCACGAGCGCCTCGCCCGCGCCGGACACCCCGAAGGCCGGGCGAAGCGCGCCCGCGCCCTCGTCTCGGAGCTCGCCCGGAGCCGGTCCGGACGGGGCGCGCTCTCTCCGGAAGGCGCGGCGAGGGGCTACGACGTCCTCACCTACGACCTCCGCTTCGAGCTCGACCCCGCCGTCGTCGCCCTCGAAGGAAGCGCCGTGATCCGGCTCGCCGCCATCCGGCCCGGCGTCTCCGAGGTCCGGCTCGACCTGGACGACGCGATGAGCGTCCGCGGCGTCGAGCGCGACGGCTCGCCCGTGACGACCTTCACCGCGGCGGGGGACGTCCTCACGGTCCCGCTCACCCCGCCGCTCGGGGCCGAAGAGCGGACGACCCTCGTCGTCCGCTGGGGCGGGACCCCGCTCGCGGGCGGGGCCCTGACGTTCTGGACCGCCCCCGCGAGCGGACCGGCGATCTCCTCCCTCGCCGAGCCTTTCGACGCGCGGACCTTCTGGCCCTGCGTCGACGACCCGGCCGACAAGGCGGTCGTCACGCTCTCCGCGACGGTCCCTTCCGGGTACGTCGCCGTCTCCGCCGGCCGCGGCGCCTCGACGAGCGAGCCGGACGGGCGGGTGACCTGGCGCTGGAGGCTCCCGCAGCCGATCTCGACCTACCTCGTGTCGGTGGCGGTCGGCCGATTCGAGGAGATCGCCGTGGAATACCGGACGGCCGACGGGCGGACGATGCCGGTCGTCGGATGGGTCGTCCCCGAGCACGCCGCTCCGAACCGGGCCCGCGTCGCCTCGATGGTCCGCCACCTGGAGGTCCTCTCTTCCCTGTTCGGGGACTACCCGTATCTCGACACGAAGTACGGGATCGTCGAGGGGAGCTTCTCCGGCGGGATGGAGCACCCGACGATCACTCTCATCGGCGCCTCGCTCCTCGGGAACGCCTCCCGCGACCTGACGGACCTCCTCGTCCACGAGCTGGCTCACCAGTGGTGGGGCGACGAGGTGACGATGCGGACCTGGGACGACATCTGGCTGAACGAGGGCTTCGCGACATACGCGGAGGTCCTCTACCGGGAGCGGACCTCGAGCTTCTCTCCCGGCCTGCTCCTCGCCTCCCGGTACGACGACGGGCTCTACTCCGGCCAGCTCGGCCCCGCGGTCGTCGCCCCCCCGTCGGACCCGTTCCGCCACACGGGAGCCGTCTATTCCAAGGGGGCGTGGGTCCTCCACATGCTCCGAAGGCGGATCGGCGACGACGCGTTCTTCGCCGCCGTCCGCGAGTACCGGCGCCGGCACGAGAGGGGGAACGCGACTCGGGGTGACCTGCGGGCCGTATTCGAGGAGGTCTCGGGGCGCGACCTGAAGCAGCACTTCGACCAGTGGGTCGAGACGCCCTACCGGCCGATCCTGCGAGCGACCTTCCGGAACGTCTCCGGCGGCGCCGACGTGAACGTGAGGCAGGTGCAGGCCCACGCCGTCGTCCACCCGCAGGCCGGTCCCGACGACGTGCCGCACTACGTCTTCCCGCTCACCCTCCGCCTGTTCACGGCGAGCGGCGGCTCGAAGACCGCGACCGTCGAGGTGACGCGGGCCGACGAGACTTTCTTCGTCCCGCTCGACGGCGGGTCGGTCGCCGTCGCGGTCGCTCTCGACCCCGACGGCGACCTCCTCGACATCGTGGAAGCGGTCGGCCCGGCGCTCTGAGGCGGGCGACCCGGCCGCGCTACTTCTTCGCCGTCGGCGCGCTCGCGGCCCCGGGACGAGGCGAACGGATGGCGTCGAGGACGTCCTTCGCCGCCGCGGTCGCGTCCGTCGGAAGCCCCTCGCCCGTTCCCGGCCACTCTCCCCACCGGACACTCACCCCCAGCTTCTCCATGTTCTCGCGACCCCGCTGCATCGCGCGAAGGAGCTCGGGAGGGGCGCTCTTCGCGACGCCGAGGAAGACCGGCACGCCCCGCAGGCCGGCGACTCCGGCAGCCCCCGTCGGACCCGGGTCGAAGATGCCGCCGATCGACGCCACGGCGGAGAAGATGCCGGGATTCCGCGCGGCAATCTCCAGGCCGAGCTTTCCGCCCCGGCCCGCACCGACGACGGCGACCGGGATCGGGAGGCCGCCGGCCCGCGTCTGCGCCTCGGCGATCGTCCGCTTCAACGCCTCCAGCGCGCGGTCGGGCGAGCCCCAGCCGAACCTCTTCCGGCCGGAGCGCGCCGGCCCGCGCGGCGCGGCGACGAAGAGGTCCCGCGCCTTCGCCTCGGCGACGAAGGGGCCTGCGATCGACATCGGGTCGGAGTTGACCTCGTGGAGGAGGAGGAGGATCCCCTTGGGCGGTCGCCCCGGAGCGACGAACACCCCTTCCTTCACGACCGCTTCGTCGCCGGCCAGACGGTTCCGCCTCGCCCCCTGGACGATGCGCGCGAACTCCGGGCGCCCCCGAAGCGACGCCAGGTCGGAGTCCTTCGCCAGCGTCGCCTCGTCGTCGAATCCGGCGGCGATCGCGCGGTCGAGCTGTCGGAATGCGGCGTCGGCCTTACCCTCGCGCGCGTCGATGCAGGCGAGGTTGTAGGGCGCGGTCGGGAGCTCTCCCGCCTTCCACGACTCCTCGAAGAACTCCCTCGCCTTCCCGAGCTCGTTCTTCTGGACGGCGGCGACGCCGAGCCGCTCCATCTGCCAGGGGTCTCTCGGCGAGGCCCCGAGCACCCGGACGTCCTGGATCTCGGCCGGACGGGAGCCGGGAGGCCCCTGCGGGTTCGTCCCGACGATGGCCCCTCCGGCAGGGGCGGTCGGCGCCGGCTTCGGCGCCTGCGCGAGGAGGGGGGCCGCGGACATTACGAGGAGCAGCGCCGGCACGGCGCGAGAAGTCGCCTTCATGGCGGCGGATTGTAGACGCGTGGGACCGGGGCGCCCCCGGCTCCTCATCCCCTCCGGTACAGGAGCCGGACCGCACGCCGGAGGAGGCCAAGGACGCGGCTGTCGTAGGGAAACGCCAGGCGGGAGAGAAGGAGCCGGTCGAGCGGCGCGAGGAGGGCCCTCGGGACGCTCACGGCGCGCGAGCGGGTGAAGGCACGTATCCCCTCGACGCCGTGCCGGACGCCGACGCCGCTCGCCTTCGCGCCGCCCAGCGGGGCGGAGACGACGAGGTAGTGGACGAGCGCGCCGTTCACGGCGACGCTCCCCGCCTCGATCCGCTCCGCCAGGCGCCGGGCCGCGCGGGGCGGCCCCCAGACGCTGGCGCTCAGGCCGAGGTGGGAGTCGTTCGCGAGGCGGAGCGCCTCGTCCGCGTCGGCGACGCGGACGATCGGGACGAGCGGGCCGAACGTCTCCTCCCGGAAGACCGCCATCTCCGCCGTCACGCCCGCGAGGACCGTCGGCTCGAAGAACGCTCCACCGAGGTCGGCTCGCGGGCGGCCGCCCGCGAGGAGCCGGGCACCCTTCGAGACGGCATCCTCGAGCTGCCGCGTCACGACCTCGATCTGGCGGGGGAATGTGACGGCCCCCAGGTCGTGCTCGCGCGCGGCGTCCGGGGCGGGCACCTCCTGTCGCAGCGCCCTCACCCTTTCGAGGAAGAGCCTCTCGAACTCGTCCGCGACGCGCTCCTCGACGAGGATCCGCTCCGACCGGATGCAGGCCTGGCCGCTGTGGAAGAAGCCCGACCAGGCGGCCGACTGCGCCGCCCGGTCGAGGTCCGCGCCCGAAAGGACGACGAACGGGGACTTCCCGCCCAGCTCCGTGACGCACGGGACGAGCCGCTCCCCGCAGCGCGCCGCCACCCTCCGCCCGGTCTCGACGGCTCCCGTGAACATGACACCGTCGACGAGGTCGACGAGCGCCGCCCCGGCGTCGCCGCGCCCCGCGACGACACGGAAGACGCCGGGCGGATTCCCCGCCTTCCGCCAGAGTTCCTCCATCCGGAGAGAGGTCAGCGGCGTCACCTCGGACGGCTTCAGGACGACCGTGTTCCCGGCGGCGAGGGGCGCGAGGGCGTCGGCGGCGTTGTTCAGGATCGGGAAGTTCCAGGGACCGATCACGCCGACGACGCCGACCGGGACGCGGTGGACGTCGGTCCTCCGGACGGCGAAGAGGAGCGTTCCGCGCCGCTCCGGAGCGAGCGCCCGCCGGGCCGCGGCGGCGACGAACCGGGTCAGCTCGCAGAAGTAGAGGAGCTCGACCCCTTCGGCCTCGTGTCGCGGCTTTCCGCTCTCGCGGACGAGCGTCCGGAGGAGCTCCTCGTCGTCGACGACGGCCCGTCGCCAGCGCTTCAGCGCGGCGACCCGCTCCGGAAGCGGGGTCGCGGCCCAGGCGGGGGCCGCCTCGCGCGCCGCGTCGACGGCCGCGGCGACCTCGGCCCGGCCCGCCGCGGGAAGGTCCGCGAGGAGCTCGCCCGTCGAGGGCGAGACGATCCGGAGGGAGGCGCCGGCGCTCATCGCCCCATGCTACTGCCGGGCGCGCCTCCCGTCCCTCCGGCGCGGCCTTCCCGGGTCCGGCTACAATCCCCCCGGATGTCCTCCTCTCCGCCGGGCACCGGCGACTACCTCAGCGACGTCTTCTTCACCGACCTTCCCCTCCCGCACGCGGTCCGGGCCGGGATCGCCGCCTGTGGTTTCGTCCGGGCGACGCCGGTCCAGGCCAGCACCCTGCCGCTCCTCCTCGCCGGCAAGGACGTGGCCGCGCAGGCGCAGACCGGGACCGGCAAGACGGCGGCGTACCTCGTCTCGATCCTCACCCGCCTCGTCGAGGCGCCCTCCTCCGCGATCCGGAAGCCGGGAGCGCCCCGGGCCCTGATCGTCGCTCCGACGCGCGAGCTCGCCGTCCAGATCGAGCACGACGCGATCCTCCTTTCGCAGTTCGTGAGGCCCCGCATCGTGACCGTCTTCGGCGGCCTCGACTACGTGAGGCAGCGGAGCCTCCTCCAGGCCGGCTGCGACATCCTGATCGGCACTCCCGGCCGGCTCCTCGACTACGAGGGGCAGGGGGCGACCTCGTTCGGGTCGGTCGAGTCGCTCGTCATCGACGAGTGCGACCGTCTCTTCGACATGGGCTTCCTCCCCGACCTCCGGCGGATCCTCCGGCGGTGCCCCCCCCCGCGCCGGCGCCAGTCGATGATGTTCTCGGCGACGCTCTCCTGGCGGGTGACGGAGCTCGCCTGGGAGCACATGAACGAGGCCGTCCGGGTCGAGATCGCTCCGGAGCACGTGACGGCCGACCGCGTCGTCCAGAGCCTCTTCCACGTCGGGAACTCCGAGAAGCTCTCGCTCCTCGTCGGCCTCCTCCAGCGTGAGGGGAACGCGACCCGGACGATGCTCTTCGTGAACACGAAGCGCTTCGCGGAGCGGCTCGTGGAACGCCTCGAGAGGCACGGCCTCCGCTGCGGCGCGATCTCGGGAGACATCCCCCAGGCCAAGCGGCTGAAGATCCTCGCCGACTTCAAGTCGGGGAAGCTCCCGATCCTCGTCGCGACGGACGTGGCCTCCCGCGGGCTCCACATCGACGGCGTCACGCACGTCATCAACGTCGACCTGCCGATGGACCCGGAGGACTACGTCCACCGGATCGGCCGGACCGCGCGCGCCGGCCACTCGGGCCGGGCCATCTCCCTGGCCTGCGAGAACTACGTCCAGTCGCTCTCCTCCATCGAGAAGCTGATCGGGATGAAGATCCCGGTCGAGCATCCCGACGACGCGCTCTTCGTCCGTCGCCCCGCACCGCTTCGCGAGCCGGTGCGCGTCTCGGGAGGGCCGCGCTCCGCCGCCCCCGTCGCGGGGGACGAGGAGGAGGACACGAAAGCCCCGCCCCCCCCGAGGGCCTCGCGCCCGCGGCGGGAGCGGGCCGCCGCGCCCCCGCGCCCCGAGCCCGTGCCCGCCGCGCCGGCCCCGCGCGTCGAGAAGCCGCAGGCTCCGCCGGCCACGGCCCCCGAGCCCTTCGTGCCCGACATCCCTGTCGCGCCGGTCGCACCCGTCGTGCGCGCCGAGGCAGGCGTCCTCGCCGAAGCGGCCGCTCCGCCCGCCGTCGCGAGGGTCGAGGCCGCGAAGTCCGGCGCCCCTGCCGAGCCCGCAGCCGACCTCCCCGGGGCCGTCGAGCCGCCTCCGGGCGACGTCGCGCCGACCGACTTCTGGACCTGCGCGGCGTTCGAGCTGGAGATCCCCGAAGGGGGGTTCGGGGTCTCGGCCTCCCCGGCGGCGCCCGGCGGCGCCTCGCGGCGGAAGCGCCACCGCCGGCGAAAGCCCGCGTCCGCTCCATCCGCCTCCTGACCCCCGGCGTCTCCGGCGGCTTATGATTCCTCCTCCGGGAGGAACGCCATGCCGTTTGCCGGAGTTCGGGACCAGCGTTTCTACTACGAGGTCGGAGGCGAGGGAGATCTCGTCATCCTCCTCCACGGCGCCCTCGCGAACGCCGACCTGATGGAGGCCCCCGCGACGGGCCTGGCGTCAGGGTTTCGCGCGTTGCGCTTCGATCGACGCGGGTGCGGCCGGACGACGCCGCCGACCGAGGGTCCCGTGCCGCTCCCCGAGGAGGCCGATGACGTCCTCGGGATCCTCGACTGGTTCTCCGTCGAGAAGGCCCACTTCCTCGCGCACGACGAGGGGGCCGAGGTCGCCCTCGAGTTCGCCCTCCGCAATCCCGGCCGCACCGGGTCGATCGCGCTCCTGGCGCCGTCGCTCGAGGGCTTCTCCTCCTCTCCCGAGGCGGCGGCCGCCGCGGCGGACCTTCGGGCCGCTCTCCGGAGCGACCCTCCGAAGGCGCTCGCGGAGAAGCTCCTAGCCTCCCCGATCTTCGACGCGGCCCGCGAGCGGGAGGGGATCTTCGAGAGGATCGCCGACATCTTCAACCGCTTCCCGCAGAGCCCGGGCCGCTTCGAGCGCCTTCCTCGCGCCGGCGCCGCGCTCGTCGGGCGCCTCGGTGCGGTCTCGGCGCGGACGTTCGTTCTCGTCGGCGAGCGCGACGAGGAGGACCGGATCCGCTGCGCGCGGACGATCGCCGCGGGAATCCCAGGCGCGGAGCTCCTCGTCTTCCCCGACACCTCCCGCTTCCTCCACGTCGAGGAGAGCCGCGCGATCATGCGCAGGCTGACCGACTTCTTCCTCCCCGAGCCCGAGATCGAGCCCTAGAACCCACCCCTCTCCCCCCACCCACCGCCCTCATGCGCGCGCGCCGCCGGCGCGCGGGCCCTGATGAAGACGGGAGAGGGGTGGGAGGGGACGGCCGCGAAAGCGAGTCGGGGGCCTCGCGGCCCCCGACTTCGTGCCCGTGCCCCGGGAACGGTCAGGCGATCGACTTCAGGAACTCGGCGTTCGTCTTCGTCCGGGTCAGCTTCGAGAGGAGGAGCTCCATCGCGTCCATCGGCTTGACCGACGAGAGGGCGCGGCGGAGCTTGTGGATCTTCGGCAGCTCCTCGGCCGTGTAGAGCTTCTCTTCCTTCCGCGTGCCCGAGGCCGGGATGTTGATGCAGGGGAAGACGCGCCGGTCGAAGAGGCCGCGGTCGAGGATGATCTCGCAGTTCCCCGTCCCCTTGAACTCCTCGAAGATGACGTCGTCCATCCGGCTTCCGGTGTCGACGAGGCAGGTCGCGATGATCGTCAGCGAGCCGCCGTCCTCGTGATTGCGGGCGCCGCCGAAGAAGCGGCGCGGCTTCTCCATCGTCCGCGCGTCGATGCCGCCGGAGAGGATCTTGCCGCTCCCGCGCTGCTCGTTGTTGTAGGCGCGGCTCATCCGGGTCAGCGAGTCGCAGAAGATGACGACGTCCTTCCCGATCTCGACGAGGCGCTTCGCCCGCTCGAACGTCGCCTCGGCGACGGCGATGTGGTGCGCGGCGTTCATGTCGGCGGACGAGGCGATGACCTGTCCGGTGATGCCGCGCTGCATGTCGGTGACCTCCTCCGGCCGCTCGTCGACGAGCAGCATGAAGATGATCACGTCGGGGTCGTTCTTCGCGATGGCGTTCGCCATCGTCTTCAGGAGGAACGTCTTTCCCGCCTTCGGCGGCGCCACGATCAGGCAGCGCTGGCCGCGGCCGAGCGGGACGACGAGGTCGAGGACGCGTCCCGAGTTCTCGTCGGCGGAGGTCTCCATCCGGAGGCGCCGGTTCGGGTCGATCGAGATCCCCTTGTGGAACTGGACGTACTTCGAACGGTACTCGGCCGGCGTCATTCCCTCGATCGAGAGGATCTTCTGGACCATCGGCCCCTTCGGACCGCGGACGAGGGCTTCGGCCTCGATCAGGAGGCCGTCCTCGAGATCCTCGCCCTCGACGAGGTACTTCGGCAGGAAGGGGTCCCCCTTCTCCGCGAAGAACGTCTCGGGCGAGACGACGAGGCCGGAGTGGTCTCCATGGAGCTTGACGAGGCCTCGGACGGTGACCGGAGGAGCCGCCTGGGGAGCGGGCTCCCGCCGCGGCGCCCCTTCGCCCGACGATTCGGCTCCGGGCGCCCCTTCCGAGCCGGCGGCCTTGCTGCGGCCGCGGCGGCGGCGGCGCCGGCGCCGTTTCCGCGATGGCTCGCCGGGAACGCTGCCTCCCTCCGAGGCGACGGCCTCCGTCTCGCCGTCGCCCTCGTCGAGGGCCTCGGCGTCGTCGTCTCCCTCCGGGAGCTCCTCGACGACCGTGGTCTCGACGGAAGGCCGATCCGCTTCTACGGGCTCTTTCGGGTCGAATTCGTCCAAGCTGACCTCCGGAACGGGCTGATCGAGGCCGTTCCGTTTCCTGTGCGCCGCCCACGCGAGCGTTCAGCTCGGGCGAACGGCATTTCCTACTCGGTCCGAAGGGGGGAGGGCGGGTCGTGATCCTCGCGACTCCCTCGCCCGGCGCCCCGTTCACGCCACCCGCTTCCGCAGGGCCGCGCCGCGCCGGGCCAGACCCGGGAATGCTATGCCGGAAGGGAACCGTCCGTCAATTCGGCACCGTCAGCCCGTCGGGACGTCTTCACCTTCGGCCGGCCGGCCGCCGGGGGCCCGCAGAACGACCCGTCCTCCGGGCGACCAGATCCCCGGGATGAGCCGCTCGCATCGCGGGCACCTTCCTTCGGCGTCGATCCGGCGCGAGACGACCCGGAATCCCCGCCGCTCGACGAGCCGCTCGGAGCAGCCGGGGCAGACCGTCGTCTCGGCGTCCCCGACGCCCCCCGGCAGGTTCCCCGCGTAGACGTGCCGCAGGCCCTCCCCGCGTCCGATGTCGACGGCGCGAAGGAGCGTCGCGGCAGGCGTGGCCCGGACGTCGCCCATCCTGTAGTCGGGATGGAACGCGGTGACGTGCCAGGGCAGATCGGGAGAGAGCGTCGCGAGGAACCGGGCCGCGTCGCGGAGCTCCTCGTCCGAGTCGTTTCTCCCCGGCACGAGGAGCGTGACCACCTCCACCCAGAAGCCTCGCGCCACGAGCCCCGCCAGCGCGTCGAGGACGACCGACAGCCGCCCGCCGACCTCCCGGTAGGCGGCCTCCCGCATTCCTTTCAGGTCGACCTTGTAGGCGTCGACGAGGGGCCGGAGGAAGTCCAGCACCTCGGGCGTCGCGTGCCCGTTCGAGACGAAGCTCGTCAGGAGGCCCGCCCGGCGGGCCTCGACGAAGACGGCCGCCGCCCACTCGGCGGTGATCAGCGGCCCGTTGTAGGTCGACGTGACGACCTGCGCTCCCGCCTCGAGCGCGGCGGCGACGATCCCCTCCGGGGTGGCCGGGCTCGGGTGCGCCCAATCATCCGCATTCGGGTCGCGAAGCGTCTGGCTGATCTCCCAGTTCTGGCAGTACGGGCAGCGCAGGTCGCAGCCGAGCATCCCGAAGGAAAGCGCCGTCGAGCCGGGGAGTACGTGGAAGAACGGCTTCTTCTCGATCGGGTCGGCCGCGACCGAGGCCACGTATCCCCACGGCGCGCGGAGCTCGCCGTCGCGGACGAATCGGACCCGGCAGACCCCCTGCCCCCCCTCGGCGAGGAGGCAGCGGTGACCGCAGGCGAGACAGCGAAGCTTCCCGGTCTCCTCCCGGACGAGCGTCGCCTTCGCCGTCAGGCCGGCGAGGCGCTCGCGAACCGAGTCGGCTGGCGCCATCGCCCTCCCATTCTAGGCGCGCCGACAGCGCCGGAACGGTTCCTGCATCCGAGCCGTTAGAATGCGCCGCGTGACACGACTCTTCCGGATGGCCGCGCTCGCCGCTGGCGTCGCGGCGACGGCCCTTCCCCTCTTCGCCCAGACGCCGACGCCCACACCGACGCCGACTCCCACGGCGACGCCCACCCCGACGCCGATCCCCTCGACGACGATCGAAGCGTCGGTCGCCAGCCTCGGGATACCGAACGGCGGCCGGTACGACGCCTCGAACATGATCCTCGAGGCCGACGGCACCATCTGGACCGCCTCGGCGAACGAGAACGTCCTGGCGCGGATCTCGGCCGACGAGAAGAAGGTCCGGAAGTGGACCATGCCGCGCGACGCGGCGCCGAGCCATCTCCTGAAGGAGCCGGACGGGAAGCTCTGGGTCGCGCAGCTCGGCGGCTTCCAGGTCTCCCTGTTCGACCCGCAGACGGCCGAGCTGACGGAGTGGGCCGACGGGGCCCGCCGGCCGACGGCGTTCGTCCGGAAGGGCGACGGGACGCTCTGGCTCCCCGAGACGAACGGGACGCTCGCGAACTTCGACCCCGCCACGGGGACGTTCGTCTACTGGCGCTCGACCGACGCCGCGAACCCGATCTCGAGCCTCACCTACCCGTTCCTCGATGCCGACGGCTCGCTCTGGTCCGCCGACTTCCTCCGCGGCGCCCTCCTGCGCTTCGCGCCGGACGGGTCGAAGGTGACCCGCTGGGCGCTTCCGGACGCGACCGCCCAGCCGTCGAAGATCATCCGCGGCCCCGACGGCCACCTCTGGTTCTCCTTCTACGGCACGGCGCAGCTCGCCCGGTTCGACCCGGCGACCCGGGAGCTGAAGCGATACGCAATCGGCGTCTTCTCCCAGCCGTTCGACATGAAGGTCTACAAGGACCGGATCGTCTACACCGAACAGCTGATCGGGGAGGTCGGCGTCTTCGACCCGTTCGGGTCGACACCCGCGGCGACCGACACGCTCGAGGAGAAGGAGATCGTCCTCACCCAGACGACCGCGACGGTGGCGCCGACGAAGACGGTCCTCGAGACGGTCGAGCTGGACGTCGCCCCCGCCGACGCGGCCGCGGTGACGGGATCGGGCCTCCCCGGGCTCGCCCGCTACACCGCCGTCTCCGGAGTCCCGTACGCCCTGGTCCTCGACGAGACGCGCAAGCGGTTCCTCGTCGGCGCCACGGCCGAGATCGCCGAGGTCCTCCCCCCCATCCCCGCGTCCTTGGACGACCACTTCTTCCCGGCCGCCTCTTCGATCGGCGGCCGCGGCGGCGTGCGCTGGGCCACGCAGGTCGTGACCTGGAATCGCGGGAGCGCCGACACGGCCGGGGTCCGGGTCGACGCGACCGTGAACGAGCGACTCCTGCCGACGGACTGGATCATCGGTCTCTCCCCCACGGCGAACCTGACGATCGGCCCGGGGAAGATCGTCTCCCAGGCCGACCCGATCGGGGAGGAGATGAAGGGGCCGGACACCTCCGGCGCGCTCCGGCTCACGTCGGGCGCGACGACGACGCGGTTCGGCGACGTCCACTCGTGGATCCGCGTCTACCGGGCGCGCGACGACGGCGGGACGTACGGCTTCGCGCGGAACTACGTGAAGGGGGCCGAGGCCCTCGCGACCGGCGAGACCGGATTCCTCTTCACGCCGCCTGACGGAGGAGCCTCCCGCGTGAACGCGGGCCTCCTCGTCGTCGAGGCGGCCGAGGGGACGGTCTCGGTCGTGAGCGCCGCCGGCACTCCGCTCTCCGCCCCGTTCGCCTTCCGCTGGCCGGCCGGATACCACCTTCAGGCCTCGACGGTCTTCTCGGCCTTCGGAATTCCGCCCTCCCCGTCCGCCAGGATCGTCTACACCGTGGCGAAGGGACGCGTCCTGCCGTTCGGCACCTCGATCGACGCGGTGTCGTCCGACCCGATCGACCTTCCCTTCTTCGGCCCGAGGGCCACGGCCACGAACCAGTGGGTGTTCGGCGTCGAGAGGGGCGGCGGCCCGCTCGGTCCGACGTCGCGCACCGACCTGCAGCTCTTCAACGGCGCGGCGGGCGACGCCTCCGTCTCGCTCGTCCTCCGCGCGGCCCGCCTCGCCGCTTCGCCCGGGGCCGCGCCTCCGGCGCGGGCCGTCTCCCTCACGGTCCCCGCGGGGAAGGTCGTCGCGCTGGACGACGTCGTCCGGGAGACGTTCGGCGTCGACGTGTTCGCCGGGTCCCTCGACGTCGTCTCCGATCCGCCCGTCCACGCGTTCGCGCGGGTCACGGCCGCGGACGCGTCCGGCGGCCGCCACGGCTACGGCATGCCCGCCCTCCGCGCCGACTCGACCGCCGCGGCCGGCTCGCGCGCCGTCTTCATCCAGGCGGCCGACGCCGGGTGGGACGTCATGGAGTCGGAGCTCCAGCTCACGAACCCCACCGACACGGCCGGCGAAGTGACGCTCCGGGCATTCGACACGGAAGGGGTCGCGGCGGGCGAGCCGGTCACGCTCCCGCTCGGCCCGAAGGAATCGGTGAGGGTCCCCGCGGCGTTCTATTCGCTCGCCGGCTTCGGCACGCCGATCGGCCGGATCGACGTCTCTCCGGTCGCCGGGTCGCAGCCCGTCTTCGCTCTCCTCGTTCGGCGGGACCAGAAGACCGGGGACGCGGACGCCGTCGTCCCGTACGTCGTCCCGGCGAGCTGAGACGCCGCGCGGCCGGCCCTCGAGGAAAGGCCCCCCGGGCCCCCTCGCCCGCGAGGCGAGGGGGCCCTTCCCGTGGCTCCTTCCGGCGCGCTAGCGCGGCGCCGGTGCGTCCGCCGCCGCCGGCGGCGGCGCCCACGACGTCTCCGGAGCGAGGACCCAGTTCCGGTCGGTCACCGGGTGGATCGTCCCGGCGCTCCGGAGCCGCTCGACGAGGAGGTCTCGGATCTCGTCGTTGTAGGCCCGGACGACGCGGGTGCCCCGGAGCGCCGCGTACCCTCCCGCGCCCTGCGCGCGATAGCTGTTCACCGCGAGGGTGAAGACGTCCTCGTCTCGGACCTCGCGGCCTCGATACCGCACCTCACGGACCCGCCTTCCGGCGGGAGCCGTGGGGTCGATCCTGTAGCTCACCCCCTGGACCACGTCGAAGTTGTACGGCCGCATCCCGGCGCGGGGCGTCAGCAGGAGGCGGCCGTCCTTCCACTCCGCCGATTCGTAGAACGAGGCGGCGTGCTCGAGGAGCGCCCGGAGGCGCTTCCCGTCGACTTCCACGACGACGAGCTGGTTCTCGAACGGATAGATGGAGTAGACGTCGCGGACGGTGACCGGGCCTTCCTTCCAGCCGTCGTGCCGGTACGGGAGGAGCGACGTCATCGAGAGCTGCGCGCCCGTCGCGGCGAGCTGGGTCTCGTTGATCAGGTCGAGGAGCGCGGAGTCCTCGAGGCGGGCCCGGTCGGCCGGGAAGGGGCCGGCGGCGGTCGCGATCGGCTCGTCGAGGTAGGCCAGCGCCCGCTCGTGATGCGGGCGCGCGATCGCAGCGATCTCGGGGTCGACGGAGACGGTCCCGTCCGACGGGAGGAGCTCTCCGCGGGCCTCGACGACTCTCGCGATCCCCTTCGCGCGCTCGACGACGAGGTCGACCCGCGCGAGGACCTCGCCCCAGCGGCCGGGCTGCGTCACGGGGACGCCGTGGACGCGGGTGAGCGGGAGGCGCCGGTGCGAGTGCCCGGTGAGGATCAGGTCGATCCCCGGAACGGTCTTCGCGAGGCGGACGACGTGGTTCTCGTAGTCGGTCCCGTTGGCCTCTCCGGTCGCGGGGTCGATCTCGAGGCCGCTGTGGAACAGGACGACGACGACGTCACACCGCTCCCTCTGCCGCAGGAGCGGGACGAGGCGCGCCGCCGACTCGACGGGGTTCTCCCACTCGAGACCGGGCCGGTTCGCCTCCGGCTCCCACCCGGGGATGTTCGGCGTCGTCAGCCCGAGGACCCCGACCCGGACCCCGCCGAGCGTCTTCACGACGTACTCGGCGAAGGCGGGGCCTCCTCCCGCGGCGTGCCGGGTGTTCGCCGAGAGCCACGGGAAGCTCGAGTCCTTCTGCGCGCGGCGGAGCACCTCGAGCCCGAAGTTGAACTCGTGGTTCCCCACGGCCATGGCGTCGTACCGGAGGGCGCTCATGGCGGCCGCCATGAAGTGCGGCTCCCCCTTCGGTCGCCGGGCCTCGAGCCAGCCGGCCGGCGCCCCCTGGATCGTGTCGCCACCGTCGAGGAGGAGGACGTGCTTCGAGCTCTTCCGGATCTCGCGCACGCGCGTCGCGACGCGCGCGAGGCCCCAGTCAGCCGCCTCTCCGCGCGCGTAGTTCCAGGGCAGGACGTTCGCGTGGAGGTCCGAGGTCTGGAGGACCGTGAGGGTCACCCGCTCCGCCGCGAGGGCGGGAACGGCGAGGACGAGGGCGAGGAGGAGGAGGAGAAGCGGGCGTCGGATGCTCACGCGCGGCGGAGTCTTCCACCCGCCCCCGCCGGAATCAAGGCGCGGCGGGTGCCGCCCGGCGGTATCCTCCGCCGGCATGCCCGTCCGCCCGAAGCCGAAGCCTGCGCCCGCGCCCGCGCCCGAGGTCCTCGCCCGTCTCCGGGCCGCGTTCCCCGGCGCGGACTGCTCGCTCGAGCACGCCGACGCCTTCCAGCTCCTCGTCTCGACGATCCTCTCCGCCCAGTGCACCGACGCGCGCGTGAACGCCGTGACTCCCGCTCTCTTCCGGGCGCTCCCGACGGCGGCCGCGATGGCCGCGGCCGGCCCCGAGCTCGAGGAGCTGATCCGCTCCACGGGCTTTTTCAACGCCAAGGCGCGCTCCCTCCGCGGCGCCTGCCGGGCGATCGTCGAGCAGCACGGCGGCGAGGTGCCGCGGACGATGGAGGAGCTGAACGCGCTCCCCGGCGTCGGGCGGAAGACCGCGAACGTCGTCCTCGGGAACGCGTTCGGCGCTCCCGACGGAGTCGTCGTGGACACGCACGTCGGCCGCCTCGCGCGGCGCCTCGGCTGGTCGGGCGCCACGGACCCGGAGAAGGTCGAGCGGGACCTCAACGCGCTCCTGCCGCGGGAGGAGTGGGTCTTCGCGGGGCACGCGCTCATCCTTCACGGTCGCCGGACCTGCACGTCACGTTCGCCGCGCTGCTCCGGCTGCCTCCTCGAGGAGATCTGCCCGAAGGTCGGCGTGACGTCCGCGACGAAGCCGGGCGTCGACAGGCAGGGGAGGCCGGGATCGCGGAAGCCCGGAGCGGCGCGCGCGGGGAGGAGACGTTGATGCTCCCGGGAAGCGGCTCGATCGAGGTCATCTGCGGCTCGATGTTCTCGGGAAAGTCCGAGGAGCTGATCCGTCGCGTCACCCGCGCGAAGATCGCCCGGCGCCGGGTCCAGGTCTTCAAGCCGAAGCTCGACGACAGGTTCTCGGAGGTCGAGGTCGTCTCGCACACCGGGATGCGGCTCACGGCCCTGTCCGTCGCGACGTCGGCCGAGGTCCTGGCCCGCACCGAAGACCGCACGGAAGTCGTCGGGATCGACGAGGCGCAGTTCTTCGACGCCGGGATCGTGGAGGTCGCGAGCCGGCTCGCCGACCTCGGCAAGCGCGTCGTCGTCGCCGGCCTCGACCAGGACTACCTCGGCCGGCCGTTCGAGCCGATGCCGACGCTCATGGCGCTCGCCGAGGAAGTCGTGAAGACTCGGGCCATCTGCATCCTCTGCGGAGGTCCCGCGAGCCGCACCCAGCGGCTCGTCGCCTCGAAGGAACGGGTCGTCGTCGGCGCGGCCGGGATGTACGAGGCCCGCTGCCGACGGTGCTTCGACCCGGGCGTCGTCGAGGTCGACGGGGTCCTTCCGTTCCCCGAAGAGAACGCCTGACGGCTCCGAAGACCTTCCAGCAAAGAGGCTTACCGCCTTTCCCAGACGAGCTGTGCATAAGCCTGTGGATTCGGCTGTCGAAAAGTCCAGGAAGCCGCATCGGAAGCGGGCCGCGCACGGAATGCACTCCGGACGGTGCACGCACGTCAAGTATCTGCAACACAGGGACTTGACACCACGCGAGAAATGTAAGGTCCGCGTGAAGCCGCTTCCGGAGCGGCCCGAAACGATTTACACAGGAGGGGGTTCGTTCTGGCAGCGGTTTTGCCGCGAAGCGAGGACCGCCGGTGGCCGGTTTCCGGGGCCGGCCGGCACCCGGAGCCCCCGAGGGGCTCCCGGGTGCCGGCGCCGCCCGCTCAGAGACTGACCGTGTCCTTGTGGTCGCCGAAGACCGACTTCAGCGACTCGACGACCTCGCCAAGCGTGACGTTCCCGTCGACGGCCTCGACGATCGGTGGCATCAGGTTCCGCCCCTCCTTCGCCGCGGCGACGAGGTCGGCACGGAGGCGTTCGACCTTCGCGCCGTCGCGCCGGGCGCGGAACGCGGCGAGCCGCTCGACCTGCTCCGTCTCGACCTTCGGGTCGATCGACATCGTCGGGATCGGGTTCTCCTCCTCGAGGACGAACTCGTTCACGCCGACGACGACCTGGCCCTTCGACTCGATCGCCTTCTGCGCCTGGTACGCCGCCTCCTGGATCTCGCGCTGGAAGTAGCCCGCCTCGATGGCGGCGAGCGCCCCTCCCATCTCGTCGATCCTCCCGATGAGCGCCGAGGCCTTCTCCACGATCTCCGCGGTGAGGGCTTCGATCGCCCACGATCCGCCGAGCGGGTCGGCGACCCGCGCGACCCCCGTCTCGTACGCGATGACCTGCTGCGTCCGGAGCGCGAGGCGGGCTGCCTCGGTCGTCGGCAGGGCGAGCGCCTCGTCCCGCGAGTTCGTGTGGAGCGACTGCGTTCCGCCGAGGACGGCCGCGAGCGCCTGGATGGCGACGCGGACGACGTTCACGTCGGGCTGCTGCGCCGTGAGCGTCGAGCCCGCCGTCTGCGTGTGGAAGCGGAGCGCCTGCGCGCGCGGGTCGTCGATGCCGAAGCGGTCCTTCAGCAGGCGCGCCCAGAGCGTCCGCGCCGCCCGGAACTTCGCGATCTCCTCGAGGAAGTCGTTGTGGACGTTGAAGAAGAACGTGAGCCGCGGGGCGATGGCCTTCGGGTCGAGGCCCGCCTTCACCGCGGCCGAGAGGTACTCGACGCCGTCCGCGAGGGTGAAGGCGACCTCCTGGACCGCCGTCGAGCCCGCCTCCCGGATGTGGTAGCCCGAGATGGAGATGGTGTTCCAGCGGGGGACGTTCTCCGCGCAGAAGCCGAAGATGTCGGTGATGAGGCGCATCGACGGCTTCGGCGGGAACGCGTAGGTCCCGCGGGCCGCGTACTCCTTGAGGATGTCGTTCTGGATCGTCCCCGAGAGCGCCTTCCACTCCGTCCCGCGCCGCCGCGCGACGGCGAGAAGGAAGCCGAGGAGGATCGACGCGGTCGCGTTGATCGTCATCGAGATCGACACCTCGCCGAGCGGGATGCCGTCGAGGAGGGTCTCCATGTCCTCGATCGAATCGATGGCGACGCCGACACGGCCGACCTCGCCGCGCGCGAGCGCGGCGTCGGAGTCGAACCCGATCTGGGTCGGGAGGTCGAACGCGACGGAAAGGCCGGTCTGCCCCTGGGCGAGGAGGTAGCGGTAGCGGGCATTGGACTCGCGGGCGGTCGAGAAGCCGGCGTACTGGCGCATCGTCCAGAGCTTCTTCCGGTAGCCGCCGGCCATCGCGCCGCGGGTGTACGGGAACGCACCGGGCACGCCCGGATCCCAGCCCTGCGGGACGTCCCCCGGGGCATAGGAGGGACGGACCGGGATCCCTGAGGTCGTGACGGTGTCGGTCTTCGTGGTGGACATGAGGCCGATGCTAATGGAAATGGCACGCGAGGACACCGTGCGAGACCGCATCTCGAATCACGCGCGCCGGAGGGGCGACCGCCCGGCCGGCCGCCTCCGCGTGCGACGGCCGGCTCCCTCCGGACCCGCTTCGTGTCACACTTCGTGCAGCCTTGTCGAAGTCGCTCAGCGGAACGCTCGATACCTTCGCCCTCGCCGACCTCCTGCAGTGGATCGAGATCAACCGGCTCTCCGGCCGATTGACGATCTCGCGCGGGGAGGACCGGAGGATGATCGACGTCAAGGACGGCGCGATCGTCTTCGTCTCGTCGGTCCGGCCGGAGGAGCGGCTCGGGACGTTCCTGGTCGCGCGCGGCGTCCTCCCGGAACCGGTCGTCTACGAGCTCCTCGCCGACAGCTTCCTGACGGGCCGGAGCCTCACGAGGCTCGTCTTCGAGACGGGCCTGCTTTCGCGCGAGGCGCTGGCCGGGGCCGTCGAGGAGCTCGCGCTGAAGGTCCTCCTCGACCTCTTCCACTGGCGCGGCGCCCGGTTCGTCTACGACCCCACCGTCGTCACCGAGGACCTCCTCCGGATCCAGCTTTCGCTGCGCGGCCAGCTCCTGGCGCTCGAAGGGGCGCGGGCCGTCGACGACACGGCCCGCATTCGCGCCGTCCGCTCGGAGGACCTCGAGGAGCCGGAGGCGGAGGGCGACGAGCTCTCGGCACGCCGCGTCGCGCGCTCGTTCTTCTCCGTCGTCGAGGGGCTCGACCTCGAGAGCCCGCCCCCGTCCGTGTGGCAGGAGCGCTTCGAGCTCTTCGGGAGGTTCTCGGAGAAGGTCGCGGCCTCGCTTCGGAAGCCGTTCCGGCCCTTCCCGCTCTTCGAGGACACCGTCGAACGATGCCGCGCCGCCCTCGCGTCCGGCACGGAGGGCGAGGAGACGTTCCGCCTCGCCGCGACGGACCCGTTTCTCACGGTCGACCTCCTCTTCGTCGGAAACGCGCTTCGCACTCCGGCCACGGGACTCCTGTCGACCGTCGACGGCGCCCTCTCTGCGATCGGGCCGGGAGCGCTCCGGCGGACCCTCGAGCTCCTCACCGCCCCGGGCGTCGCGGTGGTCTCGGGGCGGGATCGCCTCGAGAGGGCGCTCCGGAGCGCCGCCGTGTCCACGGCCGTGGCCGCATCCCACGTCGCCCCGTCGCTCGGAGAGGACCCCGGGCTCGCCTGGTCCCTGGCGCTCCTCGAGCCGGTGGGCGGCTACGAGCTCCTCAAGCTGCTCCTCGCGGAGGACTTCGACCCCGGACCGTTCCGGGCCGCGACCCTCGACTGGTACCGCGCGACGAGCGGCCGTGCGCTGGCACGAAAGCTGAATCTGCCCGTCGCGTTCGCCGACGTCCTCGGTTCGGACGGTCAGGTCTCGAGCCGGAGCTCCGTCGCCGAGCAGCTGATCTTTTTCGCGAAGCAGATGGTCGCGGCGGAGCAGGTCGGCCGCGAGTGGACGAGCGACGACCCGGAGCTCGCCGACCGGTACGCCTCCCTCGCCGTCGACGAAGCGCTGGCGGACCGGATCGGCCGGGACGCCTCGGCCCTTCGCGAGCTCCTCAGTCTCTGATCCGTCCGCGCGGCTCCCGCCGTAGTACCTGGCAGTCCCGGTCAGCTCCGAACGGAGGTATCCCATGTTCGCCCGAACCGCTTCACTCGCTCTTCTCGCATTCGCCCTCGTCCTCTCTCCGAGCCCCGCGATGCGCGGCGAGGAGCCGCCGCAGGAGCCGCTCCCGGTCGGAGTACGCGCGGCCGTGGAGGTCCGCGCGCTGGACCTCGACGTCGTCGCGACGAAGGACGGCCGGCCGGTCACGGACCTGACCCGGGACGAGTTCGTCGTCCGCATCGACAAGAAGGTCGTCCCGATCGACTACTTCGCCCGGGTGGAGGCCGGCACCGTCCACGGGCCCGACCTCGCGACCGCCTCGCCGGACCTCGTCCTCGACACCCTTCGCAACGACGCGGGAGAGACCTACGTCCCGAGGCAGTTCCTCGTCTATTTCGACGACGAGCGGCTCCTCCCGCAGGACCGCAAGCCGGTCCTCGAGGGGCTCCGGGACTTCGTGATGCGGCTCTCGCCGTCCGACCGGGCCTCGATCGTCTCCTACAACGGGGCGACCCGGGTCCTCGTCCCCTTCACGAGCAGCAAGGAGGACCTCCTCGGCGGCCTTTCGAAGCTGGAGGCCGTCGCGCCCAGGGGCCTCGCGCTCGAGTCGGAGTACCAGAGGACGGTGCGGGAGATCCGGATCTCGCCTCGCTCCCGGGCCTCCCTGATCCGTAACTGGTCGACGGAGGCCGCGCACCGCGAGCGGTGGGCCCTCCGCGAGCTCGCGCGGAGCGTGTCGGCCCTGGCCGCCCGCTCGGGGAAGAGAACGCTCCTCCTGGTGACGAACGGGTACGAATGGCACCCTGGACGGGCCCTTGCCCTCGCCTACGGGCCGAGACTGGTCTCGCAGTTCGCCGAAGACGTCGGCGAGGAGATCGAGAAGGTCCTCGCCGAGGCCAACGGCGCGGGGATCACCATCCAGGTCTTCGACGCGAAGGGGCTCGGCGCCGGCGCCGACGCCTCCGAGCGGTCGAACCCCGCGATCAGCCCGTTCTACCGCGCGCAGGGTTTCCGTGACTCGATGGTGACGCTGGCGACGGGTACGGGCGGGACGCTCGTCGAGAACCGGAACGAGTTCCGGGCGGACCTCGACCGCGTCTACCGGGAATCGAGCGGCTACTACTCGGTCGGGGTCACGCTCGCCGGCCTCGCCGGCGCGGGCGAGAGGAAGGTCGAGGTGCGGACGACCCGGCCGGGCGTGGTCGTTCGCGCGCGCACCCACTTCGTCCCCCGGAGCGCCGACGAGGCGGCCGTCGACCGCATCGAGATGGCCCTCCTGACGCCCGGCGTCCAGGGTGACTTCCCGGCGGCGCTTCGGATCGGGAGCCTCTCGCCGGCGGGCGGGCTCGCCCGGCGGACGGGTCCGTACGAGGTCGAGTTCTCCCTCGCGGACCTGACCTTCCGCGACGAAGGCGACCGGAAGACGGCGGTCGTCGAGATCACCCTCGCCGCCATCCAGGACACGGGCGCCCGATCCGACGTCACCCCGGAGAAGAAGACGCTCTCGATCCCGGTCTCGGAGTGGGAGCGTGCCAGCAGCCAGCCGTTCGTCTACCGCGGCCAGGTCAAGAGCGGAAAGGGGAACATCCGCTTCGTGGCGGGCGTGCGCGACGTCGCCACCGGCCGGATGGCGCTCGCGTCCGCGGACGTCCGCGTCGACTAGGAACGCCCGTCGGCGCGCCGCTCCCCGAAACACGACGGCCCCGGCTTTCGCCGGGGCCGTCGATCGTACGGGGGCGTGCGGGAGGCGCTACTTCTTCGCGGCCGGCGCCTTGGGAGCCGGGGCCTTGGCGGCCGGCGCCTTCGCCGGGGCCGGCGGCGCCGCGAGCGTGAACGGCGCCTTCGCCTCGACGCTCTTGCCGGAGATGACGTCGGTGATCTTCAGCGTCATGACGTACTCGCCGGGGCGGAAGTAGTCGCCGAGGTTGACGTCGACGATGGAGCCGGCCAGATCGATGACCAGGGCGGTCGCCGAGCCGGTCTGCTCCGGCACGATCATCGGCTCGTCCGCGGGCTGGGGCACGTCGATCGTGGAGCCGTTCTTCGGCTTGATCGAGATCGACCTCTTCAGGTGGAGCTTCTTCGTCGCGGGGTCGACCGCGGGGTTGTAGACCCGGGCCACGTAGGCGAGACCGTCGGTCTTCTCGAGGACGTCGCCGCCCCTCGCGACGAACTTCCGGACCGAGAAGACGAACGGCTCCTCCGCCTTCGCTCCGTCAGCGGCGATGTCGGTGCAGGCGAGCAGGAGCGGGGACATCGCGAGCTCGGACGGCAGCGGAGTCACCGTGACGGGCCGGTGGGCCGAGACCTTCTCGGCGCCCGACGCGTCGAGGAGCAGCGCCGCGACCTGGTACTCACCGGCGTCGACCGGGAGAGCCACGTCGACGAACCAGTCCTCGCGCACCTTCTGCAGGACCGCGGGCTCCTCGCGCCGGGCGGCGTCCTTCCCGTCCTTGCCGCGGACGAGGAGGGCGACCTTCATTCCCTCCGGGGCCGCGCCGGCAGCGCCTGCGGGCGCTACCGAGGCCGGAACGTAGAGCTGGACCATCAGGCGGGTCGCCTTGTCGCCGTAGGCGAGCGGGAAGAGAGAGAGCCCGCCCTGGGGCTCCTTCGCGAGGAGCGCTTCGAGCGAAGCGCGGACGGGCGCCGAGAGGACCGGACCCTTTGCGGCCTCGGCGGCGGCCTCGGCCGCGGCCTTCATCTCCGCCTCGTACTCCTCGCGCGTCTTGTAGACCGGCGGCTCCGTCATCTTCGGGTTGACGACGGCGGCCGCGATCGCCTTCTTCCAGAGCTTCTTGATGTCGGCGGTCTTGTCGGGCGTCTCCCGCTCGGCCCGCTCGTCGACCGTGAAGTTGACGCGGAACGACTTCATCCCGGCCCACTCCGGGAGCTGCTCCTTGTCGTACTGGAACTGGATCACCACGACGTTGCCGCGGGACAGGAAGGAGCCCGCCTCGCCCTCCGCTCCGGCCGACCCGGCGTCGGCCGACTCGACCTTCGAGGCGATCGCCTTCGGCGGGCCGAGGAGGATCAGGACCTTGCCGCGCTCGGTCAGGGCGCCGCGCTTCTTCCCGAGGGTGAAGCGCTTGTCGGCCTCGGCGACGAGGGCGTCGAACTTCGTCCGGAAGACGTTCTGGGCGGTCTTCTGGTAGTCGGGGTGGCGCTTGCCCCAGAAGAGGTTGAAGAACTTCTGGGCCTCTTCGTCGTTCGTGACGCCGGCCCAGGCCTTCTTCTCGTCCTCCGTGGCGTAGTAGACGAACTCGGGGGAGCTCTCCCAGTCCTTGAACTTATCCAGCTGGGCGGCCGCGGGGAGCGCGAGCGCCACGAGCGGGACGAGGGTCGCGAGAAGCCGGAGCTTTCTCATCCGTGTGGTCCTTTCAGGGGGGGTTCGCCGGGACCGGCGCATCCTTGGGACTATATCGCACCGCGCTCGGGGGCGTCGCGCCGGAAAGCCGGCCCGGTCAGGGGCTCCCGAGGAGCGCCTGGACCTGCGGGTCGTCCGGCCGGATCTTCAGCGCCTTCCGAAGCGCACGCTGCGCCGCGGGCTCGTTCCCGAGCGCCCGCTCGACGCGCGCGAGGCCGAGGAGCGCCTCGACGAGGTCCTTCCCTTCGCGGTGGGCCCGTTTGTAGGCGGTCCGAGCCTGCTTGAAGTTCCCGCCCGCGAGCTCCAGGTCGCCCTGGACGACGAAGAGGTAGGCCGAGGCGTCCCGGGTGTTCGCGGCCGCGAGGGCGGCCCGCGCCTCGGTGGCCCTCCCCTGCTCGATGTAGAGCGCCGCCAGGTTGTGCAGGAGGGCGGGTCGGTGGGGGTCGAGGTCGAGCCCCTCCCGGAACGCTTCGTAGGCGCCCTCGATGTCGCCCTGCTTCCACCTCACGATCCCGAGGTTCGAGTGGAGGTCCGGGAGGGAGCGCTGCAGCTTCGTCGCCCTCTCGAGGAGCGTGCGGGCCCGGGAGAGGTCTCCCGCGCGGAGGGCTTCCACGCCCCGGTTGCTCGCCGAGATCGCGGCGACGGCCAGGTCGTCGATCAGCCTCAGGTCGACCCGGGACTCGTCGCGGGTCATGTAGAAGTCGAAGACGGTCAGCTGCCGGAGCTTCGGCAGGACGGCGACCATGTGGTTGTAGACCATCACGAGGTCGCCCTCCTTCTCGCTCCGGGCCCGCCGGAAGACGAGGGCCGCCTGGAGGGGGATCCCGAGGGCCCGGCCGAAGGCGATGAAGAGGTTCGTGAACGAAACGCAATTCCCGCGCCGGAACGCGAACGCTTCCGCCGCGGTGAACGTCGCCACGGTGTCGTACTCGAACGCGTAGCTCTTCCGGTCCAGGATGGCCGCCTGGAGCCGGCGGAGCCTCTCGCCGTCGTCGCCCGCCGGCCCGGCGAGCTGCTCCGCCGCGGCCCGGATCTGCGGCGTGACCATCATCGGCATTGGGACGTCCCCGGGGTCGACGCCGCGGGCGGCAACGGCCTCGCGCCACCGCTCCGGCGTGAGGCGGAGGACGGGCGTCTCGTCGGTCGTCCGGCAGCCTCCCGCGAACGCCCCGAGGACGAGGACGAGGAGGGCGCCGCTCCGCCAGGGTCGGACGGGGGGTCTGGTCACGGTACCGCTGATTACGCCCGCAACCGCGTCTGGGTTCAAGTCCCGATTCGCCCGGTCGTCCGGCGCCACGCCGCGGGGGTGGCCCAGCGCCGGTGGCGGCCCCCCGGCCCCGTCGGCTCCGGAGCGCCCGGCGTGCAAGAATCGAGGTTTGGGCGCGGGAGGCTCCCGCGTCCCGCCTTCAAACGCAATTTCGCGAGGTCGCCGTGATCCCAGGCCTGAAGAACCATGTCGAAGCCGCCGTGAAGGATGCCTGCCGTCGCCTCTGGGACGTCGAGCCGCCCCGGCTCGTCCTGGAGACGCCCCCGAAGGTCGAGCTCGGGGACCTCGCCCTCCCGATCGCGTTCGAGCTCGCCAAGGTCCTCCGGCGCCCGCCCCGGAAGATCGCCGAGGAGCTCGCCCCGGCGCTCGAGCTGCCTTCGATCGTCGCCCGCCGGAGCGTCGAGGGAGGCGGCTACGTGAACCTCTTCCTCGACCGGCCGAAGGCGCTCGCCGCGATGCTCGTCGCCGCGCCCGAGGCGGCGAAGGCGTCCGGGAAGGTCATCGTCGAGCACACGAACATCAACCCGAACAAGGCCGCCCACATCGGTCATCTCCGGAACGCCGTCCTCGGGGACGTCCTCGTCCACCTCTTCCGCCGCCTCGGGAAGCACGTCGAGGTGCAGAACTATCTCGACGACACGGGGGTCCAGGTCGCCGACGTCGTCGTCGGCCTCGAGCACGCCGACGAGCTCGCCGAGCCGACCCGGGCCGAGGAGCTCGCCTCGGAGATCCGCGAGGTCCTCGGCGCCTTCCCCGACGACGCCCCCGGGACCGAGCCGCGCCGGCTCGGCGACCTGACGTGGGACCTCTACGCCCTCGTCACCCGGAGCTACGCCGCCGACCCGTCGCTCGAGGAGCGCCGGAAGGCGACGCTCCACGCCATCGAGGGGGCGGCCCTCGGACACGAGCTCTCCGGGGAGGCTCGGGCCACGGCCGCCCTCGCCTCCCGCCTCGCGGAGGCCGTCGTCCGCTGCCACCTGAAGACGATGGAGAGGATCGGCGTCTCCTACGACCTCCTCCCGCGCGAGAGCGACATCCTCGGCCGCCGCTTCTGGCAGAAGGCGTTCGACCTCCTGAAGGCCGCCGGCGCCACGCAGCTCGAGACCGAGGGGAAGAACGCGGGCTGCTGGGTCATGAAGCTCGAGGGGGCGAAGGAGTTCGAGGGGATGGAGGACGCCGACAAGGTCCTCGTCCGCTCGAACGGCACCGTCACCTACACGGGCAAGGACGTCGCCTACCAGCTCTGGAAGCTGGGCGACCTCGGGATCGACTTCGAGTACGAGAAGGCGCCCTACGTGAACCCGTTCGGCGAGGCCGAGTTCATCGCCTCCGACGGGACGTCGCCGCTCTACCGGACCCGCCACGACGCCGAGGGCGCGGACCCCTCCGCGCGCGGCCGCTTCGGCGGAGGGGACTCCGTCATCAACGTCATCGACGTGCGTCAGTCGTACCCGCAGAAGGTCGTCAAGGAGGCGGTCCGCCGGGCCGGCTTCCCGGAGGGCGCCGACCGGTCGGTCCACTTCGCGTACGAGATGGTCGCGCTTACGCCGGCGTCGGCCGAGCTCCTCGGCGTGACCCTCTCGGACGAAGATCGCGGCCGCGCCTACGTCGAGATGTCGGGCCGCAAGGGGCTCGGCGTGAAGGCCGACGACCTCGTCGAGCGGCTCGTCGAGAAGGCGATCGAGCAGATCCTCGACCGGCAGCCGGGCGAGCGTCCCGACCTCTCCCGGGCCGAGGCGATCGCGATCGGCGCGCTCCGCGTCTACATGACCCGCTACTCGCGGAACAAGGTGATCGCCTTCGACTTCGACGAGGCGCTCGCGTTCGAGGGGGACACGGGACCGTACCTTCAGTACGCGGCCGTGAGGACGGCGAACATCTTCCGCAAGCTGGAGGAGAAGGGGCTCCCGGGTCTCCTCGACGCGGAGGAGGCCGCCTCCGTCGGAGCGCTCGACGCCGCGCACCTGGACGACGGCCTCTGGGACGTCGTGAGGACCTGCGGGCGGACGCAGGAGACGTTCGAGAAGGCCGCCGAGACGTTCGAGGTGTCGCTCCTGGTCCGGCACGCCCTCGCCGTCGGTGCCGCCTTCCACCACCTCTACCACACGCACCCGATCCTCCAGGCGGAGAACGACGAGAGCCGGCGGGCCCGACGGGCCGCGCTCCAGCTCGTCGCCCGGACGCTCGAAGACGTCCTCGGCGTCCTCGGCGTCCCGATCCCGGAGAGGATGTAGTGCTGGCCGGGGCCTCCGTCCGACTCCGCCCGGTGAAGGCGGACGACCTCGACTGGCTCGTCGCCGCCTGCGGGAAGCCCTCCGCCTTCGGCGAGTTCGAGCCGTTCTTCGTCGGCGAGGCCGAGAGCCTCCGGCGGCGGTTCGAGCAGGACGGCCTGCTCTCGGAGGACCTGACGCGCCTCGTCATCGAGGACCGTGCGGGACGCCGGGTCGGGCTCGCCGGTGTCGACGACGTCGACCTGCACTCCCGCGTCGCCCGGATCACCGCCACGATCCTCGAGCCGGCCGAGCGCGGCAAGGGGCTCGGAACGGACGCGCACCGCGCCCTCGTCTCCTATCTCTTCCTCCACCGCGGCCTCCTCCGGATCGAGGCCTTCGTCGCGGCGGGGAACGTCGCCGCGCGCGCCGTCCTGAAGCGCCTCGGCTTCGTGGAGGAAGGGACGCTCCGGAGCCGCGTCTTCGCGCACGGCCAGAGGCACGACGTCGTCGTCCTCGGTCTCCTCTACGAGGACTGGTCCCGGCGCTCCGTCGCTTCGCTCGCGATCTGAGCCGCGAGGCGGGCCGGCTCGCCCGCCACGAGCCGGCGGACGTCGAGGAGGACGCGCCTCTCGCCTCCGGCCACGACCACTCCCTTCAGACATTCCGCGACGGCCGGCGCGAGCCCCTCCGGCGGGAGCCCCTCGGCCCCGTCCACCGTCAGGATTCCCTCCACGACCTCGGCGCCGAGCGCCGCGGGGATTCCGTCGAACGTTCCGGCGAGGAGGTCGCGGGGTCCGGGGGTGTCCCGTCCCGGAAAGAGGCGGCGGCCGACGTCGACGACGGCGAGGAGTCCCCGGGGCCCCGAGACGAGCCCCGCGATCCAGGAGGGCGCCCCCGGGGCCGGGAGGAGCGACGCGGGACGGAGGATCCGCTCGACGTCGGCGGGATCGGCCGCGCACGCCACGCCGCCCGCCCGGAACGCGACGACGCGGCGAAGCGTCACGTGGTCTGAAGCTCCGCGCCGACCCGGAACCGCCCGACCTCGTCCTCGAGCGAGCCGGCGAGGGTCTCGAGCGCCGCCGTCGTGTCGTCGACGGAAGCGGCGGACGCGAGGGTGTCGAGGCTCATCGCCTCGACCTCGGAGAGGAGGCCGAGTATTCGGTGGCTGTCAGCCGTCTGGCGGCCGACGGCGTCCTGGATGTCGCGCATGAGGCCGAGGGAGCGCTCCGCCGCGACCGCGATCTGGCCCGCCGCCCCCTTTTGCTCCTGGACGGTCCGCTCGACGAAGCCGGCGAGCTCCCGGATCCGCCCGACGAGCTCGCGGATCCGCTCCGCCTCGCGGGTGTTGCGTCGTCCTTCCTCCGCGAGCGCCCGGAGCCCCTCGCGCATCTCGCCGACCGAGGCGACGCTCGCCGCCACCGTCGCGGCCTGGGCGCGCGACACCTCGCGGATCGCGGCGACGGCCTCCTCGGCCCGCGCCGCCGCGGCCTCGATGCCGGCGAGCGCCTCACCCGCCCGCGTCGCCGTCTCGACGCCGCGGGTGACGAGCCGCGTCTCCTCCTCGGCCGCCGCCCGCGCCGCGTCGACCTCTTCCCGCATTCCCGCGACGTGGCCGCCGATCCCACGGGCCCCTTCGGAGGTCCGCTCGGAGAGGCGACGGATCTCGGCGGCGACGACGGCGAAGCCGCGCCCGTGCTCCCCCGCGCGCGTCGCGAGGAACGAGGCGTTCAGGGCGAGGAGGTTCGTCTGCCGCGCGATGTCCTCGAGCATCTCGAGGATGCGCCCCACCTCGCGGGAGCGCGCCTCGACACGCCCGACCGCGTCACGGACCGTACCGGACGAGAGCCGGATCGCCGCGACGGAAGCGCGGGCCTCCTCGACGACGGCCCGCCCCGAGCGGGCCTCGGTGGCCGCGTGCGCGGCCTGCTCCGCCGCCTCGCGCGCCGACGCGAGAACCGCGCCGTGCGCCTTCTCGGCCTGAGTCGAGCCCTCGGCGAGGTCGTCCGCCCGCCGCGCGAGGTCGCTGAGCGTCGCGTCCAGGACCGCGGCGCCTTCGGCGAGGGAGGCAGCCGCCCCGGCCCCGTCCGTCGAGTCGGCGAGGAGCCCTTCCGATCGCGCGAGGAGCTGCGTGAGCGACCCGTCCACCTCCGCGACGGCGGCCGCCGTCTCCTCGGAGCCCGCCGCGAGCGTCTCGACGCTCTCGGCGATCGCGCGGATCGTCCCGTCCAGCCCGCCGACGGCGGCGGTGGCGCTCGAGAGCCGCACCCGTTCCTGGGCAGCCCGCTCGCGGTTGCGGATCGACGCCGCGCGCAGGACCGCGACCTGCCGGTTGAGCTGTCCGTGCTCCCGACGAACCGACGACAGGAGGTGCGCGCCCCGGCCGGCGACCGCGTTCAGGAACCGGCCGATCCGTCCCGCCAGGTCGCGTCCCTCCGGGGCTCGCGAGGCGAGGTCGCCTTCGGCCATCTGCCGGGCCGCGGCCAGGGTTCGGCCGAGGCGGGCCGCGGGACGCTGGAGGAAGACCGCGACCGCGGCGCCGGCGAGCAGCCCCGCGACCGCCGAGGCGGCGAGTCCCAGGTCGAGGACGAGAGTCTGCCGGAACGGATTACCGAAGCCAGCGGCCGCCCACGCGGCCGACACCGATGCCGCGCCGCCGGCCACGAAGGCCGCGAGCCCCGCGACGAGGGAGAGGATCGGAATGAAGCGGTCGGGCTCCTCGTGCGCCACGACGGTCAGTCTAGACCAGGCCGCTCAGGGCGGGGAGGACGAGGAGCGCCGGACCGCCGTCGCCACGACCTCGCCCGGAACCGGGCCCGACGCGGGCCCCAGCTCGCGCGCTTCGAGAACCTCGGCGAGCTCCTGCCGCGGGAACAGGCGGACCGTCAGCGCGACCCGGCGGCCGGAGCAGCCCTTCCGCGCGAGGACCGCCTCCGTCACAGCGCCGTCGAGGAGTGTGACGACCTCCCCGTCGTCGGTCCTGAGGACCGGGAGGTGGCGGGGGTCGAGGACCGGAGTCTCCGGGAAGAGCCGGGCGAGGGCGCAGCGCAGGCAGAAGACCTCGCCGGTGAGCTCCCGGACCTCGGACGCCTCGACGAGCGTGGGCGCCGGCGGCGGGGAGCTCCGAACGAAGAGCACCGCCCCGACCGCCGCCGCCCCTGCGGCGGCCGCCGCGACGGCGAGGAATCCCCGGCGCCGGGTCCGACGCGGCCCCGGCGCCTGCGCGACCGCGCGGGCGAGGCGCGTCCGGACCGCCTCCGGGATCTGGTCGTCCGGCCGCGCCTCCCGGAGGGCCGCGTTCCGGGTCTCGGCGTCGCGCCGGAGAGCGGCGCAGTGCGCGCACGTATCGAGGTGCGCCAGAAGGCGGGCCGCCGTCGCGACGTCGAGCTCGTCGTCACAGAGCGCCTCGATCAGGGGGCTGGCGGTTTCGCAGTCCATCGCGCGGCCCGCGGGGGCCTCTCCAGCGAGGTCTAACGCCGACGCCGTGGCGGGTATTCCGCCGCCCCGGCGGCCTCTCCGGCCGCACGCCGGCTGCGTGCCGGCGAAGCCGTCGCTCCGAAGTAGCCCCGGCGCTTCCCGTACGCAAGGAGCGCCTCCTCGAGCAGGCGACGACCTCGATAGAGCCGCGACATGACGGTCCCGAGCGGGATCTCGAGGATGTCCGCGACCTCGCGGTAGGAGAAGTCCTGGAGGTCGACGAGCTCGACGACGAGCCGGAAGTCCTCCGGAAGGCTCGTCAGCGCGCGCGCGACGTCTCCGTCGAGCGAACGGCCGAGGAGCTCGTCCTCGGGCGTCGCGGCCGGAGGGACCACTTCCTCGAGGGCCGACTCGAACGTCGCCCCTCCGCGCTCGAGGTCGACCTCTCGGGGCCCCGCCTTCTGCTGGCGGTAGCGGTTGATGAACCCGTTCTTCAGGATCCGGAAGAGCCACGCCTTCAGGTTCGTCCCCTCGCGGAAGCTGTCGTAGTGGGCGAAGGCCCGCAGGTACGTCTCCTGGAGGAGGTCCTCCGCGTCCTGCCGGTTCCTCGTCAGGCGAAGGGCGGTCCCGAAGAGGGCGTCCGCGTACGGCAGCTCCCCCGATCGGAGGTCCCAGGCGTTCGGGGCCCGGTCGCGGCGGAATCCGAAGAGGGCCATCTTCTCCCTTCAACGACGGCGCGGGCCCGCCGGATTGCGGCCGATACGGCAAGGCCCCGGCAGGCGCCGGGGCCCTCCGCACCGGTCCGGGCCGCGCGGGCCCGCCGGGTCACTTCCCCTGGAGGAGGAAGGCGATGACGAGCGTGTAGATGACGAGCGACTCGATCAGGACGAGGCCGAGGAACGCGATGCCGCGGATCTGGCCGGCGGCGCCGGGGTTGCGGGCCATGCCGTCGCAGGCGGCGACGGCCGTCCGGCCCTGCGCGGTGGCGCCGGCGGTCGCGCCGATCGCCAGGACGAGCGCGGCCGACAGGTGGCCCCAGCCCGCGCCACCGCTCGTCGCCTTGGCGGCCTCCGCGGCCTCCTGCGCGAAGGCGAGGTTCGGGAGCAGGAAGGCGAGGCCGGCGACGGCGACGGCGGGGAGAAGCTTCTTGATCATGTCCTTTGGGCTCCTTTCGGGTTCGGTGTTCCGCGTTTCAGTGCTCGTGGGCGATCGCGCCCCCGATGTAGACGGTGGTCAGGAGGGTGAAGACGTACGCCTGGAGGAACGACCCGAAGATTCCGAGGGCGTTCATCGGCATCGGCACGAGGAGCGGCACGAGCTCGACGAACTGGTTCGTCGCCGTGTGCTCGCCGTAGATGTTCCCGAAGAGACGCATCGCCAGGGAGAGCGCCCGGGCGAAGTTGCCGATCATCTCGATCGGGAAGACGAGGATCGCGAGCGCCGCGCTCGGGCCCGCGAACGTCTTCAGGTAGCCGAAGACGCCGTGCGCCTTGATCCCGGCCGCGTTGAAGAAGACGAGGCACGAGAGCGAGAGGGCGAACGTCGTGTTGAGGCTGGAGGTCGGCGGCTGGAGGAAGAAGAGCTGGCCGACCAGGTTCGAGACCGTGATGAAGAAGAAGAACGCCCCGACCACCGGGAGGTACTTCTCGCCGGTGTGGGGGATGTTCTCCTTGATCAGGCCGCGGAGGAAGTCGACGAAGACCTCGAGGACGTTCTGTGCCCCGCCCGGAACGCCCTCCCGGAAGCGGCGGGCGAGGACCGGCAGGACGACCGCGAAGACGAGGAGGACGACGAGCGCCATGATCACGTGATCGGGGATCCAGCCGAGGACGGCACCGGTCGCGTGGTCGACCGGGGCGACGCCCGCAACGTGGACGCCGCCGATCGTCACTCCGTGGAGCCACCACGACGGCGCGTTCTCGGGCGATCCGAAGATCGCCGTCAGGAGCGCGTTGACGGGTCCGAACAGGATCGAGTGATGGTGCTGCATCTCACTCCCGCGGGGTCGTTCCTTCTTCCTCTTCCTCCGGAGTGGACCGGCCGGCCGCGCCTCCCCGGAACCCGTCGGCGAGGACCCCGAGGACGACCGCGGAGAGACCTCCGAGGAGCCACGGGACCTCGTCCGGGAAGAGGCGAACCGAGCCGTACGCCGCGAGCCCCAGGAAGGCATAGCGGAGGAGAGCGCGGAGCGCGAACTTCCAGTCGAGCCGGGTCGACGCCCGTGGACGGGGAACGAGCAGTCTCCCGGCCACGTCCGACAACCAGAGGCCGGAGACGATAGCTACGGCCGCTCCGGCCGTCAAGGCGGCGGCTTCCCGGAACCTCCCGAGGGCTCCGAGCGCGAGGGCGGCGAGGAGAGCGGCCCAGGCGGCCACCCGGAAGACCCGGCGCTCCTGCGGGAGGAGCGCGAGGCTCATCCCCCGTCCTCCTTCGGTCCCGGATCGCTCCCCGGCGGGTTCTTCCGCCGGCCCTCGAGCCTGTCCGCTTCGCGGAGGAGCTGCCGGATGCCGCCGGCGAAGCCGACGAGGCCGAGGACGGCGGTGGCGGCCGGGAAGCTCCCGAGCCACCGGTCGACGAGCCAGCCGAGCCCCCCGCCCGCCGCGAGGCAGGCGGGGAGGACCCAGCCGAAGCTCAGGACGTCGCCGAGGAGGCGGAGGTTCGGATCGGGCTCCCTCCGCGGCTCGGGCATCGCAGCCCTACGGCAGGAGGCAGGACTTCGCCAGGGCGATGAGCGGCTGGGGGAGGACTCCGAACGCGAGCGTCCCGGCGAAGCAGAGGCCGACCGCGACGGCCACGGCCGGCTCCTCGCGCCAGCGGACCTCCCCCTCCCCGTCGACCAGGTACATCGCCCGGACGATCCGGAAGTAGTAGAAGAGCGACACTGCCGACATCAGGACGCCCAGGACGACGAGGGCGGGCCAGCCCGCCTTCAGGGCGGCCGAGAAGAGGAGGTACTTCCCGACGAAGCCGGCCGTCGGCGGGATGCCGGCGAGGGAGAGGAGGAAGACGACCATCGCGCCGGCCGCGAGCGGGTTCCGCTTCCAGAGGCCGTTGAAGTCGTCGACGCTCTCCGTCGCGTAGCCCTTCGCCTCGAGGAGGACGACCAGGCCGAACGCCCCGAACGTCATCAGGAGGTAGGCGGTCAGGTAGAAGAGGATCGCCCAGAGGCCGAACGCCTCGGGCTGGCCCGCGGCGCCCCCCGCCCGGTAGGCGAGGAGCCCGAGGAGCGCGTAGCCCGCGTGCCCGATCGAGGAGTAGCCGAGGAGCCTCTTGACGTTCGTCTGCATCAGGGCGCCGACGTTACCCACGACCATCGTGAGCGCCGCCGAGGCCGCGAGGACGGGCGCCCAGTCGTCGGATCGCGGTCCGAAGCCGTCGAAGAAGACGCGCGCGAAGATGGCGTAGGCCGCGAGCTTCGGGCCGACCGCGAAGAACGCCGAGACCGGCGTCGGCGCGCCTTCGTACACGTCGGGCGCCCAGACGTGGAACGGCGCCGAGGCGATCTTGAAGAGCATCCCGCACGCGACGAGGACGACGCCGACCATGAGGAGCGTCGAGCGGGGCGCGGCCTCGAGGGCCGAGGAGACGCCGGCGAGGGAGAGCGTCCCGGTCGCGCCGTAGACGAGGGAGAGGCCGTAGAGGAGGACGCCGGACGAGAACGCCCCGAGGACGAAGTACTTCGCCGCGGCCTCGACCGACTTCGCCTCCTGCTTGAAGTAGCCCGCCAGGACGTACTGGGAGAGGGCCATCAGCTCGAGCGCGACGTAGATCGAGACGAGGTGCGTCCCCGACGCCATAAACATCATGCCGACCGTCGTCAGGAGGAGGAGCGCGTAGTACTCGCCTCCGGGGTAGGGCGAGGTCCCGACGAAGCGGAGCGAGAAGAGGATCGTGACCGCGGCCGCGAGGAGCGTCAGCGCCTTGAAGAAGATCGAGAAGCCGTCGAGCGCGATCATTCCCCCGAACGCCGACCGGGGGAGCTCCCCGGCGAACGACGCCGCGACGGGCAGCAGGGCGGCCGCGATCGCGAGCGACGCGAGCGAGGCCCAGGCGAGCGCCCTCTCCCGCTCCCTCTTGACGACGGCCGCCCACAGCAGGATCCCGAGCGCGAGCTCGGAGAGGATCAGCTCGGGCAGGATGACCAGGAGGTCGGAGAGCGGGAACGGGAGGGCCACGGTTCAGTTCCCCCTGGGAGCGGTCTCGGGGAGAGCGGCGGCCGGGACGACGGGGGTGGCGGACGGGACCGGCGCCGCCGGCGCCGGCGAGAGCGCGGCGGCCACGGCCGGCGGCGCCCCCTTCGCGGCGTCGAGCGCCGCGACGATCTTCGCCGAGGCGGGGGCGGTCATCGCGAAGAACGGCTTCGGGTAGACGCCGATCCAGACGCAGCAGACGATCAGCGGCGCCAGCGTCAGCACCTCGCGGAGGTTCACGTCCTGGAGCCCCTTGTTCTCCTCGTGCTTCAGCTCCCCGAAGAAGACCCGCTGGTAGAGCCAGAGGAGGTACGCCGCGCCGAGGATGACGCCGACGCCGGCGAACAGGGCCCACTTCCAGTCGGCGAGGAACGCGCCGACGAGGATCGTGAACTCGCCGACGAAGCCGTTCAGGAGGGGGAGCCCGAGCGAGGCGAGGGCGATGATCATGAAGAGCGTCGCGTAAACCGGCATCACCTGCGAGAGGCCGCCGAAGTCGGCGATCTGACGCGTGTGGCGGCGCTCGTAGATGATCCCGACGAGGAGGAAGAGCCCGCCCGTCGAGAGTCCGTGGTTGATCGACTGGAGGACGCCCCCCTGCATCCCGGCGTTGTTCAGCGCGAAGAAGCCGAGCATCACGAAGCCGAGGTGGGCGACCGAGGAGTAGGCGACCAGCTTCTTGATGTCCTTCTGGACCATCGCCACGAGGGACCCGTAGAGGATCCCGACGATCGCGAGGACGACGACCGTCAGCTGCACCCAGCGCGTGGAGGCGGCCGACGGGAAGATCGGGAGCGAGAACCTCAGGAACCCGTACGTCCCCATCTTGAGGAGGACGCCGGCGAGGATCACCGAGCCCGCCGTGGGGGCCTCGACGTGCGCGTCGGGGAGCCACGTGTGGAACGGGAACATCGGCACCTTGATCGCGAACCCGAGGAAGAACGCCCAGAAGAGCCAGAGCTGGAGGTCGGGCGGGATCTGCGGCGCGATCGCGTGGAAGTGGAGGATGTCGAACGTCGGTGCGTTCCCGAGCCCCTTCCACCAGAGGAAGCCCGTGGTGTTGAAGAAGTAGAGGGCGATGATCCCGACGAGCATGATCACCGACCCGAAGAGCGTGTAGAGGAAGAACTTGATCGCCGCGTAGAGCTTCCGCGGGCCGCCCCAGACCCCGATGAGGAAGTACATCGGGACGAGCATGACCTCCCAGAAGACGTAGAAGAGGAAGAAGTCGAGGGCGCAGAAGACCCCGATCATCCCCGTCTCGAGGAGGAGCAGGAAGATGTAGTACTCCTTCTCCCGGGTCTTCACGGCCGTGTACGACGCGTAGATCGAGATGACGGAGAGCAGCGTCGTCAGGAGGATCAGCAGCGCCGCGATCCCGTCCACGCCGAGCGAGTACCGCACGCCGAGCGAGGGAATCCAGGAGAGGTCCTCGCGGAAGAGGAAGCCCGCCGACTCCCGGAAACCGCGGGCGAACCAGAGCGGGAGCGAGGCGAAGAAGGTCAGCCCCGCCACGGCCGTCGCCAGGGCCTTGATCGGCCCCGTCTTCTCCCGCGGGAGGAAGAGGATCGCCAGCGCCCCGGCCGTCGGGAGGAGGATCAGGAGGGAGAGGAGTCCGTTCATTCGGCGTCCTTACACGTCACGCGAAGATGATGTAGATGCAAACGAGGGCGAAGGCGCCCGCGGCCATCACGAAGGCGTAGCCCTGCGTCTGACCCGACTGGAGCTTGCCGTAGCCCTTCCAGGCCGCCTGGAAGGTGTCTCCGACGCCGTTCACGGCGCCGTCGACGAACGTCTTGTCGAACCAGCTCGAGACATGGGAGAAACCGACCGTCAGGTGGCGCACGCCGTTCACGAGGCCGTCGACGACCCGGGCGTCGACCTCCCAGAGGAGGCGGCCGCCCTTCTTGACCAGCCCGTTCACGAAGACCGTCTCGTACGCCTCGTCGACGAAGTACTTGTTCTTCACCCAGCGGTAGGCGTTCGGGAACGCGGCGACGACCTTCGCCGGGAGCGCCCACGGCGCCGACCCCTTGTAGAAGAACGTCGTCGCCAGGAGGATGCCGAGACCCGCGATCGCGATCGAGCCGAACATGAGGCCGTACTCGAGCGCGTGCGAGGCGTGGTGCGGGTGCGGCGTCCAGTCGGGCGGCAGCACGGGGAAGGCCGGGTGGAGGAACGCCTCGAACCGGTTGCCGCCGGGGACGATGAAGTTCGGGATCCCCCACCAGCCGACGAGGACCGCGCCGATCGCGAGGATCCAGAGCGGGACCGTCATCGTGGCGGGGGACTCGTGGACGTGCTCCCACGTCTCCTTCGGCCCGCGGTACTCGCCGAAGAACGTCATCTTCACGAGGCGGAACATGTAGAACGCGGTCAGGCCGGCCGTGAGCGCCGCGAGCGCCCAGAGGAACGGGTGCCCCTGGATGAAGGTCTCGCCGAGGATCAGGTCCTTCGAGAAGAAGCCCGCGAGGCCCGGCACGCCCGCGATCGCGAGCGTCGCGATGAGCATCGTCCGGTAGGTGTGCGGGATCTTCGACCGGAGGCCGCCCATCGCCGTCATCTCCTGCTCGCCCGAGAGGGCGTGGATGACGGAGCCGGAGCCGAGGAAGAGGCAGGCCTTGAACCAGGCGTGGGTGAAGACGTGGAACATGCCCGCGCCGAACGCGAGGACGCCGCAGCCGAGGAACATGTAGCCGAGCTGCGAGACGGTCGAGTAGGCGAGGACCTTCTTGATGTCGGTCTGCGCGAGGCCGATCGTCGCCGCGACGAACGCCGTCACGCCGCCGACGACGGCCACGACGAACGAGGCGTCGTGCGTCAGGAGCCCCCAGACCGTGGCGCCCTCGCCGAGCGTCTTCAGCGCCCACTCGTGGGAGACCCGGAAGAAAACGTTGCAGCGGGCCACCATGTAGACGCCGGCGGTGACCATCGTCGCGGCGTGGATGAGGGCCGAGACGGGCGTCGGGCCGGCCATCGCGTCCGGCAGCCAGACGTAGAGCGGGATCTGGGCGCTCTTGCCCGTCGCCCCGACGAAGAGGGCGAGGCAGGTGAAGGTGACGATGCCGCCCGCCGCGTAGATCGCGGGGTTCGTCGACACCGCCGAGAACATCCCGTTGAAGTCGACCGTCCCGAACATCGCGACGCAGGCGAAGAGCCCCATCAGGAAGCCCCAGTCGCCGATCCGGTTCATGACGAACGCCTTCTTGCCGGCGTCCGCCGCGAAGTCCTTCGTGTGGTAGTAGCCGATGAGGAGGTAGGAGCAGAGGCCGACGCCCTCCCACCCGACGAAGAGGATCGCGAGGTTCGCCCCGAGGACGAGCGTCAGCATCGAGAACATGAAGAGGTTCAGGTACGCGAAGAAGCGCCCGTACCCCTCGTCGTGCCCCATGTAGCCGACGGAGTAGACGTGGATGAGCGTCCCGATGAGCGTCACGAACCCGAGCATCAGGGCGGAGAGCGGGTCGAGCCGGAAGGCGACGTCGACCGTGAAGTCCGGGGCGCCGAACCAGCCCGCGTTCGTCCCCATCGGGATCCAGGTCCAGAGGGTCGTGACGACCTCGCGGTGGCCGCCCGTCTCCTTCCACCAGGAGAGGATCACGAGGAGGGCGAAGACGAACGAGAGGCCCGAGGCCAGGGTCCCGACCCAGGTGTGGACGGCCTTGAACGGGATGTCGACGTGCCCCCCGTGGCCGTGATCGTCGGGACCGGCCGCGTGCGCGGCGTGGGCCTCGCCGTGGCCACCTCCGTGGGCGCCGAGCGGGGCGTCCTTTCCGCCGAGCTTCGAGTGGGCGACGAGGTAGACGAGACCGTTGACGAGGAAGCCGACGAGAGGGAAGACCGGGATCCAGGGGAGGAAGTCCGCGGCGCTCATCGGCTCAGCCCCTCATCTCCGCGGCGTCCTCGAGGTTCGCCGACGACTTCAGCCGGTAGAGCGAGAGGACGATCGCGAGGCCGATCGCCGCCTCTCCCGCCGCCACGATGATGACGAAGACCGAGAAGACCTGGCCGGTCAGGTCGCCGAGCTGCCTCGAGAAGGCGACGAGGTTGATGTTCACCGCGTTCAGCATCAGCTCGATCGACATCAGGACGGTCAGGAGGTTCCTCCTCACGAGGACGCCGACGACGCCGATCGTGAAGACGACGAACGAGAGTCCGACGAAGTGGGCCAGGGTGATCATCTAGTCGAACCTCTCCATCGTCCGCTTGCCGAGGACGACGGCGCCGATCATCGCGACGAGCAGGAAGAGGGAGGCGATCTCGAACGGGAGGAGGTAGTCGCGGTAGAGGACCCAGCCGACCGCCTGCGTGTTCCCGAGGACCGTCTCGCTCCCGAGGACCGTCGTGGCGAGCGCGGCCGGGTCGGCCGCCGGGGCCTTCCCCGCGAGCGCCCGCGCCTCGTTCACGACGACCCCGCCGACGACGACGAGGAAGAGGAAGCCGAACCCGAGCGCCGGGACGGCCTGCCGGTGGAGGTAGCGCTCCGTCCGCTGCCGCTTCACGTTCACGAGCATGATCGTGTACAGGAAGAGGACCATGACGCCGCCCGCGTAGACGAGGACCTGGACGGCGGCGACGAGCTCGGCCCGAGCCTGGACGTAGAGGCAGGCGACGCCGAGGAACGAGAGCAGCAGGAAGAGCGCCGAGTGGATCGGCTGGCGCATGACCACGACGCCGACGGCGCCGACGACGACGACCGCGGAGAAGAGCCAGAAGAAGAAGAGGCCCGGTTCCACGTCACTTCTCCTTGGCCGGGTTCACCGGCGCCTTGTCGGGGTCGACGCCGGGGTACGGCTTCACGTTCCCGTCCCACTTCGTGAGCTTCGACTTGTCGAGGTAGAGCGCCTCGTCGCGCTCGTAGACGCCGAGCTCGTACGTCTTCGTAGCGAGCCAGATGGACCTCGGGTTCGTCGGGCACGCCTCCTCGCAGAGGCCGCAGAACATGCACCGCTTCATGTCGAGGTCGAAGCGGTCGAGCTTCTTCTCGGCCTTCCCCTCGGGGGTCTTCTCCGTGTGCCAGTCGATGTAGATGATGTTGATCGGGCACTCGATCGCGCAGAGCGTGCACTTGATGCAGCGCTCCTCGTCGAGCCGGAACATCCCGCGGAAGCGCTCCGACGGCTCCTTGCTCTGCTCCGGGTACTCGATCGTGTCGGCCTTGCGGCCCGCGTGGCGGGCCGTGACGCGCAGGCCGGCGAAGATGTCGAGGAGGAGGACGCGGTCGAGGAAGCTCACGCGCGCACCTCCACCTTCTCCGCGGCCATCCGCGTCGTGACGGACGCCCGGGCGGGGCGCCTCCAAGCCGCGACGAGCCCCCCGGCGACGAGGAGGACCAGGACCGCCCCGAGGACCTTCAGCCCGGCGGCGCCCCAGAGGGCCGCGAGGGCGACGAGGAAGAGGTTCGCGAGCGAGATCGGCAGGAGCGCCTTCCAGCCGAGCGCCATGAGCTGGTCAAACCGGTACCGCGGGAACGTGGCCCGGAACCAGATGTAGACGAGGAGGAAGAGGAAGACCTTCCCCGCGAACCAGAAGAAGGGCGGGATCACGTCGAGGAACGAAAGCCAGGCGACGTTCGGGAACGGGCGGAGCCAGCCGCCGAAGAAGAGCGTCGTGGCGATCGCGCCGATCGAGATCATGTTCCCGTACTCGGACATGAAGAAGATCGCCCAGCGGAAGCCCGAGTACTCGGTGTGGAAGCCACCGACGAGCTCGCTCTCGGCCTCGGGGAGGTCGAACGGGGTCCGGTTCGTCTCGGCGACACCGGAGACGAAGTAGAGGAAGAACGCGACGAGCCCCGGGAAGACGAACCAGATCCCCGCTTCCTTCTGCGCCTCGATGATCTCGACCATCGAGAGCGACCCGGCCATCAGGACCGCGGCGACGATCGCGAAGCCCATCGGGACCTCGTAGCTGATCAGCTGCGCCGCGGAGCGGAGGCCGCCGAGGAGCGGGTACTTCGAGTTCGACGACCAGCCCGCGAGGATGATCCCGTAGACGCCGATCGAGGAGACCGCGAGGATCAGGAGGAGCGCGACGTTCAGGTCCGCCGCGGCGTGGAGCGGCGTCGTCACGCCGAAGAGGGTGACCTCCGGTCCCCAGGGGACGAGGCCGAGGACGACGACCGCGGGCGTGAAGAGGAGGAGCGGCCCGAGGAGGTGGATCACCTTCTCGGCCCGGGACGGGACGACGTCTTCCTTGAAGACGAGCTTCACGACGTCGGCGATCCACTGGAAGAAGCCCGCCGGCCCGACGCGGTTCGGCCCCTTGCGGATCTGGAGCCGGCCGAGGCCCCGGCGCTCGATCCAGGTCAGGATCCCGGCCGCGGTCGCGACCAGGATGACGGTCAGGAGCCCCTTCACGAAGGGGACGAGGACGTAGTGGACGAGGCTCTCGGACATCGCGTTCCTACCGGTCGACTTCGCCGAGGACGATGTCGATCGTCCCGATGACGGCCACGAGGTCGCCCACGAGGTGGCCCTGCGCCATCTCGGGGAGGGCCTGGAGGTTGATGAAGCTCGGGGGTCTCACGTGGAGGCGGTACGGCTTGTTCCCGCCGCTCGCGACGAGGTGGAAGCCGAGCTCCCCCTTCGGCGCCTCGACGGCGGCGTAGGCCTCGCCCGCCGGCGGCTTGATGACGCGCGGCACCTTCCCGCGGATCTCCGTCCCCGGGTTCTTCTCGAGCCAGTCGAGGCACTGGAGGACGATCCGCCGGCTCTGGCGGAGCTCGGCGACGCGGACGAGGTAGCGGTCGTAGGTGTCCGCGTTCTTCCCGACGGGGATGTCGAACTCGAGCTCCGGGTAGACCTCGTAGGGGATCGCCCGGCGGATGTCCCAGGCCTTCCCGGCGGCCCGGAGGACGGGGCCGGTCATCCCCCACTCGATGCAGCGCTTCTCGTCGAGGACGCCGATCCCGATCGTCCGCTGCTTCCAGATGCGGTTCTCGGTCAGGAGCTCCTCGTACTCGTCGACGTTCTTCTCGAACGGCTCGGTGAACGCGCGGACCTTCTCGAGCCAACCCGGCGTCAGGTCGACCGGGAGGCCGCCGATCCGCATGCAGTTCAGCGTGAGGCGCGCGCCGCAGTACTCCTCGAAGAGGTCGAGGATCACCTCCCGCTCGCGGAACGTGTAGAAGAACGGCGTGATCGCCCCGAGGTCGAGCGCCGCGGTCGCGAGCCAGAGGACGTGCGAGGAGATCCGCTGCATCTCGTCGAGGAGGACGCGGATGTACTGGGCCCTCTTCGGCACCTCGACGCCCAGGAGCTTCTCGACGACGAGGACGTAGGCGTGGTTGTTCGTCGCCGAGGCGACGTAGTCCATCCGGTCCGTGTGGGGGACGACCATCGGGAACGTCTCGGTCTCGAAGAGCTTCTCCGTCCCGCGGTGGAGGTACCCGATGTCGGGACGGGCCGAGACGATCCGCTCGCCGTCGACCTTCAGGACGAGGCGGAGGACGCCGTGGGTCGAGGGATGCTGAGGCCCGAAGTTGAGCTCCATCTCGTGGAGCCCGAGGAGCGGCGGCCCCTCCAGCGGGGGAAACTGCGCGGCGGTGCCGGGCGTCGTCTCGCTCATGAAAGCACCTTCCGGTTCGGGTCCTTGGGCCCCGGCCCCCCCCCTTCGGGGTAGCGTTCCGGGTAGATCGCCGCGCCCGTGTCGATCCCCTCGACGGGGAAGTCCTTCCGGAGCGGGTGCCCCTGGAAGCCGTCCCAGGTCAGGATCCGGCGGAGGTCCGGGTGACCGTCGAAGCGGACCCCGTACATGTCGAAGACCTCGCGCTCCATCCAGTTCGCCGTCAGCCAGACCCCCGTCACCGACGGGCAGCTCTCGCCGACCGCCGCCTTCAGGCGGAGGCGCTCCTGACCACGCGAGAAGGAGTGAAGGAGGAGGAGGACGTCGAAGCGCGGATCGCGCTCCTTCCAGTCGACGGCCGTCAGGTCGACGAGGTAGGTGAACCCCTCCGCGTCCTTCAAGTGCCGGCAGGCCTCGACGAGCTTGCCCGGATCGACCTTCACGGTCGTCTCCCCGACGAACTCGTACGCATCGAGGACCGAGCCCGGGACCGCGGCGGCCAGAGCGGCGACGAGGGGCTTGCCGCTCGCGTCGGTCGGCTTCGGGCCGGCCGGCTTCGGCGGGGCGGCGGGGACTGCGGGGACTGCCGGCTTCGGCGCGGCCGCTGCTGCAGCCGCCGGGGCCGGCGCCGCCGCAGGGACGGGCCTCGGCTCGGGCGCCGCCGGGGCCGGGGTCTCGGGCGCCTTCGAGACCGGCTCCGGCGCGGGAGTCTCGGGGGAGATCGTCTTGTCTTCGCTCATCGCGCTCGCCCGTTCACGAAGCGCGCCGGAGGGTGCGCGACTTCTGGATCTTCTTCTGGAGCTCCATGAGGCCGTACAGGAGGGCCTCCGGCCGCGGGGGACATCCGGGGACGTAGACGTCGACGGGGATCAGCCGGTCGACCCCCTGCGTCACCGCGTAGGTCCGGTACGGGCCGCCGCAGGTCGCGCAGGAGCCCATGGCGATGACCCACTTCGGGTCCGCCATCTGGTCGTAGAGGCGGCGGACGATCGGGGCCATCTTCTCGGTCACCGTCCCGGCGACCAGCATCAGGTCGGCCTGGCGCGGCGAGCCGCGGAAGACCTCGGCACCGAAGCGCGCCATGTCGTGCCGGCTGTCGGTTACCGCCATCATCTCGATGGCGCAGCAGGCGAGGCCGAACTGCAGCGGCCAGAGGGAGTTCTTGCGCCCCCAGCCGATCACGGCGTCGACCGAGGTCGTGATGACGTTGTCCGGCAGGTCCTTGATCAGGCCCACGAGAGCGCCCCCCGCTTCCAGACGTAGACGTATCCCAGCACCAGGATGTAGAGGAAGACCGCCATCTCGATCAGCCCGAACAGGAGGAGCTTGTCGTACATGACCGCCCACGGGAAGAGGAAGACCGTCTCGACGTCGAAGACGACGAAGAGGACGGCGATGAGGTAGTAACGGACCGAGAACCGGTGGTCGTGGGCGTCGGTCGCCGACGCGATGCCGCACTCGTAGGGCGACAGCTTCGTCGGGTTCGGCGCCTTCGCCCGGAGAAGCGCCATCACGACGAGGATGGCCAGCGGAAAGAGCGCCGCGATCGCGGCGAAGAAGAGGATCGGGATATAGCTCTGCACGGCCTCGGGCCCCCCCGCGCACGCGCCTCCCCGGGGGCGCTTCCGCCCCTGGGTTGTGCGCGTCGTCACATGCGGCGGATTGTCCGGTCGGGATGTCTCGAAGTCAAACCAAGGGGCCGGAAATCAAGGACTTCCCGAGTCCCGTTTCGCGTTCGGCGACGAGGACGCGGATCGACTCCCCCATTCCGCCGGGGCTGACGAGCTTGGCCACGGCGTTCCTCTCGGCGACCCGGTGGGCATCGACGCCTTCGCCCGGAACGAGCGCGAGCTCTTCCGCGATGCCGGTCGCGAGGAGGAAACGGGACTGCGAGACGAGCCCGTGGACGACGAGACCCTCGGTGCGGAGCACTTCCTCCACCTCGCCGAAGTCGACCCACGCCGTGATGTCGCGGCTCCCCGGATCGGTCAGGACGTCGCGGGAGACGCCGTGGGCCAGGAACGCTTCGAGGGTTCCGTTCACGCGCGCCGGGCCGTAGAGCGCGCGTGTCGGGGCCCCGTAGTCGAAGAAGAGGAGAAGCCCTCGGTCGAGCCGGGAGGCGATCGCCCGAACGAGCGCCGCCGTCCCCGGCCGGACCTCGAGAAGCTGGTCCGGCTCGGGCGCCGCTCCCCGTCTCGCGAGGGCGGCGAGGATGGAGGGGCCGTCCGGGCAGGGCTGCTCCGCCCACGCGAACCGGCCCTCCCCGTCCAGTCCGACACATCTCTCCCGGAGCGCGCCGTCCGCGCCCAACCGAAAGGCCCGGACGGGCAGGGCGTCGATCAGCTCGTAAGCGACGACGAGCCCCCTGAGCCCCCACGGCAGCTCGTCGACGGTGGAGTGGAACGTGGCGCCGGGCGCCCGACGATGCGCCGCCGTTCGCCGTGCAGCCGAGGCCTCCACTCCGCGAAGGCGCCATCCGTTGCCTGCCGACGCCTCCTCCAGGAACGCTAGGAGCTCCCCTTCCCCGGATCCGACGTCGACGAGATCGACCGCCTCCCCGAGCTCCTGGCCGACGCCGGTGGCCGCCCGCACGAGGCAGCGCGCGAAGGCCGGGTGCCACGAGGCCCCCGTGACGAAGTCGCCACCCCGGCCCACGCGCCCTGGTCGTTCGTAGTAGCCAGCCTCGTGGTCGTAGAGTGCCGCGTTCTGGAACCGGTCGAATCGGAGCGGCCCCTCTCGGACGATCCAGTCGCGGAGGCGGTCGGTCAGGGAGGGGGCGCGTGCGTCGCTCATCCCCCGATTCTGACCGTCTCCGCGGGCGAGCGTCAGCGCTAAGATCCTCGGCCGCGGAAGGAGTTGCGCCATGCCGCACGAGCTGAAGACGAGTCCGGACGAGATGGAGCTCCTGGTGACCTCGCCCGACCGCGAGGGCCTCTTCAGGGACGCCCTGGCCGGCGCCCTCGAGGCCGTCTACGGCGCACCGCTTCCAGAAGGAGAAAACCAGGGGCAGGTCGTTCCCGTCCAGGCATCGGCGGGAGACGACGAGTCCCTCCTTGTCGAGCTCGTCCACGACGTCCTCCGGGCTGTGCGCGCAGTGGACGGGGCTCTTCGGCCGCCTCGCTGGCTCGCGTTCGACGACAGGCGCGTCACCGCCAACCTCCCGGTCCACCTCCCGAAGGTCGACGTCCGGCTGCTCCAGGTCTCGCGCGCGGCCGTCGAAACGGGCGACGGGGGCTGGATCGCCCGGATCGAGCTCTTGCCCCGGGTCGAGGCATGACCGGTTGGGGATGACCGCCCCGGCCCCTGCGACGAAACGAAAAAGCCCCCGGGGCCGAAACCACGGGGGCTTTTCAAACCTTTATGACCGAGCGCTTTAGCGCTGGACGCCCTCAGGCCACTGAATGAAGGAGCCGTTCACGTAGACGATGTCGGCGTTGAAGTCGGTCGTCGGGCCAAGGAGGGTGCCCGTTTTGGCCGTGTACTTGCCATCCCGACCTGCCGAACCGAGGGAGTAGAGACTGCCCGAACTGTCGACGTTGGCCAGGAACCAGGAGTTCCAGCCGTCGGCAAGCGGGACCTGCTTGATGTAGGTCGGGGAGAGGTATTCCGAGATTCCGGCGAGCGTGGCGTCGGGGATGACTGTGTCGGGAAGCGTGTAGGCGGCCGCCGGCGGGTACCGGTTGAGGTCGACGGCATACGCCTCGATGGCGGTCGCCGTCGTCCGCATGTCGCCCATCGACCGGCGCTGCTTGGCACGCTGGATCGCGTTCAGCAGGTTCGGAATCGCGATCGCGACGATGATGCCGATGATCGCGACGACGGTCAGCAGCTCGATGAGGGTGAAGCCTTTCGTGTTCCGCTTCATGTGAGAAAGCCTCCTACGTGCTCTCCCGCAAATCCCGCGCCAGTGTCCTGACGCCGCTGCGGTGGCCTATCCCGGTCCTGCCTCGGCAATCGCGGGAATGGTGCCGACAAAAAGTGTCGCGCGGGACCCCCGCCTGGCCCACGAAAAGTGTCGCCCATCCGTCGCCGAGGATCAATGCTGAACCCCTTCCGGCCACTGCACGAACCGCCCGTTCACGAGGATGATGTCGTCCCGAAAGTCCGTCGTCACCGCAAACGGTGGATCCGTCTGGGCGACCCCCAACCTCCCGCTCGACCGTAGGACGTAATCCGAAAACGACGAACTCGTCCCGTACGTGAACCAGGAGTTCCATCCGTCCACGAGGGGCAACGCCCGAATGTAGGTCGGCTGAAGGTAACCCCGGACGGCAACGAGGTTCTCCGTTGGAAGATCGAGCCCGGCGGGGAGAACGAAGGCGCTCGCCGGAGGGTAGCGGTTGAGGTCGGAAGCATAGGCCTCGATGGCGGTGGAGATCCCCCGCATGTCCGCCATCGATCGGCGCTGCCGTGCCCGCTCGATCGCGTTCAGGTAATTCACGACCCCGATCGCGACGACTATCCCGACGATCGCGACCACGACGAGAACCTCGATCAGTGTGAAGCCCGCCCTCCGCCGGTTGCTCATCGTTCCGTACTCCCTTTCGCGCCCTCGGATCAAGATCCGTGCCGGCTCTCCGTCCGACGCCTCTAGAATGCGCAGGCGTGATCCCGAAACCGCCCTTCGTGAGCGAGCTGACGCTCGAGCGCGAGCTCGAGGAGTTCGATCGCCTCAAGCCGAGGCTCCGCGAGGTCTGGGATTCCTTCACGATGAGGGACGAAGAGCCCCATACGTCGATCGTCGTCCCCTCCCTGACGCTGGACCAGGAGGAGCTCCTCAAGCTGGAGGGCTCGCCCTACTACGAGGAACGCCTCCTGTTCCTTCTGATCCGCCTGCGGAACCCGCGCGCGCGGGTCGTCTTCGTGACGTCCCAGCCGGTCCACCCGCTCGTCCTCGAGTACTACTTCCAGCTCCTCGTCGGGATCCCGGCCAGCCACGCCCGGGCCCGGCTGACCCTCCTCTGCGCCTATGACGACTCCCCACGATCGCTGACGGAGAAGATCCTCGAGCGGCCCCGCCTCATCGAGAGGATCCGGGCCGGCATCGCCGACCCGGCGCGCTCCTACCTCACCGTCTTCAACTCGACGCCGCTCGAACGGAAGCTCGCCGTCCTTCTCGGCGTGCCGCTCAACGGAGTCGATCCCTCCCTTCGCCACCTCGGGACGAAGTCCGGAAGCCGGAAGGTCTTCCGCGAGGCCGGCGTCCCTCTGCCGGAAGGCTTCGAGGACCTCCGGTCGCTCGAGGACGTCGAGGAGGCGCTCCTCGAGCTCCATCGCCGACGACCCCGGACGCGGAAGGCGGTCGTGAAGCTGGACGACAGCTTCTCGGGAGAAGGGAACGCCCTGTTCCGCTACCCGACGACGGTGGGCCGGGAGACCGTGCGCGAGGCGATGCAGCGGTTCGAGTACGCCGTCCCGTGGGAGACGAACGAGGACTACTTCTCCCGTTTCGCGCGGATGGGGGGCATCGTCGAGGAGTTCCTGGAGGCCGATCAGAAGACCTCGCCGAGCGTCCAGCTCCGGGTCGACCCTCACGGCGCCGTCGTCCCGATCTCGACCCACGACCAGGTGCTCGGCGGCGTCGGCGGACAGGTCTTCCTCGGGTGCCTCTTCCCGGCGGCCGACGGCTATCGCCTCGAGGCGCAGGCGGCCGCGCACCGCATCGGCGAGGTCCTCGCGGACCGGGGCGTCGTCAGCCGGTTCGGCGTCGACTTCCTCGCGACGCGGACGGACGACGCATCCCACTGGTCGCTCCACGCCCTCGAGATCAACCTCCGGATGGGCGGGACGACCCACCCCTACCTCGCTCTCCAGTTCCTGTCGGGCGGCCGGCTCGACCCCGGCTCCGGGCTCTTCTTCTCGCCGCGAGGGCTTCCGAAGTTCTACCGCGCGACCGACAACCTGAAGTCGGAGGCCTACCGGGGCCTGCTTCCCGAGGACCTGATCGAGATCCTGACGATCAACGGCCTCCACTATTCCCACAACACGGAGTCGGGCGTCCTCTTCCACCTCATCGGCGCCCTCTCCCAGTACGGGAAGATCGGCGTCACCGCGATCGGCAACAGCCGTGAGGAGGTCGAGCACCTCTACGCGCGGACCCTGTCGATCCTCGACCGAGAGACGTCCTACGGCCGCTGAGGAGAGTCGGGTCCGCCGGTCGCGGCGCAAGGGCTCGGGAAGAGGCGGCTTCCGGCCGAGCAGGCCGCGAGTCCGAGGGCGATTCCGGCCCAGCTGTCGACGAGGTAGTGGTAGCCGGTGACGACCGAGCCGACGAGCATGAGGACGACGAGGACGAGGTTCGCGAGGAACCAGCGTCCCGAGACCCATCGGCTCGCCACCGTGAAGACCGTGACGACGGCGAGGTGCAGGCTCGGGAAGGCCGCGACGGATCCGAAGCGGACGATCCGCGGCGCGAGAGGCTGCTTCACGAGGGAGGAGATCTCGCCGAAGAGAACCTCCTGCACCGACACGGTCGCGGGCATGTGCCGAAGCACGCCAGAGAAGAGATCCGAGACGACGAAGACGGGCCCCCACGACGGCAACGCGAGGTAGAGGACGCTGCCCGCCATCCAGATGAACGTGTACGCCGCCAGGAACGCCATCCGCCGACTCGGCTGCGGGACGACGAGGAGAACGGGGACCGAGACGACGATCAGGAAGAAGTAAGCGCCCGAATAGACGACGTCGAGGAAGCGGAGGAACCCCCCATCCGCGAACGCGACCGTCAGGAAGAGAGTCGGGCTGAGTCCGAAGTGGACGATCCGGTCCAGCTCCCAGAGCTGCGCGTCCCACGTCCTCGGGTTCACGAGCCAGATGAAGCTCTTGAGCAGGAAGTGGACGGAGAGGACCGGAGCGAGGACGAGTGCGGCCCGGACGAGGATGAGCGCCTCCGTGGCGAATGCAACCGGCCGCGACCGGCCCCGGAGCCTCCGTGCGACCTCACGGCCCGCCAGGAGGACGGCCGTGAACCCTGCGATCCAGGCAATCGGAAACGAGGCGGCCAGGAGCAGCGCCTCGCGCGGGTAGGTCACGGGGAGGCGCTCGAGGATGAAGATGCCCGCGGCGATGTAGACGGCCGCTGCGACCTCGTGCGGGAAGGGCCTCCAGGACCGGAGGCGCCGCTCGAGGCTGGCCGGGCCTTCGTCGCCGTGGCCCCCGGCCGAAGCCGCGGGCGAAGCCGTCACCTTCTCCAGACCGGGCACACTTCCCTCTGTGGCGAGTATCACACGCCATCTGGAAGCTCACGTCGCAGGCCCGCCTCACGCCGCGGCGGCGGCCTCCCCGCCGGGCGCCCCCGGCCCAGGCAGCTCCCGCTTCTTCCAGAGCAGGTAGACGGCCGGGTAGACGAGGAGCTCGAGGGCGAACGACGTGACGAGGCCGCCCACCATCGGCGCGGCGATCCTCTTCATCATGTCGGCCCCGACCCCCGTCGACCACATGATCGGCAGGAGGCCGAAGAACGCCGAGAGGACCGTCATCGCCTTCGGACGGATCCGCTTCACGGCGCCGTGGACGATCGCCTCGACGAGGTCCGGGAGGTCCCGCAGGAGCCCCTTCTTCTTCGCCTCGTCGTGCGCGAGGTCGAGGAAGAGGAGCATGAAGATCCCCGTCTCGGCGTCGAGACCCATGAGGGCGATCATCCCGACCCAGACCGCGATCGACATGTTGTAGTCGAGGAGCCAGAGGTACCAGACCGCGCCGACGACGGAGAACGGCACGGCCAGGACGATGATGAGCGTCTTCGTCACCGACGTCGTGTTCGCGTACATGAGGAGGAAGATCAGGACGAGGGTGACCGGGATGACGACCTGGAGCCGTTCCCGCACCCGCACCATGTTCTCCCACTGGCCGCTCCAGACGAGGGAGTACCCGGTGGGGACGCTCACCCGCCCCGCGACGGCAGCCTTCGCCTTCTCGACGAATCGGCCGACGTCCTCCTTCGACGTGTCGAAGTCGACGTAGACGTAGCCCGAGAGGAGCCCGTTCTCGTTGCGGATCATCGACGGCCCCGTCACGAGGCGGATGTCGGCGAGCTGCCCGAGCGGCACCTGGGCGCCCGACATCGTCGGGACGAGGACGCGCGAGAGGCTCGAGAGGTCCTCGCGCAGCTCGCGCGGGTAGCGGACGTTGACGCTGTAGCGTGCCCGCCCTTCGACGGTCGTCGTCGCGGTCTCGCCGCCGATCGCGGTCATGACCGCCATGTTCGCGTCGGCGGCGGTGAGGCCGTAGCGGGCGAGCGCGTCACGCTTCAGGTCGAAGTCGACGAAGTAGCCTCCCGCGACCCTCTCGGCGAAGGCCGAGCGCGTCGCCGGGAGCGTCCTCACCGCCGCCTCGACCTCGGCCCCGATCCGCTCGATCTCGGCGAGGTCCGAGCCGAAGACCTTCACGCCGATCGGCGTCCGGATGCCGGTCGTCAGCATGTCGATCCGCCCCTTGATCGGCATCGTCCAGGCGTTCGTCGAGCCGGGGATCCTGAGGGCGCGATCCATCTCGCCGATCAGATCCTCGTACGTGATCCGGTCGCGCCAGACGTGCCGGAGGACCGCCGATAGCCACTCCGGCGCCCACGGAGAGAACCACCGCTCCTTCGGCCGCCACTCCTTCTCCGGCTTCAGGATGACCGTCGTCTCCATCATCGAGAGGGGCGCCGGGTCGGTCGACGTCTCCGCGCGCCCCGCCTTGCCGAAGACCCGTTCCACCTCGGGGAACGTCGACAGGACCCGGTCCTGCGTCTGGAGGAGCTTCGCGGCCTCGGTGACCGAGATGCCGGGGAGCGTCGTCGGCATGTAGAGGATCGTCCCCTCGTGGAGCGGCGGCATGAACTCCGACCCGAGCGAGAGGTAGACCGGCACGGTCGAGACGAGGACGAGGAGCGAGATTGCGACGACCTTCTTCGGGTGCCGGAGGACGGCCCGGCAGACGGGGTCGTAGAGCCGGAAGAGGACCTTCGAGACGGGATGCCTCTCCTCGGCGTGGTACGTCCCGACGGCGACGGCGTTGACGGCCTTCTCGACGAGGCGGGCGGGAAGGCGGACGAGCCGCGCGAGCGCGCCGCGCCCGTCGTGCGCGAAGCCGAACCGGAACGGGTCCATCCGCGCGAAAAGCATCCGCATCGCCGGGTCGAGCGTGATCGCGAGGACGGCCGCGAGCGCCATCGCGAAGTTCTTCGACCAGGCCAGAGGCGTGAAGAGGCGCCCCTCCTGGTCGACGAGCGTGAAGATCGGCAGGAACGAGACGGCGATGACGAGGAGGGAGAAGAAAACCGACGGGCCGACCTCCATCAGCGCCTCGAGGCGGACGGCGTGGAAGTCCCCCTTCCGCCCCGAGTCGTTCCAGATCTGGAGCTTCTTGTAGGCGTTCTCCACCTCGACGATCGCGCCGTCGACGAGGACGCCGATCGAGATCGCGATGCCGCCGAGCGACATGATGTTGACGGTGATCCCCATCAGGTGGAGCGGGATGAACGCGAGGAGGACCGAGACCGGGATCGTCAGGATGGGGACGAGCGCGCTCGGGACGTGCCAGAGGAAGATGAGGATGACGATCGAGACGATGACGATCTCCTCGACCAGCTTCCCCTTCAGGTTGTCGATCGCCGACTCGATGAGCGTCGAGCGGTCGTAGGTGGTCACGAGCTCCACCCCGGGCGGGAGGGACGGCCGGAGCTCGTCGATCCGCTCCTTCACCCGCTCGATGACGTGGAGGGCGTTCTCGCCCGAGCGCATGACGACGATGCCTCCGACGGTCTCCCCCTTCCCGTCCAGCTCGGCGAGCCCGCGACGCAGGTCGGGCCCGAGCGCGACGCTGCCGAGGTCCTTGATCGTCACCGGCGTGCCGCGCTCGTCGGTCTTCACGACGACCTTCTCGATGTCGGCGCTCCCCTTCAGGTACCCGCGGCCCCGCACCATGTGCTCGCGGCCGGAGATCTCGATGAGCCGCCCGCCGACCTCGTCGTTGCTCCTGCGCAGGGCGTCCGACACGGCCTCGAGCGAGATGCCGTACGCCGCGAGCCGGTTCGGGTCGACGGTGACCTGGTACTGCCGCGCCATCCCGCCAACGGTCGCGACCTCGGCGACGCCCGGCACCGACTGGAGCTGGTAGCGAAGGAACCAGTCCTGGTAGGAGCGGAGCTCGTCGAGGGAGGTCTTCCCCGCCTCGTCGACGAGGGCGTACTGGTAGACCCACCCGACGCCCGTCGCGTCGGGGCCGATCTCGGTCTTCACGCCCTGCGGCAGGCTCCCTTGGATCTTGGAGAGGTACTCGAGGACGCGCGAGCGCGCCCAGTAGAGGTCCGTCCCGTCCTCGAAGATGACGTAGACGAACGAGTAGCCGAAGTCGGAGAAGCCGCGGATCGTCTTCACCTTCGGCGCGCCGAGGAGGGCGGTGACGATCGGGTAGGTGACCTGGTCCTCGAGGATGTCGGGGCTCCGGTCCCACTTCGAGAGGACGATGACCTGCGTGTCGGAGAGGTCGGGGATCGCGTCGAGCGGGACGTTGCGGAGGGAGCGGAACGCGAGGAGGACCGCGACCGCCCAGAGCGCGAGGACGAGGTACTTGTTCTCCGCCGAGAAGCGGATGATCTTCCGGATCATGGCCGGCCCCTCAGTGGTCGTGGCCCGTGCCGGGTGACGACGGGGAGGGCGACGGCGCGGGAGCGTGGCCCTCGTGCCCCGCGGCCGGCGTCGCGCCGTCCCTCATCCCGGCGAGGGCCGCGGCGAGGCGCGACTCGGAGTCGACGAGGAAGTTCGCCCCGAGGGCGATCTCCTCCCCTTCCTCGAGCCCGGAGAGGACCTCCCACGCTCCGCCCCCCTTCTCGCCGACCTTCACCTCCCGGGGCTCGAGGACTCCCTCCCCCTTCGCGACGAAGACGACCTTCCGCGTCCCGCTGTCGAGGACGGCGTCGTCCGGCACCTTCAGCGCCGTCCGCGGCGCGCTCTCGAGGACGACGTCCGCGAACATCTCCGGCTTCAGCTCCTCGCGGGGGTTCGCGAACTCGAGCCGCACCTTCGCCGTCCGGGTCTTCTCGTCCAGCGACGGGTAGATGTAGGTCACCCTGCCCGTCCAGCTCCGCCCCGGCCGATAGGCGAGCGTCATCCGGCCCGTCTGCCCCACGCTCACGCGGGGCAGCTCCGACTCGTAGACGTCGGCGAGGACCCAGACGGACGAGAGGTCGACGATGTCGAAGAGCGTGTCAGCCGGCATGACCTTCATGCCGTGGAAGGCCGTCCGCGCCGTCACGTAGCCGGAGGTGGGCGCGTAGATCGGGACGCTCCGGAGCGGCTCGCCGCGCGTCTCGAGCGCGGCGAGGTCCTTCTCCGTCACCTCCCAGAGGCGGAGGCGCTGCCGGGCGGCCTCGAGGAGACGATCGGCCCCCTCCCGCGCCGTGGCGTCGGCCGAAGGCCCGAGGGCGCGGACGGCACGAAGGGCGAGGAGGACCTCCTGCTGAGTCGCGAAGAGCTCCGGGCTGTAGACGTGGGCGAGGACCTCTCCCCTCCTCACGTACTTCCCCGTGAAGTCGGCGGCGACGTGCTCGACGTAGGCCTCGTAGCGGGTATGGACGTGGTGGACGCGCCGTTCGTCGAAGGCGACCCGGCCGACCGTCCGGATCCCGGTGCCGAAGGTCCCCCGATCGACTCTCGCCGTCTTCAGCGAGAGGAGCTGCCGCTTGCGGGCGTCGATCGTCACGGTCGCGAAGCCGGGAATGCCCGCTTCTCCCGCGCCGCCCGCCGACGCGTCCTCCTCCCGCTTCACGAGGTCCATGCCGCAGATCGGGCAGCTCTCCTTGCGGTCCTTCACGATCTCTGGGTGCATCGGGCAGATCCATGTCTCGTGGGAAGCCGCCTGCGGCACGGGCGTCGCATCGTCCTTCGGAACGAGGTCCATGCCGCAGATCGGGCAGCTCCCCTTCCCGTCCTTCACGACGTCCGGGTGCATGGGGCAGATCCAGGTCTTCGCGACCGCGATCTGCGACTTCGTTCCTCCGCAGGCCGCCGCGAGGAAGACGGTCGGAACGACCAGGGCGACGAGCACGACGAGAGCGATTCGGGTGTGCTTCATGGGAGGTCTCCTCACATCCCGCCGGCGGCGCTCATCGCGGCCGGCGGCGCGGGGGCGGAAGGAAGAGCGGAGGCGGCGGCCATCGGAGCGCCGTCGAGGGAGCGCTCGTAAAGGTCCGCTTCCGCGACGAGGAACGCGGCGAGCCGCCCGAGGGCCGCGCGCCGGTCGGCGAACTCGGTCGAGATCGCCTCGAGGACGGTGACGAAGGGGACGGAGCCGGAGGCGTAGCTCGCGAGAGCCGCCTCGACCGCCATCCGGTCCTGGACGAGGAGCGCTTCCCGGTCGAGCCGGGCCTCTTCGGCGAGCTGGGCGAGGAGAGCGAGCTGCGCCTCCGTCCGCGCGCGGAGCCGGAGACGGACGTCGGCCTCGGCCGCCCTCACGGCCGCGAGCCGCGCCTGGGCCTCCCGGAGACGCGGCTCCTGCTTCCTCCCGGAGAAGAGCGGCACCGTCACCCCGAGGCCGACGGCCCACATCATCGGGAGAGAGCCGCGGTTCATGTAGCCGACCGAGGCGACGAGGTCGGGCATCCGGTCGCGTCGCGCGAGGTCGATCGCGAGAGCCTCGCGTTCGGCCGCCCTTCGCGCCACCTCGATCTCGGGACTCTCGGCTTCCGCCCGCGCCAGCTCGACGTCCGCGTCGGGCGGCTCGGGCCTCGTCTCGTGGAGCCGCTCCTCGAGCTCGACCGGCGTCCCCGGCTCGCGAAGGAGGAGACGCCGGAGCTCCGCCTCGGCCGCGTGCACGGCCCCCTCGTCGCGGCGGAGCTGCTGAAGCAGGCGCGTCCGCTCGGCCTGAGCGCGGAAGACGTCCTGCTGCGCCCCGAGGCCCGCCGCGTAGCGGCTCCGCGCGACCGACTCGATCCGATCCCAGTTCTCCGAGAGCTCCCGGGTCAGCTCGCCCGCCGCCCGCGCCTCGAGGAGGCGTGCCGCCGCCCGCCGGGTCTGGGCCTCCACGCCGAGCCCGAGGCGGGCGATCGCCGCCTCGGCAACGTCCGCGTCGGCCTCCGCGATTCGTGCCGCAAGACTCAGCTTTCCCGGCCACAGGATCGGCTGCTCGGCCATGACGGAGAGCCGGGTCATCGCCTCCGTGCCGAGGGAGAGGGACGCCCCGTCGTTCTCGTACGAGAGCCGGAGCATCGGGTCGGGGAGCGTCCCGGCCGGGGCGATCCGCTCGCGAGCGGCCGCGACGGAGGCTCGAACGGCGGCGAGGGCCGGACTCCGTTCGAGCGCCTCGGCGACGAGGGCCTCGACGGTCGAAGCGGTCTCCCGCACCGGGGCGGGAACGGGAGCGGGGGACGGAGCCGCGACGGCTGCGCGGGCAGGCACGTCCGGAGAGAGTGAGAGGACGGCGACGGCGAGCGTCGCCGGGGCGAACCTCCGCGGAAACCACGGGACCAGCTTCATCTCGACACCTCGGGGATGCGGTCATCGGGCCGTCCCGAACGGGACGGACGAGAGCGCGAACGCCCGAGGCCTCAGATCCGGAAGGTCTCGAGGAGCGCCTGAGTGGGCGCCGAGCGGGCCCGGGACGGAGGAGTCGGGAGCCGGCAGCCAGTCGCCGGCCCCTCCGTTCGCCGTTCGTCCACGGTCTCGGCCGAGAGGGCGGGCGGCGCGAATGCCGCGGCCGGGGCGACGTCCGCAGCCGGCGCGGGTGCCGGCTGCGAGATCGAGCAGTCGCAGCCGTCCGCCGGGGCCTTTTCGGTCGAGCCGCCGGCTTCGGCCGCACAGCAGCAGTCCGTCTCCGCGAGACCACAGGCAGCGACCGCCGTCGGAAGATAGAGCTGCACCCCGAGGAGAGTCAGGAGGGCCGCTACGAGGGCCACGGCTCGAGCCGCCGGACGGCGACGGGGGTGCATCATCCTTGACAAGCTAAGCGAGAATTCGGACCTGTCAAGTCCGATTTCACAGGTACCCGCCGATCTCGTCCGGGTACGCTTCGGCCTGGCCTCGCCGCAGAGGCAGAAGTCGTTCTCCGTGAATATCTTGCATTAGAAATGGTACTTGATCCCGACCGCGAGGGAGGCGAAGCTCGACGTCCGGTCGCCTGCGCTGCCGATGAAGCGGCCGGTGATCTCGCCGGTCAGAGCCGTTCGGCGGTCGAGGTAGTACTCCGTGCCGCCGCCGACGTGGGCGCTCAGGCGCTGAGAGGCGCTCCTTCCCGGCGGGTCGACCGTGTGGATGCCGACCCCGGCGAGGACATACGGACTCCACTTCCCGCGACGCGCGTAGTAGACGGCGGACGCTTCGAGACCACCGAGCGTGACGCCCGAGCCTCCGTCCGCGTTGGAGCGGGTCAGGCCGAGGGTTCCGCGGAGGGCGAGGACGTTCGAGAGGTAGTACTCGCCTCCGGCCTCGAGGTGGAAGCCGACCTTGTAGTCACCTTCGAACGGGATCGCGGGCCCGACGCCCGCGAAAATCGAGATGGAGCCCTTTTCCGGGATCGCGGCGACCGACGCGGGGGCGACGACGAGCATCGCGAGGGCGGCGAGGGCTGCGGGGAAGAATCTCTTCATGGGTACCTCCGGGAGCTGGATTCGCGGGGCCGGCTCCGGCGCGAGGCGCCGGCGCCCGGCCGGAGGGTAGCAAACGGGTGCGCCCCCGCCGAGGAGGGGGCGCGGACGCGACCGCTCGAGGCCACACGTCGGGGCGTCAGGCGGGCGGTCCCTTTCGGATGTGGACGGTCCCCGAGGAGGCGCTGACGGTGACCTTCGCGCCGCCTCCGTTCAGGCGGCCCTCCGCGCGGACCACCCCGCGCCCCTGTCCCCGCTGCCGGAGGATCCCGATCTCGGAGAAGTCGGAGAGGACGTACTCCCCGTCCGCGTCGACGCTCCGGACGACTACCTCGACGTCGCCGCGGAAGTTCGCCGGGAGGACCACGGTCACGTCGCCGCCGCCCGTCGAGAGCTCCACCGGCCCCGCGTCCTTCGACGCGATCTCGCAGTAGACCTCCCCTCCGGCGGTCTCGGCCCGAACGGCGCCGAGAGCCCGCAGGACGCGGACGTCGCCCCCCGCCGTCTTCGCGGTGACCGGCCCGCTCGCGGAGCGGAGCCTCACGTCGCCGCCCATCGTCCGGAGTCGGACCTCCCCCGAGGCGTCGCCCACGACGATGTCGCCGCCGAGCGTCGACGCCGTGAGCCCTCCGTCCACCCGCTCGACCCGAACGTCCCCGCCCGAGCTCGAGAGGTCGGCCCCCTTCCCGACGGCCCCGATCCGAATGTCGCCCGAGCTCGTCCGCACGGTCGCTCGGCCCGAGACCCTTCCGGCTCGAACGTCGCCGGTCGGGAGGGAGAGGTGGAGGTCTCCGCTCACGTCCCCCTTCACGACCGAGCCGTCCTCGCGCCCATGAACGCGGCCCACGTGCACGGGAGGAACCGGCGGCACCGGCGGGGCGGGCGGCACCGGGGCGACGCGCGCACCGGCCCAGCCCTCCCCGCGCTTCGGCACGAGGGACTTCGCCGCCGACTCCGCGCTCCCGGAGGAGAGGACGAGGACGCCGCCGTTGATCGTCGAGCACTTCACGGCGGCCCCGCCCCCTCGGTGGGTCCCTTCGTAGGAGCGATTCAAGCTGCCGGAGACCGAGCGGGAGATCTCGCGGCTCAGGCGAGCCATCTCGCGGCCGAACTCCGCCATCTCGCGGCCGAACTCCTTCCACTCGCGGTCCCAGGAGTCCGCGCTCTCGTCCGCGGAGGAGCCGGCGGCCCGCGCCTTCCGCGACCTCTCGCGCGCCCGGTCGGCGGCGGCCCGGGCCCGCTCCGCCTCGGCATGCGCCGCCGCCTCGATCTCGCGGACCGCGACGTCGTCGTCCGCTCCGCCCCGCACCGGCAGGGTGAAAGTCGAACGGATGCCGCCGTTGATCGCCGAGGCCTTCAGGTCGAACGCCGCGTCGGAGGGAAGCGTCAGCTTCACGCCGCCGTTCACCGTCTCCGCGACCACCTTCGTGTCCCGGGGAAGGACGGTGAACGCTCCTTCCACGGTGCCGTTCACGCTCTTGAGCGTCGCGCTCCGGCGGGCGTCGGACGCCGCGACGCGCCCGTTGACCGTCGTCAGCTCCTGGACGCCGTCGAGGCCCTTCGTGACGATCCCCCCGTTCACCAGCGAGACCGTCGCACTCGCCCCCGCGGGGAGGGTCACCCGGTAGCGGGCTTCCACGCGCCAGCGCCGGTCGCCGTCGTGGGAGACGCGAAGGCGCGTCCTCCGCCCCTCGCGGGAGTACTCCGCCCCCGGCTCGACCGTGGCGAGCGTCAGCTCCCCGCCGCTGTTCTCGAAGGCAATCCTGGTCTTTCCGAGGATCTCCCGCGCGCGGGCGTCGCCGTCCGCCTTGACCGTCACCTCGACGGTCGCCGCGAACGACGCACCGGCGGCGACCTCGACGTCACCGCTGACGCCGTCGATCGTCAGCGACTTCACCCCGGCGGCCGCCGTGAACGTCTCCGTCCGGCTCGCGGTCGCCCCGAGGCGGTCGGCCCGCGCGGGCCAGGCGAGCGACACGACGAGGAAGGCTCCGATCAGGAGGATCCAGAAGACCGTCCAGGTGCGGGAGACGGAACGGGTGCTCATCGTCGTCATGGTGGTCTCCGTGTTCATGCCGGTCTGACGTTCGAGTCCGTCAAAGGTCACGCGCCGGCGGCGCCGCGAGGGGACCCGGAAGAACGGGTTCCCCGATCCACGCACTTCGCCCCCCTCCGATCCGCGCGGAGGGGGAGGCGCCGGCGGCGCCGCGGGGGGACCCGGTGGTACGGGTCCCCCCGATCCACGTCAGAGCGGGATCTCCCGCAGCGCCGAGGCCGCCTTCACGCGGACGAAGCCCGGCTCCGTCTCGTCGCCCGCCTTCTCGCGCAGCGTCTCGATGCTGAGCGGGTCGCGCAGCGTCGTGGCCGCCTTCGCGAGCCCCTCGACGGCGATCATCCGCACGGCGGGATTCGTGTCCCGCCGGAGCGCCAGGGCCAGGGCGTCACGGATCGCGGGCGACGGCGGCAGCTGGACCAGCGCTTCGGCCGCCTTCTTCCGCACGCCCGGGTTCCCGTCGTCCTTCAGCGTGCGAACGAGGACCTCGACGATCTCGGGCGAGGCGGCGGCACGCTCGCCGAGCTCGCGGGAGACGAGGTCGATGGCACGGCCGCGCGCGCCCTCGGTCGCCGCGCCGGCGTCCACGACGTAGGCGAGGAGCGCGGCGACGGCCCGGTCCTCGGCCCGGCCGGAGACGTGGTAGCGGGTCGTGACGTCGAAGGAGATCGAGAGGCGCCCGTCCCCCGCGGACGGACGGAACGCGACGTTCAGGAGCCGGGGGTTTCCGGACAGGTCGAGCGCGACGCGCGACGCGTCGAGCTGCCTCTCGGAGACGACGGCGACGGAGGGCGTCCCCGCTCGTTCGACCGCGGCTGCGGGGAAGTCCGCCGGCGGGGCGCTCGCTCGCGCCAGAAGGAAACCGCCGACCCCCGTGACGAGGAGCGCGGCGGCCTGAAGCACGGGCCTCCACCAGGTCCGCGGCCGGAACGACACGACGTTCCGGCGGGCGAGCGCCTCCTGCATCCGTCCGATCGTCCGTTCGCGAAAGGCGATGGAGACGTCCGGCTCCGGCAGGCCGATCCTCTCCCACGTCTCGTCGAGGGCCGCGGCTGCCCTCCGACAGCTCTCGCACCGCTCGAGGTGATGCTCCAGCTCGGCCTGACGGGTGTCCGCCGGCTCACCCGCGGTGCGGGCGAGGGCGGTCTCTAGGACCTCGCGGCAGTCCATGACGGACCTCCTTCCTCGGCGAAGAGGGCGCGCAGCGTCTCCACGGCGCGGAAGACGCGCGTCTTGACCGCCCCCTCGCTGATGCCGAGCGTCCGGGCGACCTCGGCGTAGGGCATCCCCTGATAGCGGGCCAGCAGGAGCGCCTCCCGCTGCTCTCGCGTGAGGCGATCGAGAGCCGCCCGAACGACCCGGCGCTGCTCCTTCTGCAGGAGCCCTCCCTCGATCGACCCTTCCCCTTTCGGCTCCGGCACGGCCTCGAGCGGGACCGAGGTCGTCCTCCAGGCGCTCCGGAGACGGTCCCGGCAGGCGTTGGCGGCGATCGCGAAGAGCCAGGTCGAGACCGACGCGCGGCCGTCGTACTGCTCGCAGCGGGTGATCATCTTCAGGAACACGTCCTGCGTGACCTCCTCGGCCTCGGCCCGGCTCCCGAGCATCCGCTCCGTGAAGCCGAGGATCGGGCCCGCGTAGCGGGAGAAGAGGCCCTCCGCCCCGGCCGGGTCCCCGGCCTTCACCCGGCCCATCAGGTCGGCATCGTCGTCGGGAACGGTGCTCACCGCCCGCAAGGGTCTCACGACGGGTCAGACGAGCGGGAGGGCCGGAGGTTTCGCGGCGCCTCCCCGCCCCCGGGATCGCCCGTCCGTCCTATCGGGCGTATCGTCGCCCGATGGCGCTGCCGCTCCACCTCGTCGACGCCTTCACCGACCGCCCGTTCGCCGGCAACCCCGCCGGAGTCTGCCTCCTTCGCGAGCCGCTCCCTGACGCCGTCCTGCAGAGCGTGGCGATGGAGATGAACCAGGCCGAGACGGCCTTCCTCCTCCCCGAGGAGGGCGAGTGGCGGCTACGTTGGTTCACGCCCGAGGTCGAGGAGAACCTCTGCGGCCACGCGACGCTCGCCTCGGCCCACGTCCTCTTCGAGGCCGGCCTCCTCGCGCCGGACGCCACGGCGCGTTTCCGGACGAAGAGCGGCCTCCTGACGGCCGTCCGCGAGGGGGCGACGATCGTCCTCGACTTCCCGGCCACTCCGGCCGAGCCGTTCCCGCCGCTGGAGAAGGCGATCCGCGCTCTCGGCATCTCCCCCGACTTCTCGGGGAAGACACGATTCGACCTCTTCTTCGAGGTCGCCGAAGAGGCCGAGGTGCGGACGCTCCGCCCCGACCTGGCCCTCCTCGAGGAAGTCCCCTACCGGGGCGTCATCGTCACGGCCCGCGCCGAGGCCGGGAGCCCGCACGACTTCGTCTCGCGCTTCTTCGCGCCGGGCTGCGGCGTCCCGGAAGACCCGGTCACCGGCTCGGCCCACTGCGCGCTCGGGCCGTACTGGGGGGAGAAGCTCGGGAAGGACGACCTCGTCGGCTACCAGGCCTCGGCTCGCGGAGGGACCGTCCGGGTCGGCCGCCGCGGCGAGCGGGTCACCCTCGCCGGCTCGGCCGTCACCGTCGTCCGCGGCGAGCTGGCGCTCCCGTAGGCCCCGCCTCAGCCTTTCCCGAAGCGCCGGAGCCGGAGCGCGTTCGTCACGACGCTGACGGACGAAGCGGCCATCGCGAAGCCCGCGAGCATCGGGTTCAGGGTCCACCCGGTGAAGGGGTAGAACGCCCCGGCGGCGAGCGGGATCAGGACGACGTTGTAGGCGAACGCGAGGAAGAGGTTCTGCCGCACGTTGCGGAGCGTCGCGTTCGAGAGGTCGATCGCCGTCCCGATCCCCGCGAGCGCCCCGCCGACGAGGGTAACGTCGGAGGCGGCCCGGGCGACGTCGGTCCCGGAGCCGATCGCGACGCCGAGGTCGGCGGCGGCGAGAGCGGGGGCGTCGTTGATCCCGTCGCCGACCATCGCCACCACCGCGCCCGAGGCGCGCAGCGCTCTCACCCGCTCGGCTTTCTCCGACGGGGAGAGGCGTGCGGCGACGTTCGCCTCCGGGATACCCGCCTCGCGCGCCGCGGCCGCCACCGCGGCCGGCCGGTCGCCCGAGAGGAGGTGGAGCGACAGGCCGCGTGCCGAGAGCCCCGCGAGCGCCTCGCGCGCGTGCGCCTTGAGCGGATCGGCGAGCGTCACGGCGCCGCGGAGCGCGCCGCCGACGGCGAGGAGGACGAGCGTCCCGCCGTCCGCCTCCCCGAGGAGCGCCTCCGGCACGGAGACGCCGCGCGAGGCGAGGAACGCCTCGGACCCGGCGAGCGCCGGCGCGCCGCCGACCGTCCCGGTCACGCCGCCTCCCGGCACCGCCTTCACGTCCGTCGCGCGCTCGAACGCGAGGCCGCGCGCGTTCGCCTCCGCGACGATCGCCCTTCCGAGCGGGTGCTCCGAGCCGCTCTCGAGGGCCGCGAGGGCGCCGAGGAGATCGGCTTCGCCAGTGCCGTCGACCGGGCGGACCGCCCTCACCGCCGGTCGCCCCGCGGTGAGCGTCCCCGTCTTGTCGAAGACGACCGCCGTGACCCGCGCCGCCTTCTCGAGGACGCCGGCGTCGCGCAGGAGGAGCCCCATCCGGGCGCCCCGCCCCGTCCCGACGACCAGCGCCGTCGGCGTCGCGAGGCCGAGGGCGCAGGGGCAGGCGACGAGGAGGACCGACGTGACCGCGAGGAGGGCACGCAGGAGCCGCGGCTCGGGGCCGAAGAGCATCCACCCCGCGAAGGAGAGGAGCGCGACGGCGACGACCGCCGGGACGAAGACCGCGGCGACGCGGTCGACGAGCCTCTGGACCGGCGCCTTTGTCGCCTGCGCCTGCCGCACGAGCTTCACGACCTGCGCGAGCGCCGTCTCCTTCCCGACGCGCGTCGCCTTCATGACGACGGCGCCGTTCCCGTTCACGGTGGCGCCGAGGAGCGGGTCGCCCGGCTCCTTCTCGAGAGGGATCGACTCTCCCGTCACGAGCGACTCGTCGACCGCCGTCGAGCCCTCGACGAGGACGCCGTCCGTCGGCACCTTCTCGCCTGGCAGGACGCGCAGGAGGTCGCCCGCGCGGACCCGCTCGAGCGGCACCTCGACGTCGCCCCCGTCACGGACGAGGCGGGCCTTTCGCGCCCCGAGCCGCGCGAGCGCGCGGATCGCCTCCCCCGCCCTCCCCTTCGCCCGCTCCTCGAGGAAGCGGCCGAGGAGGACGAGAGCGACGACGACGACGGCCGCCTCGTAGTAGACCGGCGCGTGCTCCCCTTCCGCGTGGAGCGCGCCCGGGAAAAGCGTCGCCGCCGCGGAGGTCAGGAACGCCGCGGTCGTGCCGAGGGCGACGAGCGTGTTCATGTCGGGGGCGAGGCGCGCGGCGGCGCGGGCTCCGGAGACGAGGATGTCACGCGCGGGGACGGCGAGGACGAGCGCCGTGAGGACGAGGAAGAGGACGTCCCGCCCCGGGAACGTCACCTCGGCCATCGAGAGGAGCGCGACGGGGACGGCGACAACGCCGGCGAACGCGGCCTTCCGCGTCAGCGCCGCGAGCTGAGACGCCCGCTCCGCCTGCTCGGCGTCGACGAGCTCCTCGAGCCCCGTCGACTCTCCGCTCGCCGCCGGCTTCGCCTCGTAGCCTGCGGAGACGACCGCCTCGAGGAGCCGCTCGACGGGGAGCGACGGGTCGGAGAGGCGAACGCGCGCCCGCCCCGAGAGGAGATCGACGACCGCGAGCGAGACTCCCGGCACCCTCCCGAGGGCGGTCTCGATCCGCCCGACGCACGAGGCGCAGTGCATGCCGGCGATGGCGAGCTCGACCTCGGGACCGGCCGGGGGCGGGGCGGCGGCGGGGGCGCCGCCGGCCGCCGGGAGAGAGGGGAGCGACGGGAGGGTCACCGGCCCTCCGTCGCCGGCTCCGCCGGCCGCGCGTGGATCCGGGGCAGGTCGGCCAACGCGTAGGCCATCGCGGCCATCGCCGCGGCGGACCGGTCGAGCGAGGCGGGCTCGATCTTGTCGAACGTGTCGTCGGCCGTGTGGTGGACGTCGAAATAGGTGGAAGAGTCCTGCCGAAGCCCGAAGAGAGGGACGCCGGCCGGGGCCATGGGCGCCACGTCGACTCCGCCGTACCCGCCCTTTCGAAGCCCTTCGGCGCCGAGCGGACGAAGGAGCTCGGCGACGGCGGCGAGAGCCGGCTCGAGCGTTCCCGCGGCGTTCCACGAGAATCCGAGCGGCGTTCCCGTCCCGCTGTCGGCCTCGAAAGCCGCCGCGTGCTTTGGCAGCTCCGCCGCGTGTCTCTCCGCGTACGCGCGCCCGCCCGCCCCGCCGCTCTCCTCGTTCGCGAAGAGGACGACGCGGATCGTCCGGCGCGGCCGCCTCGGAGCCTCCGCGATCAGGCGCGCCGCCTCGATCGCGATGGCGCAGCCGGCGCCGTCGTCGACGGCCCCGGTCCCGAGGTCCCAGGAGTCGAGGTGGGCGCCGAGGACGACGACCTCGTCGGGGCGTTCCCGCCCCCTCACCTCCCCCAGGACGTTCGCCGAGGTCCCGTCGGGGAGCGGCCGGCAGCCGAGAACAAGCCGCACCGTCACAGGCCCGCGCGCGAGGAGCCTCTCGAGGAGGTCCGCGTCCGCGTTCGAGACCGCCGCTGCCGGGATGCGCGGCCCGCCAGCCTCGTAGCGCGTCGAGCCCGTGTGAGCGAAGCGGCTCCGTGACGTCCCGACGGAGCGGACGAGGACGGCGACGGCGCCGTGCGGACCCGCCTTCGCGGCCCCGGTCGTCCGCATCGGGACGTTCGCGCCGTAGCCCGGACCCTGGCCCGCCTTCATCGTCCGCCGCGCGAAGAAGACGATCCGACCCCGGACGACGTCCGGGTCGGCCTTCACGGCCTCCTCCAGCGCCTCGAGCGACTCCATGCGGACGACGGACGCCGCGATCCCTTCCGCTGGCGTGCCGACGCTTCCCCCGAGCGCCGTGACGACGAGCGGCTGGCGGAACGGCGCAACGACCTCCGCCGTCTCGACGCCCCTCTCCCAGACGCTCACCGGGACCTCTTCGGCTCGAACGCGCACGAACCCGAGCTCCCGGAGGAGCGCCTGGCCCCAGGCGATCGCGGCCCGGTCGCCGGGCGAGCCGGAGGGCCGGGCGCCCACCTCGTCCGTCAGCCGCCGGACCCACTCGACCGCTCGGGTCGGAGAGGCTCCCCTCGCGGCGAGGGCCCCGACGGCCGCCCGCGTGTCGACGGGGAGCGGGCCGTCGGCCCGGATCGGAATCGAGAGGAGGAGCGCGGAGAGCGGCAGGGCGAGTCGCCGGACGTGCTTCGTCACGGTGACGGAGTCTACGGAACCGATCAGAGACGCAGGGACCACTTGCCGGACGGCGTCTGGCGAACCGTCGGCGTCGTCCCGCGCGATCTCTCCCGGGCCTCCCAGAGAGCCCGGTCCGCCTCGCGGAGGAGGTCCTCGGGCGTCCGGTGACGCTCCGGGTCGTAGAGCTCCGTGCCGATCGAGGCGCTCGTGAGGAGCCCGCCGCTCTCGTCCTTCACCGCCTCCCCGATCGCGCTGCGCAGCCTCTCGGAGAGCGCGGGGAGCGACACGCGATCCACGTCCCCGACGACCACGGCGAACTCGTCGCCGCCGTACCGGGCGACGAGGTCGTTCGGCCTGGAGGCGTCGATCAGGGCCCGGGCCGCCCGAAGGAGGACCCGGTCCCCCGCGACCCGCCCCTTCGTGTCGTTCCACTCGCGGAACCGGTCGAGGTCGGCGAGGAGGAGACCGAAGCCCGCCCCCTTGCCCCGGCGAACCGCCTCTCCCCGCTCGGCGATCTCGTCGTAGAGCGCCTCGCGGTTCCAGAGGCGCGTCCCGGGATCCGTCAGCCCCGCGACGCGATACCGCCGGATCTCCTCCGACATGCGCAGCAGGACGGTCGAGGCGAGGCCGAGGAAGAGGAGGCCGAACATGAGGACGCGGCCCGACAGGTCGATCCGGGGCAGCTCAGCTCCGGGAAGAAGACCGGCGACGGGGACCGCGGCGAGAACGAAGGCGACGTGGCCGAGGAGATCCGTCCGCGCGAGCCGTCGCCGTCCGAACGCCGCGATGCCGAACCGGACGAGGAGGTCGACGAGGAGCGCCGCGAAGACCCAGCGGAAGACGAAGACGGGCAGGACGAGGTCCTCGGCGTCGGGCAGGAAGACCGCGAGGGGCGCGAGGAGGCCGAGCGCCGGGAGGAGGACCCGGTGGACGGGGCGCATCCCGCCCAGGAACCGGAGCATCGCCGCCCCGTAGCAGACCGCGGTGGCCGAGAGCGCGACGAGTCCCGCCCGGAAGACGGTCGAGAGCGGGAACGGGAGCTCACCCCAGCGCGAGTGCCCCGTCGTCACCCAGAGCCCGAGGGCGACGGCGAAGCCGGCGAAGAGCAGGTAGTCCGCAGGGCTTCGCGCGTGGAACGCGAAGAGGAAGAGGAGGCCGGCGACGACGAAGGCCGCGGAGACGAAGAGGACGAGGCTCTGGTCGCGGAGCGATCGGCTCCTCTCGAGCCGGTCGAGCCGGTCGATCACGGGAGGCGAACGGAAGACGCTTCCGTCCCTCTTCCCGTGCCAGACCCTGAGGACGAGCTCCCGCGGCCCGGCCTCGTCGACGCGGTCGGTCGGCAGCGGGTAGACGCGCGCGACGAAGTGCGCCGTCTCGGGGCCGGGCGGGAACGCTCCGAAGCCGCCGATCGGGACGCCGTCGAACCACGCCTCGTCGACGTCGCGGAGGCCGTCCGCCGCGAACGCGAGCGGCTGCCCCACGAACGGCGAGAGGTCGACGAGGATCCGATACCAGCGGACCTCGCCGCGCGGGGCCTGGTCCGAGACCGGGTCGGCGGGACGGAAGTCGAGCCGGTCGATCCCCGCGATTCCGTCGGGGGGATCGGCGTCGGCCGCGCGCCAGCCGCCGTCGAGGACGCGCGGGAGCCCGGCCGGCGCGCGGTCCGGCCCCGCGCTCGCGACCGAAGGCGCCAGGGAGACCGCGAGGAGGAGCGCCCGTGCGGCCCGCCCCGCCCGGCGTGCCCGGCGCCCCTCCCTCACGAGACGGCGGGCTCGAGGAGCGACAGGGTCCCGGCGGCGACGTCGAGCTCGGCGAGGACGCCGACCGGGAGGGTCGACTTGTCGGCGACGTGCCCGAAGCGGAGGCCCGCGAGGACCGGAATGCCGAGCTTCCCGAGGCGGTCGGCGACGACCTCCTGCCAGGTCCAGGTCCCCTGGTAGCTCCCCTCGTCGCCCGGACCGCAGTCCTTGAACTTGCCGAAGACGATCCCGGCGCACTTCGCGAGGCGTCCCGTCAGGACGAGGTGCGTCAGCCAGCGATCGATCCGGTACGGCTCCTCCCCCACCTCCTCGAGGAAGAGGATCGAGCCGGCGAGCGGCGGCTCCCAGGGTGTCCCGACGAGCATCGAGAAGACGCTGATGTTCCCGCCCACGAGGCGGCCCCGGCCGCTCCCGGGGGCGATCCGGCGCAGCCGGTCCTCTCGGTCGACGAAACCCTCCTTCGGCTCGGCGGGCGGGGCGGCGGCGACGACACCGGCCGCTTCCGGCGTGAAGACGACGCGCTTGAGCTCGGCGAGCGTGTAGTCGGAGAGGTTCTCCGAGCAGGTCGGCGCGTGGAACGTGACGAGCCCCGTCTTCGCGTAGAAGCCGTTCAGGAGCGCGGTGATGTCGCTGAATCCGAGCAGCGGCTTCGGGTTCCTGCGAATCGTCTCCCAGTCCAGGAGCGGCAGCAGCCGCCCCGAGCCGTAACCCCCGCGGATGCACCAGACGGCGTCGATCGACGGGTCGCGGAACGCGGCGTTCAGGTCGGCGGCCCGCTCCGCGTCCGTCCCGGCGAGGTACATCGTCTGCCGGGCGGCCGCCGGCATCCGCTTCGGGAGGAGGCCGAGCGAGGCGACGACCTCCTCGGCGATGACGGCGGACTCCGCCTCCGCCCCGGGGCTCGCCGGCGAGACGAGCGCGACCCGCGCGCCCGGAGCGAGAGACTTCGGCCGGACCGGGCCGGATGGCGGCGCCGCCGCGCGGGCGGATCGGGGCAGCGCCAGGAAGGCCGACGCGAGGGCGGCCTCGGAGAGCAGGCTGCGGCGTGTTCTCACAGTCCGATTCTAGGCCGCGTCGGCTGGACCGCGGGGCCGGGGCGCCGCAGAATCGCCCGGCCCCATGAGAAAGAACGCAGCGCCCGCGCCCCCGGCCGTCCTTCCGCTCCCCGCCCTCGACCGCACGGGCGCTCGAAGAGGCCCCCGATGACGCTGCGCGACGGCCTCCTCCGCATCCGCGCGGGCGAAGCGGCCCACCCCGAGGCCGTGTCGGCGCTGACCCGGCTCGCCGCCGGGCACGGCACGCCGCTCTACGTCTACGACGCCGAGACGATCCGCGAGAGGGCGCGCGCGCTCTACGCGGCGTTCGCGCCCCGATTCCCGCGCCTCGCGCTGCGGTACGCCCTGAAGGCGAACACGAACGTCGAGATCGTGCGGCAGCTCCTCGCCGAGGGGCTCGCGCCCGAGGTCGTGTCGGAAGGTGAGATCCGGGCGGCGCTCCGGGCCGGTGCCACGGGCCATGACATCCTCTTCACCTCCTCCTCCAAGAGTCCCTCGGAGATCGACTTCGCCCTCGGGCACGACGTCCTCCTCAACGTCGACAACCTCGACGAGCTCGAGCAGGTCTCCGCCGCCGCGCTTCGCCTCGGGACGACCGCGCGGATCTCCTTCCGGATCAATCCCGGAGTCGACCCCGACACCCTTCACCAGATCAACACCGGCATCCCCGAGTCGAAGTTCGGCGTCCACCTCGACGGCGGGCATGCCCGCGCGGCCTACGCGAAGGCCCGGGCGCTCCCGGCCCTCGCGATCGCCGGAGTCCACTGCCACATCGGCTCGCAGATCACCGAGACCGCGGGGTACGAGAAGACGGCCCGCCGGATGCTCGCGTTCGTGCGCGAGCTGAAGGACGAGCTCGGGCTGACGCTCTCCTTCGTCGACCTCGGCGGCGGCCTCGGCATCCCCTTCGCGGACGGGCAGGAGGTCATGACTCCGGAGGACCTCGCGCGCGCCCTGAAGCCGATCTGGGACGACGAGGTCTCCCGCCTGGGTTACGAGCCCGAGCTCTGGATCGAGCCGGGGCGCTACCTCGTCGCGCAGGCCGGGCTGATGCTCGCGCGCGTCAACTCCGTGAAGACCACTCCCGTGAAGACCTTCGTCAACGTCGACGCCGGCTTCAACACGCTGATGCGTCCGGCGCTCTACGGCGCGGCGCACCGAGTCCGGATCGTCGGTCGCGACGGGGAGCCGATGCTCCTCGACGTGGCCGGCGACGTCTGCGAGACGGGCGACATCCTCGCCGAAGCGCGCCTCCTCCCGCGGCCCGCCGCGGGCGACCTCGTCGCCTTCCTCGACGCCGGCGCCTACGGCTTCGTCATGGCGAGCGAGTACAACGCCCGACCGCTCCCGGCCGAGGTCCTCGTCGACGGCGACGCGGTCCGGGTGATCCGGAGGCGGGGCACGTGGGAGGAGCTCCACCGGAGCGAGCCGGAGGGCGTTCCCGAAGCCTGAACCGTCGCCGGGGGTCGGCCGCCCGAAGGACGGCCACGTCCGGGGAGGGTGATCTGCGTCATCGCCCGACGCAGCTCGTGCTCCCCTCCGCGACCCGTCTCCGTTAGCATCCCGCCAAATCCGAAGCCGTTCGATCGGAAGGGGGCCGCCCGGGGCGGCCCCGATGCGGGAGGTTTCCATGCAGCATCGCCGTCGTTTCCTCCTCGTCGCCAGCGCCCTGCTCTTCGCCGCCGACTCGGCCATGGCGGCCGGGCCGACGGCGCCCCCGGTCCTGGACGGGCCGATCCCGTTCTCCGGCAAGAGGAACCTCCCGAACCTCGTCCTCCTCGGCGCCCCGACCGAGAGGGCGCACGAGAAGGAAGCGACCCACGAGGGACGGCGCTACTGGGAGGCGCGACGCGAATGGGAGCGGCTCGAACGTGCGGAGATCCCCGCCGCGCCGATCCTCCGGTCGGTGGCGCAGGAGATGTACCGGGAACGTCTCCGCTTCCGGACGCCCGACGGGGAGCCGCAGCCGCTCAACGCGACGCTCGCGGCGGCCGGCTGGAAATCGCTCGGGCCGACGACGGACGCGGGACGGGTGCGCGACTACGCCTTCACGCGCGACGGGTCGAAGCTCTACGTCGCGACGGCGAACGGCGGGATCTGGCTCCTGACGCGCCAGGGCGGGCCGGGGGCCGACTACGCGAACCCCGTCAACCTGACGGACGACCTGCCGCTCCTGACGTTCGGCGCCGTGGCCGTCGCCCCGTCGAACCCGAACGTCGTCTACGCGGCGACCGGCGAGCAGTCGCCGCTGAGCGGCTCGCAGGTCATCGGCCTCGGGACGCTCCGCTCGAACGACGGCGGCTCGACCTGGAGCTTCAACACCATCTCCGTGGCCGGAGGAGCCTTCGACGTCATCCCGTCGGTCTACTCCTACGACCTCGACGTTCACCCGTCGAACCCGGAGGACGTCGTCCTGGGGACGGCGAACGGGATCTTCCGCTCGACCGACGGCGGCCGGACCTGGTCGAACCGCCTCCCGGCGACCGGCGAGGGGCTCGAGTGGCGCCGTCAGGGCGTCAACATCGCCCGCAGCCCGGCGAACCCGAACGTCCTCTGGGCCGGGCTCTGGGGTGGCCTCGCCGTCTCGACGGACGCCGGCAGCACCTGGCAGGTGGCGTTCGAGGACATCGCCCAGCAGGTCGGCTTCAACGGCATCCCGATCCGCTCCCTCGTCGCCATCGCCCCGTCCGACCCGAACCGGATCTACTGGCTCGTGGCCGGCTACGACCAGCAGCGCGGCTACTCGCAGGTCGGCGTCCTCCGGAGCGACAACGGCGGGCAGAACTGGGGCGTCGCGCTCGGCCCCCCCGCCGGGCAGGGCTATCCGCTCATTTCCGGCACGCAGGGCTGGACCTTCCTCGGCCTCGCCGTCGACCCGACGAACCGCGACCGGCTCATCGCGGGGGGCCTCGACACCTGGAGGTCCGAGGACGGCGGCCTCTCCTGGACCCAGATCTCGCAGTGGACCCTCCCCGAGCGGCACCCGCAGTTCTGCCACGCGGACGTGAACGTCATCGCCTTCGAGCCGGGCCTTTCGAGCTTCTGGATGGGGACTGACGGCGGCCTCTTCCGCTCCACGAACGGAGGCCGCTCCTTCATCTGGAAGAACGAAGGCGTCGTCGCGCGGATGTTCTCCTCGCTCGCGCAGCACCCGACCGACCCGTACCGGCTCTACGCGGGGACGCAGGACAACGGGACGATGCGCCTCTCCGGCGACAGCACCAGCGCCTGGAAGCGGATCTTCTACGGCGACGGCTACGACTGCGCCGTCAACCCCCAGAACCCGAACATCGTCTACGCGACGAACTTCAACGGCTACACCTCCCGCGCCGACGACGGAGGAGAGAGCGAAGAGTCGTTCCGCCTGACGACCTGTCCCGCCGACGCGCAGACCGAGGATCAGTGCTCCGTCCCGCCGGTCACCTCGTTCCGCTCCCGGCTCGCGATGGACCCGGTCGACCCGCGGGTCCTCTACACCATGACCGACCGGATCTACCGGACCTCGAACGGCGCCGCGACCCCGTCCGACTGGCAGCCGGTCTTCGCCGAGTACTTCTGCTCCGACGGCGTCTCCGCGCAACCCTGTCCGAACGTGCAGAAGGGCTGGGCGAGCTGCTCCTCCATCTCGATCCGCCCGACGGACCGGAACCGCGTCGCCTTCGGGACGGCGGCCGGCTACGTCGTCTACACCCTGAACGGCTTCCAGAACGGATCGCTCGTCAACATCGGCAGCCAGGTGAACGCGATCGCGTGGGACCCCGCCGACGGCAATGCTCTCTACGTCGGGCTCGAGAGCGCCACGGAGGTCGTCCAGGGTCAAGGCCGGCACGTCATCTGGCGGATCGCCGGCCTCAACCAGCAGCAGCAGACCGCCTCCCCGGCCAGCTCGGGGATCGGCGTCCCGATCACGTACGCCGGGGGCTCCTTCACCTTCTTCGCACCCGTCGACAGCCTCGTCTTCTCCCCGACCGACCCGAACCTGATGTTCGCGGGGACGAAGTACGGGATATTCCGCTCGACGAACAAGGGTCAGTCGTGGAGCCGGTTCGGCGACGACTTCCCCGCGACCTGGGTCTCCTACCTTCTCTTCTCGCCCGACGGGAGCCGCCTCCGCGCGGCGACCTGGGGCCGCGGGATGTGGGAGATCAACCCCGCCGGCGGCACGCCGTCGCCGACCTCGCCCCCCACGCCCGACTTCTCCTTCGCCCCCGCGCAGCCCAAGCCCGGGCAGTCGGTCTCCTTCTCCGACCGGACGCAGGGAGGGGCCGCCACCTGGAGCTGGTCTTTCGGGGACGGGACCACCTCCACGGCCCAGAACCCGACGAAGGTCTGGGGAAACCCGGGCACCTACTCCGTCACGCTGACCGCCGCCAACGGGGCGGGGAGCCGGTCCGTCACGAGGGGAGTGACCGTCTCCTACGGCTCGACCGGGACCGGGGACGCCTACACCTACCTCCTGCCGATCGTCCTGACGTCGAGCGGTGCCGGCGGAGCCTTCTTCACCTCCGAGCTGACCCTGACGAACCGCTCCGGCCGGACGCTCAACCTCACCTTCCGGGTGAAGGGCTCGTTCGAGGCGTCGTCCACCTACTCGCTGCCGCCCGGGCAGCAGATCCACCCGGACATCTTCGCGTTCCTCCAGGCCTCGACCGGCATGAGCGTGCCGGCCGGGAACAAGACCGCCTCTCTGCGGATCGAGGTGCGCGGCGCCGACAACCTCGTTCAGTTCGGCGCGCAGGTCCGGGTGACGACGCCGGCGACGGCGGACCTCCGCGCGAAGGGGGTCATCGGCCGCTTCGGCCTCGCCTTCCCCGCCACGCCGCTCGGGCGAGCCGCCTCGGGCGAGGCGTTCGTCTTCGGCCTCCAGCAGACCTCCGCGGCCGGAAGCGCCGGGACCCGCTCGAACCTCGCGTGCGTCAATGCCGGCGGGGGCGGCTTAAGCGCCGTCCGGCTCGAGGTGACCTACTACAACGGCGACACGGGCGCCGCGCACCCGACGAAGGACTTCCTCGACCTCGCTCCGTTCCAGTGGGAGCAGAAGTCGACGCCGCTCGCTTCGCGCGGCCTGACGTACGGCTACGCGGTCGTCCGGCGGACGTCGGGCTCGGACCAGTTCGTCTGCTACGGCGTCCTCAACGACAACCTGAACGGAGACGGCGCCTTCGTCCCGATGGTCCCGAACGACACGCCCTCCCGGACCTCCGCGGCCCTCGTCCCCGTCGTCCTCGAGGCGGCCGGCTACTCCTCCGAGATGACGTTCGCGAACCGGACGAGCCGTGACATCTCCGGGCTCTTCGCCCTCGTCCCGCGGACGACCCCGGTCCCCGACTGGGGCTACTTCGACCTCCCCGCGCGCTCTCAGTTCACCGTCCCGAACGTCGTCGCGGAGCTCCGGCGCATCGGCTTCAGCGCTCCCGCAGGGACCGTCGCGAGCGTCTTCGCGCAGTTCCTCGACGGGCAGTTCCGGGAGGACCAGAGCGACACGCAGGCGCCGATCCCGACGAGCGACGGCTTCCTCGGCGTCCGCACGACGACGACGCGAGCCGGCGGCCTCCTCGGCCTCGCCTACGGCTACACGCCGATCGGCGACGCAGCCGACACGGAAGCCTGGGTCTACGGCCTCCAGCAGGCCGGCACCCGCGGCCAGGAAGGTGGCACCCGGGCGAACCTCGCCGTCGGACACGCGCTCGGAGGGCAGGTCGAGCCGCTCCAGCTCGAGGTGACCTACTTCGGGCCGAGCGGCAGCGAGCTCGGGAAGGAGCCGCAGTGCTCTCCCTGCACGCTCGCGCCGGGGCAGTTCCTCCAGTTCGACTCCGCGCTCGCACGCTTCGGCGTGACCCAGGGTTACGCGCGCATCCGGCGCGTCGCGGGTTCCGACCAGTTCCTCGCCTACGGCGTCCTGAACGACCAGGGGAACGACGACGGGAGCTTCGTTCCGATGATCGTGCCGTGAGCCCCGCGCCGCGGCGGCCGAGCCTATGATTCGGCCGCCGTGACGCACGCCGACAGACCTCTCGCGGCGGGCCGTCGGACCTCCGGCGGCCCGCTCGCCCTCCTCCTCCTCCTCCCGCTCCTCGGGACGCTCGCGTCCTGCTCGACGGGCCGGCCCGGCCCCGGGTCCTCCGGCGCCGCCCGAGCCGGATCCCTCCCCCGGCGCGCCCCCGCCGTCGCCGCGCTGACGCTGCGCGAGAAGGCCGCGCAGGTCGTGATGGTCGCCTCGCGCGGCGTCTACCGCGCCGAGGACGACCCCGAGTACCTCGAGCTCGCCCGTCTCGTCTCGGAGGAGGGGGTCGGCGGCGTCATCTGGTTCCTCGGGACGCCGCTCGAGACCGCCGACCTGAATCACCGGCTGAATGCGAAGGCGAAGCTCCCGCTCCTCGTCGCCGCGGACCTCGAGGCAGGGCCCGGGATGCGATTCCCCGACCTCGTCCTCGGGCCGTCGGCGATGGCGGTCGCGGCGACGGGTGACCTCGCACTCGCCGCGCGACGGGCCCGCGCGACGGCGCAGGCCGCACGCGCCCTCGGCATCCGTGTCGTCTTCGCTCCGGTCGCCGACGTCAACAACGACCCCGACAACCCGGTCATCAACGTCCGGAGCTTCGGCGAGCAGCCGGAAGCGGTTGGGCGCTTCGTCGCGGCCACCGTCGCGGGGCTCCAGGAAGGAGGCGTCCTCGCGACGCTGAAGCACTTCCCGGGGCACGGCGACACGAACGTCGACTCGCACCGCTCGCTCCCCGTTCTCGGTGTCGATCGCGCCCGCCTCGACGCGGTCGAGCTCGTC
>JAKPXO010000277.1 GCA_029567505.1 Acidobacteriota bacterium
TCCGGCGGCGCGTCTGGCGGCTCCTCTTCGCGGCGGTCCTCATGGCCGCCGTGGGGCTGGCGGTCTCCGTGATGCCGCTCTTCGTCAAGTACGTCATCGACATGATCCCGCAGGCGAAGGTCGGCCCCATCGCCGCGGCGATGGGGTTCTTCCTCCTCTCGCAGTCGCTCCGGATGCTCTTCTGGTACATCGGGCGAACGAAGATCATGCGCCTCCGGGAGGATCTGGTCTACCACCTGCGGTCGCAGGGCTTCTCCCACGTCCAGCACCTCTGCCTCCGGTTCCACAACCGGTTCCCGTCCGGCTTTCTCTACGAGCGCGTCTTCGGAACCTCCATCACCAGCATCGGCATGTTCTTCGACCTGATGGGGACGCAGTTGCCCGTCTACCTCTCCGGCTTCGTCTTCAGCCTCGTCTTCTGCCTCTCCCTCAGCGTCCCGATGACGCTCGTCATCCTGCTGGGCGCCGTCTCGTACGTGACCGCCGCCCGGACGCTCGCCCCCCGCATCCACGAGAAGAGCGCGGCCCGCACGGAACAGGTCATGGCCGTCACCCAGTACATCATGGACAAGCTCCGGGGGACGCGGACCATCCAGGCCTTCGCCATGGAGGACCGCGTCCAGGCGGATTTCGACACCCGCGTCTGGACGATGCAGCTCAAGTTCATCGAGGCGGAGAAGGAGGGGCTCAAGCTCCACTTCATCACCGAGGGGCTCGGCTACGTCATCAAGGCGGCCGTCATCATGGCGGGCGCGTACGCCGTCTTCCACTGGAAGATGCCGCTCGGGACGCTCGTCGCGTTCATCGGCTACCAGGACCAGCTGATCTCGATGATCGGCCAGCTCGCCAACGTCTACGGCCAGTTCTCCTCGGCCCGGGTCGGATTCGACCAGCTCTTCACCGTCCTCGACACCCACAGCACGGTGGCCGACGCGCCCGTTCGGCCCCTGCCGGAGACGGTGCGCGGCGAGATCGAGTTCCGGGACGTGACGTTCGGCTACGGGCCGACCCCCGTCGTCACGGGCATGAACCTCCGGTTCGCGGCCGGGAAGACCGTGGCCCTCGTCGGCCGGAGCGGCGGCGGCAAGACGACGATCGCCAACCTCCTCATGCGCTTCTACGACCCGGACCGCGGCGCGATCCTGCTCGACGGGATGGACATCCGGGCGTTCCCCCTGCGCCCCTACCGGTCGCTCTTCGGCATCGTCCTGCAGGATCCGTTCCTCTTCGACGAGACGGTCGCGGACAACCTCCGGTACGCCCGGCCCGGCGCGTCGGAGAAGGAGATATGGGCGGCTCTCGAGAAGGCGCGGGCGGCCGATTTCGTGCGGTCCTTCCCCCGCGGGATCAACCACCGCGTCGGCGAGGGGGGCGGGCAGCTCTCGGGCGGCCAGCGGCAGCGGCTCGCCATCGCGCGGTGCATGCTCCTCGATCCGCGCTTCCTCATCCTCGACGAGGCGACCTCGGCCCTCGACAACGAGTCCGAGGAACTCGTCCGGACCGCCCTGCAGGAGCTCTTCCGCGGCAGGAACGTCCTCGTCATCGCCCACCGGTTGGGCACGATCCGCCGGGCCGACCGGATCCTCGTCGTCGAGGAGGGGCGCGTCGCCGAGGACGGAACCTTCGACGAGTTGCTGGCGCGC
>JAKPXO010000286.1 GCA_029567505.1 Acidobacteriota bacterium
CTCCACCACGACCTCGTCGCCGGCCGCGAGCCCCTTGCGGACGACGACCCGGCCGTCCACCCGCTCGCCCGGCTCGACGGGGCGGACGCGGGCCGTGTCGCCGTCCAGGACCCAGACGAAGTGGGGCGTCTCCGAGCCGCGTTGAAGCGCCGCCTCGGGGACGAGGAGGACCCCCTTCCGCTTCTCGAGGACCATGCGGGCTCGTGCGAGGAACCCCGGCCGGACGGCGGCCGGGGGATCGACGAGAGAGAGCTCGACCGTCACCTGCCGCGTCGTCCCCTCGGCGGCCGGGAAGATCCGGGCGATGCGGGCGGCCATCGAGACGTCCGGGAGCGCGTCGACCCTCACCGTCGCCGCGTCCCCGGGCCGAAGGTGGATGACCTCCAGCTCGGAGACCGGGACGCGAAGGAGCAGGCCCGCGCCGGCCGCCAGCTCGACGAGCGGCGTCCGGGCCGAGGCGAGGTTCCCGACCTCCACGCGCCGCGCGAGGACGACTCCGGAAACGGGCGCCGTGATCCGCGTGAACGAGGCTCGCGTGCGCAGGAGCTCGGCCCGCGCCTCCGCCATCGCCTCGGAAGCCCGGATCGTGTCGGCGTCCGACGGCGAGATGAGGCCGTCCCCCTCGAGGGCCTTCGCGCGCCGGGCCTGGGCCTTCGCGTCGAGGAGCCGCGCCTCCGCTTCCGCCAGCTCGGCCTGGATCCTCCGGTCGTCGAGCTTCACGACGAGGTCTCCCGCGGCGACGCGGTCCCCCTCGCGGACGGCGACGGCGGTGACGACGCCCTCCTCCTGCGCCGCGACGACGACGCGCGCCGCCGGCTCGAGCGTCCCGACGACGGTCGTCGTGAGGACGACGTCCTCCGGCGCGAGGCGGAGCGTCCGCACCTGGGGCGGAGGGGCAGCGGGCGCGGCCGCGCTGGAGTCGGGTCCGCAGCCGGAGAGGAGGGACGCGAGGACGGTCGACAGGACGACGAGGGCGGGACGGGTCATCGGGCCTCCGTGCCGCTCCTCACCGCCCCCGGGGCGGGCGCGGCGCGGTCGTGGCGTCCGGACAGGCTAGCAGGGCGGTCCGGAGGTGTCGAAGCGGATCGGTCACCCGACAGAGAACGACGCGCGGAGACCGCGTATTCCTGCCCTGCCGCGGCCTCGCCCCGACCGTACAATCCACCGTCCATGAGCGAGCCGGGCGCGACGGCGTCGGGAGGGGCCCCGAGGGGGACGCTGTCGCGGGTCGCGGCGGTCGTGGCGCTGTCGTTCTCCTCGGGGCTGCCGCTCGGCCTCGTCTGGATCGCGATCCCCGACTGGATGCGCTCGATCGGGGTCGACATCCGCGTCGTCGGCCTCTTCACGCTCGCGCAGGCCCCCTGGACGTTCAAGTTCCTCTGGTCGCCCCTCATGGACCGCTTCCGCCTGCCGTTCTGGGGCCGGCGGCGGGGATGGATCGCCGTCGCGCAGGTCGCCCTCGCGCTCTCGGGCCTCGGGCTCGCCGGCGTCGGGGACCGACCCGAGACGCCCTGGGTCGCGCTCGCCCTGACGCTCGGCGTGGCGCTCGCCGCCGCGACGCAGGACATCGCCATCGACGCCTACGCGGTCGACGTCCTCCGGAAGGAGGAGCATGGCGTCGCCGTCGGCCTTCGGACCGGGATGTACCGGGCGGCGATGACCCTCTCCGGAGGCCTCTCGATCTGGGCGGCGGCGAGCCTCGGCTGGGGGGCCGTCAACTTCCTCCTCGGGCTCGTCTACCTGCCGCTCGTCTTCGTCACCTGGAGGTCGCCGGAGCCGGAAGAGCCCGTCGCGGCGCCGCGGACGCTCCGCGAGGCGGTCTGGCTGCCTTTCCTCGAGTGCCTCTCCCGCCACCGCGCCGTCGAGATCCTCGTCTTCGTCGTCCTCTACAAGCTGGCCGACGCGCTCTCGCAGTCGCTCCTCCGCCCGTTCCTCATCGACATGGGGTACGGCGAGTTCGACCGCGGCTTCGTCCTCGGGACCGCCGGCGTCGCGCTGACGATCGCCGGCACGTTCCTCGGCGGCGTCGCCTGCACCCGGCTGGGTCTCGGGAACGCCCTCTGGGCCTTCGGCTTCCTGCAGGTCTTCTCGAACATCGGCTACGTCCTGATCACCTACCAGCCGGGCGGGCGCGCCGTCATGTACGGCGCCATGGCGTTCGAGATGCTCACGAGCGGCCTCGGGATGGGAGCGTTCGGCGTGCTGCTCCTCCGGATGACGGAGAAGCGGTTCTCGGCCACGCAGTACGCCCTCTTCTCGTCGCTCTTCGGCCTGCCCCGCATCCTCGGCGGCCCGATCACCGGCCTGATCGTCGACGCCGCCGGCTGGCGGACGTTCTTCTGGTTCACGATCGCCGCGGGCGTGCCGGGGCTCCTGCTGCTGCAGCGTTTCGCGCCGCTCGGGACGCGCGAGCCGGTCTTCTCCGTCGAGACGGCGGGGCCGCGGCGCCGCCTGACGTCCCTCCAGATCGCCCGGCGCGGCCTCCTCGGAGCGATCGTCACGCTCCTCGCGAGCGGCGCCTGGATGATCGGCCTCGTCGCGGTGAAGGCGTACCGCAAGGATCCGGCCGCCGGCTTCGACCTCGCCGCCGCCTCGGCCGCGTTCTTCCGGCCGGCCACGGTCGGAGGCTGGACCCAGCTCGTCGCCGTCCTCGTCGTCGCGGTTCTCGGCGGGCTCGGCACCGCGGCGCTCCTGACGGCGCGGCACGGGGAGCAGGAACCGGACGGACGCGCGACGTAGGTCTCCGGGAGCCCGGGCCTCCCGGTCAGCCCGCCTCGACCCGGAGGACCTCCTCGCCCCTCCGGTGTGCATCGCAGCAAGGCGGTCCGAGGATCGCGCTCGATTCCCGGACGGCGCGGCCGGCGCCCGTACTAAGCTGCGCTCCTCCGGAGAAGAAGATGGCAACCCGCCTCGCGTACGGGCCCCGAGACGTCGGGAGAAGGATCGCGTACGGCACCGCGGCGGCGGCGGTCGTCCTGCTCTGGGTGCTGGCCCTGCGCGCCGACGCCTTCGAGGGCTGGATGTGGGGATCGCTGATGATCCTCATGTTTCTCGCCGTGTCCCTTCGATCCGCGCTCGTCCGGATCTTTCGGAAGAGACCCTCGAGGCTCAGCTGGCGGTTCCGCCCGGCGCCGGGCGTCGAGAACGAGCTCACCGTGGCCTGGCTCGTCTCTGCCGTGCACTTCGGAGCCTTCTCGGTCCTCCCTGTCCTCCTGTAGGGACGCCCCGCCCTGGACGTGATCGCTCCGTCAACCCGACCCGGCCGGCCCGATGCCGGGGCCGGCCGCATCGAAAGCTCCCGGCCTCGAAGCCGGATCGGCGCACTCGTCGAGGAGATCTCCATGCACGTCCTGCCGTCCCTGCTGCTCGCTCTTCCGCTCCTCGCCGCCGGCGCGCCGGCCCCGGCGGAGCCTGCCGGGAAGGCTCTGGCCGCCGAGGTCTCCGCCCTCGCGCGTTCCCTCGTGGAGCCGGTCTACACGAAGGCGAACGGCCACGGCTTCTCGACGTTCGAATGCGACGTCCCGAAACCCGTCCCGCCGGGAGGGTCCTTCGATTGCGACGCGGTGGACGAGAAGGGGGAGACGGCGCGCTACACGCTCGCGGTCGACGGCGGCGGGCAGGCGACGATCGTCCTCGTCTCCTTCCCCGCGTCGAGACTCGAGCCGGAGGAGCGAGCCTTCGTGGAGCCTCCCTGCCGGGAGTTCCTCGACGCGTACCGCCGCGGCGCCTGGAAGGAGGTCCACGCGACCCTGCACCCCGCGCTCCGCTCGGAGCTTCCCCTCGCCGCCCTGG
>JAKPXO010000315.1 GCA_029567505.1 Acidobacteriota bacterium
GCCGGCGCCGGTCCGCTCTCGGACGTCCGCGTCCGGCGCGCGCTCCGCCTCGCCCTCGACCTCCCCGCGCTCGTCGCCGCGGGGACGGTTGCCGGCGGGACGCCCGCCGGCCGCGTCGTCCCGCCGGGCAGCTTCGGGCACGACCCGCAACGGCGGCCTCCCCCACGCGACCTGGCAGCGGCCCGTCGCCTGCTCGCGGAGGCCGGGCACCCCGGCGGCTTCGAGGTCGAGCTCGACGTCGGCCCGAACGCCCGCCGTGCCGGCCAGGCCCTCGCGGCCCAGGCGGCCGAAGCCGGAATCCGGCTCCGCGTCGTCGTCCGCCGCCCGGCGGACTTCGCAGCCCGGATCGAGGGCGGCAGCCCGCTCTACCTCTACAGCTGGTTCGTCGGCCGCGACGCGGGGCAGGCCCTTCGGAACGCGTTCCACACCCGGGACGCCTCGCGCGGCCTCGGCTCGATGAACAGGACGGGCTTCTCGAGCGCCGCCGTCGACGCCGCCTTCGCGCGCCTCGCATCCGCTGCCCGGGCGGAGGAGAGGCTGGCGAGGCTCCGGGAGATCTCGGATCTCCTCGACGAGGGACTCCCCTGGATTCCCCTTTACTCCGCCCGGGAGTCGCGGATACTTCCGGTCGGCCTCGACCTGGGCTGGAGGCCGGACGGTCTCCTCGTGATCGCCGACGCCCGGCCCGCCGGCGGCGGGCGCTGACCCGCCGCCGGCCCCGTCCGCGGGCCTACTTCGTCTTGACCGGGTCCGCGGGGCGCTTCGGGAGCGTCCTCGGCTCCCGCTCGATCGCCCGAAGCACCTCCGCGACCCCGCGCTCGAGCTGCGGGTCGCGGCCGGCCGCGACGGAGGCCGGGTCGTTCTCGACCTCGATGTCGGGCGCGACGCCCTCCCCTTCGATGATGTAGGCCCCGTCGACGTCGTTCGTCGCCTGCTGCGGGACGAAGACCTGGCCGCCGTCGATGAGCGGCCCGCGCCCCGAGATGCCGACGACGCCGCCCCACGTCCGCTTCCCGATGAGAGGGCCGAGGCCCGCCTTCCGGAAGCGGGCCGGGAAGATGTCGCCGTCCGACGCCGAGGTCTCGCTGATGAGCGCGGCCAGGTGGCCGTGGAAGACGGCGTAGGGATACGTCATCGGGAGGTCGCTCGAGAAGCCGAAACGGGTGCCGAGGAGCTTCGAGTCGAGCCGCTCCAGGATCCACTGCGAGACGTTCCCGCCGCCGTTCGAGCGGACGTCGACGACGAGCCCTTCCTTCCGGATCTGCGGGTAGTACCACTTGAGGAACTCGTAGATCCCCGGCGCCCCCATGTCGGGGACGTGGAGGTAGCCGACGCGGCCGTTCGAGAGCTTCGAGACCTTCTCCACGTTGCCGAGGACCCAGTCGAGGTAGAGGAGGCTCGCCTCGTTCTCGACCGGCCGGTAGGTCACCTTCCGGGCCCCCTCGGTCGTCGGCTTCGCGTTGAGCGTGAGGGTCACGGGGTGGGTCTTGTGCTGCAGGAGGCGGTAGGGGTTGTCGCCGCCGGCGAGCGGCTCGCCGTCGACGGCGAGGACGTAGTCGCCGACGCGCGCGTCGACCCCGACCTCGGTCAGGGGCGCGCGGTACTTCGGCTCCTCGTTGTGGCCGCGGAAGACCTTCGCGATCCGGTAGAGGCCCGCCTTCCCATCGAGCTCGAAGCGAGCGCCCGGGAGGCCGACCTTCGCGCGCGACGGACGCTCGATGTCCCCCTCCTCGACGTACGCGTGCCCGACGTTCAGCTCCGCGACCATCTCGCCCAGGAGGTAGGTCAGGTCGGAGCGGTGGGAGACGTGCGGCAGAAGCGCCCGGTAGCGCTCGCCGATCGCCTTCCAGTCGTAGCCGTGCATGTTGCGGACGTAGAAGAAGTCGCGGTACCGGCGCCAGACCTCGTCGAAGACGTTCGCCCACTCCTCGGCGGGAACCCGGTCGACGGCGAGCTCCTTCGTGGAGACGCCCTTCGGCTCCTTCGCCTTCGGCCTGGCGTCCCAGAGCTTGAATCCCTTCTCCTTGCCGCCGCCGCGGACGAGGACCTTCGAGCCGTCGTGCGAGAGGGCCCATCCGTCGACGTTCGCGACGAGGTCGGACTCCTCGCGCTCCTTCAGGTCGAAGATCACGAGCGCCGGCTCGCGATCGGAGTCTCGCCCGTAGAACGGCGCCCCTTCCTTCGTGAAGAGGAGCGCCGTCTTCGTCGCCTCGAGGCCGTCGAGGTTGTCCGCCTCGACCGGGACACGGACGACACGGGAGGAGAGTCCGTCCCAATCGATGACGACCGGCTTCGGCGCCTTCGTCTCTTCCTCCTTCGTCTCCTTCCCGTCGCCCTTCTTCGCGTCGGCGGCCTTCGCGTCCTTCTCCTTCTCGTCGTCCTTCTTCGCGTCGCCGGCGGTCACCTCGTCGCTCTCGGGGGCGAACGGGTCGGCGACGTCCTTCCGGAGCGCGAGGCCGAAGACGCCGGTCCGGCGGTTGCCGGCGTAGTTCCACTCGATGTCGGAGATCTGCGGCGCGAACTCGCGGTTCGAGAGGAACCAGAGGACCTTCCCCTCCGGGTCCCACGCGGGCGAGAACGACGAGAACATCTCGCTCGTCACCTTCCGCACCTTCCCGTCCGCGGCGCTCCAGACGTGGAGGACGCGCATCCCCGTGTGCTCGCCCATCGAGAACGCGAGATGCGCGCCGTCGGGCGAGAAGGTGTAGTCGAAGATGCCGCCGAAGCGGTCGTCGGCGATCTCCCTCACCTTCCGGTCGGCCACGCTCACGACGTAGAGCTTCCCGTCCTTGTCGGAGACGGCGACCCGGGCCCCGTCGGGCGACCAGACCGGCGCCGAGAGCATCGAGCCGAAGGTCGTCGTCAGCTGGGTCGGCTTCGCCGAGCCGTCCTGCGGGACGGTGAAGAGCTGCTCCTCGCCGGTCCGGTCGGAGACGAAGAGGATCGTCTTCCCGTCGGGCGACCAGGCCGCGTGCTTGTCGTGCGCGTTCGAGGAGCGGGTCAGGTTCCGCGTCGGCCCCCTCTCGATCGGCGCCGTGAAGACGTCGCCGCGCGCGACGAAGAGAGCGCGCTCCCCCTTCGGCGAGAGCGCGAATCGCTCGACGTTCTTCTCGGCGGAGATGCGCGACGGGCGCGAGGCGAGGCCGTCGCTCGGGACCGTGATCGGGATCGCCCGCTCGGCCTTCGCCGCGACGTCCCAGAGCCGGAGCTCGCCGCCCAGCTCGTAGACGACCTTTCCGGCGTTGTCCGAGCTGGCCCAGCGGACGTCCCACGTCGTCGAACGGGTGAGCTGCTCGAGACCCGAGCCGTCGGCGCCGACCGAGTAGAGGTTCAGCGTGCCGTCGCGGTCGGAGACGAAGTAGACCGCCTCTCCGATCCACATCGGGTCGCGCTCCGTCCTCTTCGACGCAGCGATCGCCTTCTGCGTCCCAGCCGCCAGGTCGTAGACCCAGAGGTCCTGCGCCCAGCCCCCCTCGTAGCGCTTCCAGGTGCGGAAGTCGCGGAAGAGGGGCGAGTAGACGAGCCGCTTTCCGTCGGGGCTGAAGTCGCCGGCGCCCGCCGTATACATCGGGAGCTTCGCCGGGAGCCCGCCGGTGACCGGGACGGTGTAGAGCGCCGACTCCACCTTCGCGCTTTCGGCGTCGCGGAGGGATCGGAAGAGGATCGCCTTCCCGTCGGGCGTCCAGCCGTAGACCTGGTTGTCGCCGCCGTGACGGGGAGCGCCGGGACCGCGCGACGGGTACCAGGTGAGGCGCTTCGGGACGCCTCCGTCCGCCGCGACGACGTAAACCTGCTCGTCCCCCTCGTACTGCCCCGTGAAGGCGATCCACTTTCCGTCGGGCGAGAACTTCGGGAAGAGCTCCTGGCCCGCGTGCGCGGTGACGCGCGCTGCGAGGCCGCCGGAGACGGGAGCGGTCCAGACGTCGCCGCCGTAGCAGAAGGCGACGCGCTCTCCGTGGACGTCGGGGAACCGCAGCAGCTTCGTCTGAGCGGTGGCCGGCGAAGCGAGAACGAAAGCCGCGAGCGCAGCGGCGAAGGTGACCGGGAGGCGCGCGAGGCGCCGGAGCGACTGGTTCATCGGATCCTCCGGCCGGCATCCTAGCGCGCGCCGACGGCCCCCTCTTGGTGCCCCCCTCTTGGTGCCAGGCGTGAAATCGTGTATTGTTTCCAACAATACACGATTTCACGCCTGGCACCGTATCCGGGGTGGCTCAGGGCCGGAGGGCCTTGCGTTCGAAGGCGCGCCAGCGGGAGAGGTCGGTCGCGTACCAGCGGGAGAAGCGGCGGTCGGAGGGGCCGCCGGCGAGGGCCGTCTCGGAGACGTCGGTCGCGAGGTCGGTGACGAAGCGCCAGGAGGGGCAGAAGGCCGACTCGCGCCCCGCGAGCGAGAGGAGCTGCCCCTGGGCGACGGTCGCGCGGCCCCCGACGACCTCGAAGGGCCCGCGGTCGAAGCCGAGGACCGGCGGGAGCTTCCTGCCGAAGAGGAGATGCCGAAGGGAGACGCGCCGGGCCGCGCCCCACGGCGCGAGCGCGAAGGGGTCGACGCCCTCGAGGGCCCGGCGGGCGACGCGGGAGACGAACGCGGCCTTGCCGTCGGCGCCGAACCACTCCTTCCCCTCCTCGCGCGCGAGGAGGTCGTCGAAGAGGCGAAAGAAGAACGCGTGGACGAGGGTCGTGTCGCGGAGCGCGCGCCACGCCTCGGGGCCGAGCAGCCCCGCGCCGAAGAGCTCCTCGCAGAGGGCCGAGTAAAGCCTCTCGAAGAGGACGGCCCCTCTCGAGGAGGCGTCGTAGCGCCGGTCCCACGCCCGGAGCTCCCGGACCGCGGGGAGGTCGGGGAGGTACGGGTCGAGCGCCGCGAGGAGCCGCCGCGCCTGCCCGGAGACGAGGTCCGACTGCATCGACCCGAGGTCGGCGACGGAGAGACTCCCCCCGGCGGCGCCCTTCGCGTCCGCGAGCTCACGCAGGCGATCGGACCGGTCGGAGCCCATGCAGAGGGTGATCCCGACCGGCTTCCACGCGCCGTGGCCGCCGTCGTTGGCGGTGACGAGGACCCCCTCCGGGCTGCCGGGGACGTTCGCGAGGGCCGACGGCGGGAGCGTGCCGTCCCAGAGGTCGCCCGGCTCCCAGCCGCGGAGCGGGAGGAGGTCCGGATCGCGGCGGCGCTTCGGCAGGAGTCCCGACTGCTGCGCGGCGATCCGGCCGTCGCGTCCCGAGAGGAGCCAGCTCGCGCTGAGCGCGACGCGCGCGGCGGCCTCGGCTCCCCGATCGACGTCCGGCGCCGCCCAGAGGTCGAGGATCGCCTCGAGAGTGGCAGCGCCCCCTTCGCGCCGGCCGGTCCAGGCGCGCGCGATGAAGAGACCGTCCTCGACACGGCTCGCCTCGTCCGGCGTCTCGAGGACGCCGGCGTCGGTCTCGAAGACGACGACCTCGCACGGCGACCCCTTCTTCCGCCGAAGCGTCTCGCGCCTCTCCCGGAGCGGGAGCCAATCGTCGCCCCGCCGGAAGCGTCCGCCCCTCACTTCCTCGATCACGAGGTCGACGGTGTCGGCGAACCCGTAGGTGAAGCCCGCCGCGATCGCGCGCGTCCTCCCCATGACGAGGCCGGGAACGCCGGGCACGGTCACCCCCGTTCGGAAGTCGCCGTCGGGAAGCGTGCCGACGACCTCGTACCAGATGGCCGGGAGACGGTTCACCTCGAGGTGGGGATCGCTCGCGTAGAGGGCCGCGCCCGAGGCCGAACGGCGCCCCGCAACGGCGACGTTGTTGCTGGCGCGGAGGACCGGCAGGGGCGGCAGGGCCGGGACGAGCGCCGGGACGTGGCGAAGCGAGCGGATCTCCCCGAGGAGCGCGTCGTCGAGGCCGTCGAGGTGCGGGCGGAAGAGGCGGGCGAGCTTGTCCCGGTCGACACCGGCCCGGAGGGCCTGGAGGATCGCGACCTCGGCGTCGCCCTGCGCCTGCGCGAGGCCGACGAAGGTCATGAGCCGGAGCGTCAGGAGCGTGTCGGAAGGCGTCCACGGCTCGGGCGGGACGCGGAGGAGCCGGAGCTCCCAGGGACGTCCCCTCGAGAGGCGCTCGTTCACCCCCGCCGCGTAGGCCTCGGCGAGCGCCTTTGCCCGCCCCGAAAGCGACGCCGACTCTCCCGCGGAGGCCGCCGCGAAGAGGTTCCGCCGCATGAAGAGGTCGATCTCGAGGGAGGCGGGAGAGTCGTCGAGGAGCTCGCAGAGCCTTCCCTGCCCGACGATCCGCGTCACGAGGAGCTGGAGCGCGCGGTCGTGCGCGTGGGCGAAGCCCCACGCCGCCGCGAGGCCGAGGTCGTCGCTCGCCTCGGCGTGCATCACGCCGTTCCCGTCCCGACGGAGGGCGAAGGAACGGCCTCCCGCCTCGAACGCGCGGGACGCCGGCCCGATGCGAAGTCTCACCGTCGCGCGATTCTACGGATGCGCGCGACGCCGCGCGGGGGTCAGTGCCCGCTGCAGCCCGGGACCCGGCCGAGCGCGACCTCGTCGCCGTCGCGCGAGAGCTTGCCGGCCGAGCCGAGGAACTCGAGGAGCCCCTCGAAGCCGAACCGGTCGCCGTGGCAGTTCCCGTAGAGAGCGTCCGCGCCGAACGCCTCGGCCGCGGCGTGCTTCAGCTCGGCCACCGGAAGCCGGCCACCCCGGTCGGCGAGGATGCGGAGGACCTCGTGGCCGAAGACGAAGCCGTCGGCCTCGTGAGAATGGTCGTGGTCGTGGTCGTGGGCCGCGTCCGTCATGGCGCGCACCGTAGCACGCGCCCCTCCGCCGTCCGGGATGACGGGCGTCATCCCGGAGACCGGTTCGGCCGTTTCTGCCGCCTCAACGCGGAAGTATGGGAGGAAGCCCTCTCTCCGTGAGGAGATAGACCGCGAACGTCCCGAGCCAATGGCTCCCCTCGTAGTGCTCCGACGTGACGCTCGGAAGGCTCACCTTCTCGTGAGCGTCTGCGGCCGCCCGGAGCGCTGGAATCCGCCGGTCTCGCGGCGGAAGCCCGGCCGCGATGCCCTGGAGCATGAAGGCCCGCGAGAGGTTCAGGCCGTCGAGGTGGACGAGCTTGCCGTCGGTTCGGTCGGTGACGATGCCGGGCGCGAGCCAGCCCGACGAGCCGTCGCGCGGGAGGTCCGGGAGGAGTCCCGAGAGCCACGTCGCGAAGCGGTCTCGCGGCATCACGCGGCGCATCAGGTCGGCTTCGCCGAGGCACGGCGAGAGGAAGTCCTGCCCCGACGGCTCGTAGCCGATCGGGCACCTTCGGTCGCCGCCGTAGAGTTCGACGATCCGCCGCGCGAGGAGCCCGGCCCTCTCCGTCTCTCCCGCGCCGCGGGCCCAGTCGAGGACGAGGCCGAACGCGAAGGCGGTCTGCGGGTGCTCCCCTTCGCGGATCGGGTAGGCGAGCTTCGGAATCCAGGCGAAGAGGAGCTCGGCGGCCCTCGCCTCGAGGGGCGCGAGCGCCTTTGACCACGCCTTCGCTTCCGGGTCGTCCCATTCGCGAAGCTCCGCCGCGAGCTGGAGGAGCCATGCGAGGCCGTACGGCCGCTCGAAGCCCGTCCGTCCCGGCGCGGAGAGGTAGGCGACCTCCCCCGCGACGTTCGCCTCCGTGAGGCTCTGCGCGAGCGCCGCGCGCGCCGGCGCCGCGAACGGCGCGTCCGGGTGGAGCCGCGCGAGGCGCGCGAGGAGCCAGTGTCCGTGGACGGAGGAGTGCCAGTCGAAGCAGCCGTAGAAGGCCGGGGTCAGCTCGCGCGGCGGCTTCGCGTCGGCGTCGCCGTTCATCACGTGGGCGATCTTGTTCGGGTACTCGCGGTGGACGCAGTCGAGGGCGAGGCGGGCGAAGCGGCCGGCCGCGGCCACGTCGAGGGCAGCGTCGCCCGCCGCCCCGGCGGCCGGCGCGACGAGCAGCGCGGGAAGGAGGAAGGAGATCGCGCGGAGACGAACCACGACGCGATTCTAGGCGCCGCGGGGGCACCCGGCGGCAGGGGATCCCGATCCACTGCCCGCCCTCGCGCGCGCGGAGGGAGAGGCGCCGAAGGCGCTGCGGGGGCACCCGGCGGCGGGTGCCCCCGATCCACTTCAGTCCGGACGAGCCAGGATCCGCACCCTCAGCTTCGCCGCGCGCGCGAAGTCGGCGGCTCGCATCTTCACCGAGACGCGGTTCGTGTCGCCCGCCTCCGAGCCCCCGAGGCTCCGCTCCTGCACTCCGGAGCCGATCTCGCGCCCCTCCGCGTCGAGCACCGTCACCCGGTACGTGCAGGTCCAGTCCTCGTCGTCCCGGTTCGTGTAGGTGAACTTCACCGTCAGCTTCGTCGACTCCCCCGGCTTCCCCTCGGCCTTTCGGAGCTCCTCCGGCTTCGGCCAGTCGGTGACGGTCACGGACTCGATCGTGATCGAGCGGTCGACGATCCCGACCGGCACCGCCTCGCCCGTTCGGAAGGGGACGATCCGCTCGAGCCGAGAGGCCGGGTCGATCCCTCCCTGAACGGGCCGGTCGGGAAGGCGCTCCGGCGTCACGACCTGCGGCTCCGGCGTCGGCGCGACGGCCATCGTGCCGGGCACAGGCGTCTGGCGCGATCCCGCAGAGGCCTGCGGCGACGTCGGCGCGGGCAGCACCGCCGCGGTCGGCACCGACGGCGGCGCGGTCGGGACGGCGAGCTCCTCGATCGTCACGGTGGACGCGTCTTCGGCCGAGGAGGAGTCCGTCTCCGTCGGCGCGGGAGACGTTCCGCCGGACGATTCCGTCGGGGCCACGGCCGGCGCGGTGGGCGGCGCGGTCGGCGGCGCGGACACAGCCGGCGGCTCGCCGTCGGTCGCCGGACGCGCGAAGAAATACCAGCCGGCCGCAGCCACGCCGCCGACGAAGACGAGGGCCGCGACGGCGATCGCGGCGACGGCTCCGGCCGGGAGACTTGACGAGGCCGGACCGCGCATCGTCACCGCGGTCCTCGGAGCCGGCAACGTGACGTTCGACGGCGGAGGGGGTGGCCAGGACGGCGGCGGCGTCGCGAGCGGAGGCGGCACGGCGCCCGACCCGGCGATCCAGGTCGGGTCGAGGGCGCCGACCGGCCGTACGGCGGTCGACGGCCGGACCGGGACGGAGACGCCGAGCGCGAACGCGAGCGCCTCGACCATCTCGCGGCAGGTCGCGAAGCGCTCCTGCGGCTGCTTGGCGAGAGCCCGCGCGAGGACGGCGTCGACCGAAGGCGGGAGCGACGGGACGAACGTGGAGGGCGGTGGTGGCGCCTCCCGAAGGTGCTTGTCGAGGACCGCGAAAGGAGACTCGCTCCGGAACGGGGTCCGCCCGGTCAGGAGCTCGAACGCGAGGACGCCGAGAGCGTACTGGTCGGCCCGCGCGTCGACCGGCCGTCCGATCGCCTGCTCGGGCGCCATGTAGGCCGGCGTGCCGACGACCATGCCGGTCGCCGTCAGCTCGGACGACACCGCGGTGTTCTTGGCGAGGCCGAAGTCGGCGAGGAGGAGGCTCCCGGAGGCGTCGACGAGGACGTTCGAGGGCTTCACGTCGCGGTGGAGGACGCCGCGGGCGTGGGCGTGGTCGAGCGCCGCGGCGATCGACGCGAGGCAGTCGACCGCCTCGTCGGGGTGCATCGGGCCGGTGATCCGCTCCCGGAGGCTCCCGCCCGGCAGCAGCGGCATGACGAGGTAGGTGATCCCCGCTTCGGTCCCGAAATCGTAGATCGGAAGGATGCGCGGATGCTCGAGTCCCGCGGCGAGCCGCGCCTCCCGGATGAACCGCTCGCGAAACTCCGCCTCTCCGGCGATTTCGTCCCGGACGACCTTGACCGCGACGCTCCGGTGGAGCCCCTCGTCGAACGCCTCCCAGACCTCGGCCATGCCGCCGGCACCGAGCTTGCGCGAGAGGACGTAGCGTCCGAGCTTCCGCCCCGCTTCGACGGTCATCGCTTCTCCCGGCCCCGCCGCAGGTCGTGCGCGAAACGCTCGTAGACGCTGCGGAGCAGCTCCGGGCCGGGGCGCCTCGCGCCAGGCCCCGGATTCGCGGCTGCCCAGCGCGGGGCCAGGACGAGCGGCACGAGCGGCACGGGGTCCCTGTCCGGGATCCCCTGCTCCTCTCGCGCGACGGCCGCCCAGACGCGCGTGGGAAGAGGAACGGCCGCCACCGTCTCCGGCGTCGGCACGGCGCAGCAGGCCGGGTCGGACGTCACGAGGTATTCGCGGCACGCGATCGGGCGCTCCTCGTAGATCGAGCAGGTCTCCTCCTCGAGGAAGGGACAGGGGATGCCGAGCCGAAGGACGGCGAGTCCGACCTCGACCGCCTCGCCGGACGCGCGCGCCCCCCGCCCCTCGAGCGCCGGCATCAGCCCGGCCTCCTCGATCCGCCTCCAGGCCTCGGCGTAGCGTCCCCTGACGACGGACCGCCTCGGTTCCGGCAGCTCCTCGATGAGCGTCGCGATGCGCCGCGCCTCCGCCGGCGCGACGGGGACGACCTGGCGGCAGCACCACGCGCATCCCTTCTCGCAGGAGACCGGCTTCCCGCCCTGGGCCGAGACGGCGGCGCCGAAGGCGACGAGCGCGTTCGCGGTCGTCCGGAGCGCCGGGAGAAGCTCCTCCATCGGCACCTCCCCGATCGGCACGTCCATCTCGACGTGGACGCTCCCCTCGGGAAGTCCGAGGTCGACCGCCAGCCGGCGGGTCTCGGATTTCGAGTTCCCCATGGGCGCGAATTAGAGCAGACCCGGGCTCAGCCCGTCCTCCCCGCGTAGAGGAAGCGCTTGATCTTCTTCGTCGGGGTCTTCTGGAACTCCTCGGGCACCACCTCGATCGCGGCGACCTGGCAGAAGGGAGGGAGCTTCGCGTTCAGCTTCAGTCGGTTCTTCTCCATCTCCCGGAGGATCCCGTCGTGCCCGACGCGCGCGGCGTCCGCCGCCTCGAGGTCGGGGTAGACGAGGGCGTGAAGGCGGTGATCCCGCTCGACGACGAGCGACTCCGCGACGAGCGGAAGGGCGTTCAGCCGGGCCTCGATCTCCTCCGGGTAGACGTTCTGCCCGGTCGCCCCGAGGAACATCGTCTTCGACCGCCCCTTCAGGGAGAGGGAGCCGTCGGAGTCGAGGAGCCCGAGGTCCCCTGTCCGAAGCCAGCCGTCCTCGCCGAGGACCTCGCGGGTCGCCTCGGGGCTCTTGTAGTAGCCGGCCATGACGTAGGGGCCACGGACCCTCACCTCTCCCGGCACCCGCGCCGGGTCGGGCGAGTCGACGACGAGCTCCAGGCCGTCGACGGCGCGCCCCACGCCCTGCATCCGGTGCTCCCGCCAGCCGGAATAGGAGATCAGGGGGCCGCACTCCGTCATGCCGTAGCCGACGGTGACCGGGAAGCCGATACGAAGGAGGAACTCCTCCACCGCCGGGTTCAGCGCGGCCCCGCCGACGACGACCTCGAGGACCCTCCCGCCGAAGGCCTCGACGAGCTTCCGCCGGAGGAGGGCGTCGACCTTCCGGCGGAGCGCCGGGAGGCGCGTGAGGAAGCGCACCGCGGGCTTCTCGAGGAACGGGCGCACCCTGCGGGCGTAGATCTTCTCCAGGACGAGCGGGACCGTCAGGACGAGCCGCGGCTTCTCTGTCGCGAAGGCCTTCAGGATGACCTGCGGGGAGGGCGTCTTGTCGAGGAACGCGATCCGGCAGCCGACGGAGAAGGGGAAGAGGAACTCGAAGGCGCAGCCGAACGCGTGCGCGAGCGGGAGGAACGAGACGACGGCGTCCCCCGCCTCGAGCGGCATGTGCTTCTGGGCGTAGAGGACGTTCCGCAGGAGGCTCCGGTGCGGGAGCATGACGCCCTTCGAGAAGCCCGTGGTCCCGGAGGTGTAGACGATGGAGGCGAGGTCCTCGGGGCCGGCAGTCGCGAATCGGTCGGGAACGCTCGCCGGCGTGACGTCGCGTGCCGTGGCGTCGGCCTTCCGGAGCGCGGTCGCCGCTCCCTCGCGCCGGAGGAAGAGAGGCGAGAGGTCCTTCGTGGAGAGGACGGCTCTCACGCCTGGCACCTTCTCGGGGTCGAGGCGCTCCAGGAAGGCGTCGGTCGTCAGCAGCAGAGCCGCCTCGGAGTGATTCAGGATGTGATGGACGTCCTCCTCGCGGAAGTCCGGCAGGATCGGAACCGCGACGGCCCCGTACGCGACGACCGCCAGCCAGGCCGTCGCCCAGCCCGCCGAGTTCCGGCCAAGCAGGGCGACCTTCGTCCCCGGCCGGACGTGCAGCTCGTGGAACGCGGCGTGGAAGCGGGCGATCCGGATCGCGACGTCGTCGTAGGTCATCGCCCGACCGGGGAAGTCGGAGAAAGCGGGAAGCTCCGCGTTCCTCCTGAGGCTCCGGGCGAGGAGCGGGATCAGGCTCTCCTCGTTCATCGGTCGGCCATCTTACGATGCGTCCTCGCCGCGCGCGGGCTAAGATCGGCGCTGGTGGGGCCGCCGGAGCGGCTCCGGGAGTGAGCCGATGAGCCGAAACGTCGATTTCGCGCGTCTCGACCTGAAGGACGCCCTCGACCTTGCGATCCTGATCGAGGACGAAGCGCGCGAGCGCTACGAGGAGTTCGCCGAGCAGATGGAGGTCCACCACACGGCGGACGCGGCGAAGTTCTACCGCTTCATGGCCGAGAACGAGGCGAAGCACGGGGCCGAGCTCGCCAAACGGCGGAAGGCGCTCTTCGCCGACGCTCCGACCCGGATGAGCCGCTCGATGCTCTGGGACGTCGAGGCCCCGGAGTACGACAAGGCGCGGGCCTTCATGTCCCCTCGCAAGGCCCTCGAGGTCGCCCTGGAGTCGGAGGTCAAGGCTCACGCCTACTTCACCGCCGCCATCCCGTTCCTCAGCGACCCCGAGGTGAAGGCGCTCTTCGTCGAGCTCCAGGGTGACGAGGTGGAGCACAAGGCGCTCGTGCAGGCCGAGCTGGCGAAGCTTCCTCCCGAGCCCGAGATCGACGTCGAGGACCTCGTCGACGAGCCCGTCGGCCAGTAGGGAAACGATGGGGTCAGGTCTTGTATCGTGACTTTCGCGACGCGAAAGTCACGATACAAGACCTGACCCCATCCTCATCCTAGGGGCGTCGGGGCCGGGTGGCGCCCGCGACCGGCTCGGCGAGGACGACGCTCGACAGGCTCTCGCGGGCAGCGACGGTGAGGTATTTGCCGTCCGGCGAGATCGCGAACGACTCGGCGGGAAGCGTCGGGTCGAACCCTCCGAGGCGACGCCGGGTCGCGGTCGTGTCGACGCCCGCGACGACCTCCTGCACGAAGACGCCCGCGACGCCCTGATCGTCGACTCCGACGAAGGCGAGGCGGCCGTCGGGCATCCAGCGCGGACGCCCCGACTCCCCCGCCGTCACCGGGTCGACGACTTCCGGGAGGACGATCGAGGCGACCTCGGCCCCGTCTGCGAGGCCGACGATCCGGATCGCACGCGGCCCGGTGCCGATCCCCTCCCGGAACGCGACCCACCGGCCGTCCGGAGAGACCTCGGGAAGCTGGAGCGCCTGCCCGCGGACGAGCGGCGCCGCTCCCGACCCGTCCGGGCGCGCGCGCCAGACGCCGCCGCGCCCGCGCTCGAGAGAGCCCCAGAGGAGCGTCCCGCCGTCGGGCGTCAGGACGGGGTTCTCGGCGTCTCCCTCGCCGCGCGTCAGCTTCCTCGCGTCGGTCCCGTCGACGCTCGAGGACCAGACCTCGAAGCGGCCGGAGCGGTCCGAGCTCCAGAGGATCCTCCGCCCGTCCGGGCTGAACGCAGGGTCCCAGTCCTGAGCCGCGTCGTCGGTCAGGCGCCGGAGCGCGCCGGTCTCGCGCTCGAGGAGCCAGAGGTCCAGCTGACCCGAGCGGTCCGACGAGAAGAGGAGCTGCTTGCCGTCCGGCGAGTAGACCGGCTGCCGGTCGATCGAGGTGCCGTGCGTCAGCCAGCGAATCGGACCGGCCATCCCGATCGGGACCTCGTAGAGCGACTCGCGCGTCGCCAGCGAGTCGAAGACGACGCGGTCGTCGGCCAGGAGGTCGAGGGTCCGGCCCGCCGACGGCCACCAGGCAACGACCCGGGCCGCGCCGCCGGAGACCGGCATCCGAGCGACGCGGAGGCCGACCGTCCGGGCGTGCGGGACGCTCGCGTCGAAGACCCCGGCGAGGAGCTCGCGGCCGGAGCCGAGCCAGGCGACCGCGGTCGGCTGGCGCGCGGAGAGCGGAAGCGGCAGCCTCCCGACCCGTCCGTCGCGGCCGACGAGGACGATCGACCCGGTCACGCCGCTCTGCGCGCTCCCCTCCTCGGAGAGGGCGACCGTCCGGCCGTCGGGCGAGAACCGTGGGCTCGCCACGACGGTGTCGAAGCGGGCGACCTCCCGCGCCTCGCCCCCCGCGACGGGGCCGAGGAGAAGCGCCGTGGCGCGGTCGGCGGGGCGGAGGAGCCGGAGGAAGGCCACCTCGCCGCCTTCCGGCGAGACGTCGCC
>JAKPXO010000330.1 GCA_029567505.1 Acidobacteriota bacterium
TTCTGGAGGAGCTCCGGACCCAGGTCGAGAAGCACAGGACGGACTTGGCCACCCGGGCCGCCGAGACGGGCCAGACCCTCCACTGGGGGCACGTGGGCGACCTGACGCGCTACCGCGAGGGACTGGCCGAGCTCCTGGGCCGGAGGGGCTAACCGGGCGCTCACGCCGCCTCCCGGTCTGCGAGGACGGGCTTCTTCCCCGTGGCGTCCTGGAACCGCTGAAGGGTGACCGCCACGAACTCCGGCGCGAGCTCCATCGCGAAGCAGAGACGCCCGGTCCTCTCCGCCGCGATGACCTGGCTCCCCGATCCGCAGAACGGCTCGTAGCAGAGGTCACCGGGCTCCGTGTGCTGCCGCATGGGGATGGCGAAGCACTCGACGGGCTTCGGGGTGTTGTGGCTCATGCCGACGGCCGTCTGGAACGACGCGCAGCCCTCGACGGTCAGGTTCCAGACGTCGCCCTCGTACGGGACCTTCTCGATGCTCTTGATGTACCGGAGGCTGTACGACCGCCCGTCGTGCTCGACGTAGAAGCCCTGGATGCGACGACCCAGCGACGTGCGCGCGTAGAAGTAGAGGTGGTACTCGGTGCTCTGACGGAGGAACTTCCTCCCTCCGATGCTCCCCGTTTCGGCAGGCGGGTCGTATCGAAAGACGTTCGTCCGGAAGCCGACCGAGTCCCCGAGGAGTGCGAGCTGCGCCGCCAGGTCGGGCGAGACGGTCTTCCCCTGCCAGTAGTCGCGATCGTGGACACGGCACCCGTCCCCGTTGAGCCAACCCTCCAGAACCGCCATCCGCTTGGAACGCGGCAGCTCGAACACCACCGGGGCGATTCGCTTCGTCCGCGCGCCTCGCCCGCCGAGCTCCTCGAACTCCCGGCCTGCGCGCGCGTCGAAGGCCATGAGGGTGAGGCCCTGCGTCGGGGGCACGCCGTAGTCGTTGGGGTCGTACTCACGGGTGGACTCCCAGCGGTCGCTGATCCGGTTGACCAGGTCTTGCCGCTTCTTGTGGAGCGCGAACACGGGGTAGCGGCCGTCCCCGCCGTGGCCGGCCGCCTGAAGACTCCCCTGCGCCAGGTAGAGCCCGAAGAGGAACCAGTACTCCTCGTCCCGTTCGGGGAAGGGGTCGTCCCGCTCCAGGTCGGGGACCGGGGTCATCGTGTAGTCGCCGACCCGGAGCTCATCGGCTCGAATCCAGGAGGCATCACCACCGGCGATGCGTCCGCCGGCGCGCTTCGGGCGCCAGATGAGGAACGGGTGGTTGTCCGACGCGAGGGTCGGGATGTTCGAGCCCTTGGCGACGATGCGGAACAGAGCGGGGGACGTGTACGGGTGCGCCGACACGTCCGCGACGGGATGGAACGTGCCGTCGGCGGCGTAGACCTTGTCGCCGATCCGAACGCTCTGGATCTCGCGATACCCGCCGTCGGTGAGGACCAGCGACTCAGGGTGGAGGCACGGGTGGTCCACGTCCTCGGCGCGGGAGACCGACTCGAGGGTCCAGACGGAAGCGAGGGGGGAAGCCGAGGGGACTCGCGGGGGCTTCTGGCCCTTCACCCAGCCGAAGAAGCAGGGCTCGTGCTGCCAGAGGTACCACGATCGGGTAAGGACGGCCCGTTCCTTCGCCCAGATGATCTGCTGGTGGACGAAGGCGCCGTGGCGCTCCCAGGCGGCCTCGACCATGGCCTGGCGACGGGAGGCGTGCCAGCAGTACCAGGCGGCGTCGGGGCGGATGGCCTGCTCGACGGCGACCGCGATGAAGCCGTCGTACAGGCCATGGCCCTGCTCTGCCCGGTCGAAGTCGCGGTAGGTGCCGGACCAGTCCTTGTTGAGGCTCTCGCGGTTCTTCGAGACCTTGGTGCCGGGGTGGTTCGTGCCGGTGTAGTCGACGAGGTAGGGCGGGTCGGTGGCGAAGAGGACGGCGCGCTGTCCGTTCATCAAGCGCACGACGTCGGCTGCGCTGGTGGAGTCGCCGCAGAGAAGACGGTGGTCACCGAGGAGCCAGAGCTGGCCGAGCTCGGTGCCCCAGGTCCTCCGGAGCTCGTCGGCGCGACCGACCTGGGGCTCGGCGTCGACGTCGGACTCGGGGCCGGAGAGGTCGATACCTGCGCCCTTGGCGAGCTTGGCGAGCATCGTCTTGACCGCTTCCGAGTCGGTCTCGACGTTGCGGAGGATCTCGGCGAGGCGTTCGTCGTCAGCGCCGGCCATGGCGCTGAGGGGGTCGAGGGAGGCGAGGAGCTTGGCGGCTTCCTTCTCGTCGACGTCGAGGACCAGGACGGGGACCTCTGTGTCGGGAGTGGTCTCGGCCCGGAGGTGCCCGTCGATGAGCATCAGGCCGGCCGGCGTCTCGCGCGCGAGGAGGGCGCCGGCGTAGCCGATCTCGGAGAGGAGGCCCTGGAGGGCTTCGCGCTGGGCCTTGGGGTGCGTCCTCCAGTTGCGCGGGTCGGGCAGGAGGTCCCGGGCCGGGACACGGCGGAGCTCGACGATGCGGTCGCGGATCTTCATCGGGACACCTCGTTCACAGGGGGATGACAGCGACGGCAGATCGAGACTCCCGACACGTTCAGCCAGAAGTCGATGCCGCCACAGGCGAAGCAGGCGCGTTGGGGGTCTGCGGGGTTTCCGGGGTGAACCTCTAACCACCCCACGCTGGAATCACTCCGTCCTCCCCCCTGATCCTTCCCGCGTGCGTTGGGAACGACCCCGGAAACCCCGGAAACCCCTTGATCGCCGATCGCCGTCACCAGCCACGTGGCCACCTTGTTGCGGTCGGTGCCGCGCTCGAACCGGAGCCCTCCCTCGATGCGCTTGGCGTGTTTCGAGAGGAACGCGCCGACGTACCGGGGGTTGATGTGTCCGGCGCGATCGGCACCGACGGCGATGAGCGCCTCTCGAAGGCGACCTGCCGGGCCTGTGGTGTCGTCGGCCTCGAGCGGCGCTCCGGCCTCGGTGAAGGAGATGGCCTCGGCGACCGAGAAGAAGCGGCTAGGAAGGGTGTCCCTCCACGCGACGAGGAGCTGCCCCAGGCGCTGCCGCGTCGGGTCCTGCTCCTCAATCCGTGACCGCCCCGCACACGGGTCCGCCGTCCCGAGCCATACGAGCGCGGAGCGAACGAGGTCGCTCCACTCTTCGAAGCGCCCGAATGTGGGGATCTCTTGACGTGGCCGCCCGGCCGCCACGTACGCTCGGAGGATCGTCAGTCCCGCGACGACGAGCTCGGCGCGGTGCTCCGGGACGTACTGGTAGAGGTTGACGTCGAAGTGGCGCTCCTCGGGTCGCTCGACACCCGGGTCGAGGTCGCACGGGATCACCCTCGTCGTCAGGTCGCCGTCGAAGACGAGGTTGTTCCCGGTGCAGAGGAGGGTAACGGCCGTCGAGACCGACACCGTCCGGCTCATCCCCAAGACCCGGTCCTTGTAGCTCTCCTGCGTCAGGATCGAGCAGAGGGTCGAGCCGCCGAGGGGGCGTTCGATGTTGTCAATGCAGACGACCGGGTCGCCTTCCATCAGGACCGAGAGCCAGCGCTTCCTCTCCTCGGTCGCGTCCTCGCCGAGCGACATGACGGCGCAGGGGCGACCCGTCGCGATCATCCCGACGACATCGGCGAGAAGGCTCTTGCCGCTCCCCATCTTCGGAGCCCGAAACGCATGGAGCGGGGCGCTCTTGATGGACTTGCGGACGAGGCCGGTCAGGATCGCCGAGACGGCGACAGCGAAGTCGGAGCCGGGGCGATCGGGGTCCCGGTCGACGAAGGGGAAGCCGACCAGCAGGTCCTCGAAGACCCGAAGGGCCTCGCGGGCTTCGTCCCTCGTGGGCGAGGTCTTGATCTCGGGGAAGACGAGGTCGCCCGGGTCATAGAACAGGCCCGTGGCCTCGTCGTAGCCGGGCGTCGCCAGGAGAGAGCCGTCCGGTCGAAGGGTCGGAGCTTCAATCGTTCCGGAGAGGGGCTTGAGGATCCAGTTGCCGCGGGCTTCGAGGGTCTTCGCGACTCTCTCCGGGCAGTCGATCTCCAACCACTCCACCGTCTTCGCGTTGAGCTTCATCCAGTGGGCGGCGGCCGTGAGGCGCTCGACGAGGTGAGGCGTCTCCACGGGGCGGATGACGAGAGAGCCGGCCGATCGCCGCAGGCACCGGCGGGCCGACTCGTTCTCGGCGCGGGAGAGACGGACGAGGAGGCCTCCCCTCTGGAAGACCTCGGTGCCGGCAGCGGCGAGGAGGGCCTGCTCGGCGGCGTCGACGACATCGTGTAGCTCGCCGCCCTCGAGCCGGATCTCGGGGAGCCCGTCCTCGTGGACCTGAGGCACGGAGTCCTTCCTCGGCCGTGCTCGGTAGACCTGCGTGCAGCCGGCGATCGCCTTCGCGATCGTCTCCTCGCCGTAGGTCCGGCCGTTGCCGTAGTGGCGCTCGTCCCACTTCGGACGGAAGAGGCCCGACTGGCGGAAGCACGAGTCGATCTGGTCGGCGTCCTTGCCCGTCCAGAACGCGAGGGACGCGCAGAGGGCGAGGTCCGCCTCGCTCTGACTCGCGTGGTCGCCCTCCCAGGTGCCGGCGAACAGCCGGGCGAACCGGGCACCGTTCCGAGCGCGGGAGGCCCGGGCGATCAGGTCGGAAAGCGTGGAGCTGCGGCCGATAGTGGGAGCGGGCTCCGGACGACCTCGCACGGGGAAGCAGCGCCGGAGGAGCTCGTCGACGGCCTTCTGCCGATCGGGGATCACAGGAGATCCCCTCGGGCGTTGATCCGCCGACCCGTCATCGTGAAGTACCTGCCGCGGTCGTAAACCTCGACGAGGCCCGACTTCCGTCCGGTGAGGTCTCCGAGGGACGCGCGGACGATGACGTGGACGCCGGTGCCGGTGACGCTGAGCTCGGCGTAGCCGTCGAGGAGGGCGATGAGGTCGAGCGCCTCGTCGGTGACCGACCCCGTCTCCAGGTCGCGGCAGGCGTCGAGGTCGATTCCACAGAATGGATCGGCCGCGGTGAAGACGAAGCCGAGCCCGTCGACCTCGTCGCGGTTGAGGCGCGAGACGACGTCGGCGAACTCCCCCCATGTCTTCGGGTCGGTCGTCGAGGCGTTCCGGGCCGACCGGGCGCCGACCGGGACCTTCGTCCAGTAGCTCTTGGCGGCGTTCCAGTCCCAGCGCCAGCGGATCCACTGCGGGAGCGCGGTGAGGACGAGCGGGATCTCCTCGGGTCGGGCGGCCAGAGTTGGCGGCTTCCGGGACGGATCCTTCTTGGGGTCGGGCGGGGGCGAGGGCGGCTCGTTCGCGATCGCGCTCACGCGACACCCCCCGCCGTAGAAGCGACGAGCGCTGCGAGGACGAGGGCAGCCAGGAGGAGCAGCCAGCGGCGCCGGTTCATGCTCCTGCGCCCCCTCGCGTCGGCAGCGGAGTCGACGCTCCGTCGTCGACGGGCCCCGGCGTCTCGACGGGCTCCAGCTTGCAGCGGTAGACGGCGTAGAGCGGGGTCCCGTCCCGGGCCACCCCGGCTTCCTCGATGTGGTAGTTGGCCCCCGGACCGAGCACCCGCTCGATCTCCCAGCGCCGGAGCAGGCCGGGGAGCCTGACGAATCGGTCCAGTTCGGTCGGCGTCTCGGTCATCACCGCCTCGCCCCCTTCACTAGATGAACGCCGTCTCCGAGGACTGAGTGGGACAGGCGAGAGATCGCGCGCTGAAACCGCTTCCTGGCCGCGTCGTGGCTCAGGCCGAGGGCCTCGCCGGCCTCCTTCTGGGTCTGGTCATGGATCAGGACCCGTTCGAGAAGCTCGCGATCGGTCTCGACCACAGCGTCGAGCCACCCGCGCACGGCCCGGACGCTCGCTTCCTCGTTCGAGTCAACCGCCCAGGGCCCCTGGACGACCTCGTCGGTGTCGAGAACGTCGTCGTCAGGGAGGTCCGTCCGACGCCGAGCCTCGTCCCACGAGCGGCGGAGACGACGACGGAGATCGCGGTTGACGTTCAGGACGAGGGTGGCGGCGACGCGGGAGATCCGCCGGAGATCGGCGTTTGCGACGTTCGAGGCGAAGAGCGTGCTGATTTCCGAGGCGAGCTCGTCGGGCGCCGAGGGGAAGAACCGGAGGTTGCGGCGATAGACGCCGTCAAGACCGGGCCAGAGACCCAGCATCGCGATCGAGAAGGCCAAGTCGGAGTCTTGCCGGCGGTCCTGGGCCTGCTCGATGAGCGTCCCGTAGATCTCGTCCTTCTCGTCGAGGGAGCCGTCGGTCGAGGAGAGGAAGGAGACGAGCTCCGAGGGGCTGCCGAACGTGGAGAACGTCGTTCGGGTACGGCGTAGCTCGCGGTAGAGGAGATCGGACTCGAGGGTAACGATCGATTGGACGAGGGCCTCACGGACTCCCTCCCACTGTGCACGCATGAACGCCCGCCCTCACGGCCGGGCGTCTGGCGCCTCCCAAGGGCCGGGTTCGGGCGTCGCGCGCCTCTGGGTTGTGGAAGTAGGTCTCTAGCCCTTCGATGTACTGCTCCTCAGCGAGCAGACCTCCTTCTCCGAGCGGATCTCGTTGAGCGCGTGACAGCCAGGGCACGCACAAGTCACCGGGAAGCCCACCAGGTACTCGTAGCCACGCGCGAAGCGAAGATGCAGACGCCCGTCACGAACGACGCCAAGGAGCTTCTGGCAGTTCACGCAGCGCCATTCCGTTTCGGCTCGGTACATACGCTCGCGTTCCACGTAGATGAACGTGGCGCCTCGCTCTGTACGGGAACCGGACGGAGGCTGTGTTCAGTCTGTAGAGACCGGGCTTCGCCGAACGACCCTAGGTTTTCGGCAGGAATACGAAGGCGAAGCTCACCGACGGGTCCGGATTGAACTCGTACACGGCGTGGTTCTCGACCATGCGGGTCTTGAAAATCGACCACGACTTGCCGCAGGCGATATCGAAGGTCTGCCTCGCGCGCTGCAGAATCTGCTTGGAGGACGGGGATGCGTCATCGGCAAGGACCGGGTCGTAGCAGCCACGCGTCTCGATGACGGAACGGATCTGCTTGAAGTACGACGGCGTGATGCCCTTCGTCTGGTTTCGTCCGCTTGCATCGTCCCGTCTGACGGAGCGAGCGCGCTCGTCGGCGAAGACATCGTAGGAGTCGAGCGTGCCGAGGAGGCGCGTGTAAGCGGCCTCGTCGAGCTTCTGCCACGAGCCGCCCTGCCCGCGAGGCTTCACATAGGCCTCCGCAACGACGTCGACCGGCACCTCATCGAGCGTGACCAGATGACCGACGTTGGCGAAGACCGACAGCGGGTCCCGAAGCGGGAGAAACCCCTGCTGTCGCTCGAGAGCCAACGTCTCGGAGAGGAAGACAAGGGGAATCCCCGCCGCGCTGGTCTGGCGTCGAAGGTCGTCGGAAACGAAACGATCCGTCGGGACGAGAATGGCGTGGGTCTGTCCGGCCGACTGAACCCTGAGCACGTCGACGGCCTCTGCGTAGTCACGCTCGGAGGTTCGGGCCAGCAGGTAGACCGCGTGCCTGAGGCCGGGCTCGGGGATGAACGTCCCGACGCGGCAGGCACAGCGAAGATGGGGCAGCACTTCCACCCTCGTCCGGATCTGTAGCGCCCGGCCCGTGGCTTCGATGAGGGCTTCGGGTTCGAGACCAACGATCCGGACGTCCTCCGGGGTGAGCACCATGTCACCGCATTCCGGGGGCGTCATGCCACAGAGCGCCACGAAGCCCTGGTCCGTCGTCTTCGTGACGACCCGCGGACACCCCTCGCCGCCGGGGCTCGGGCATGGGTATCGCTCGGCGGTGCCTCCAGGAATGAGCAAACCCAGCTCTTCGAGGGCGGTCGCGAGCTCGACCCCGAGGAGATCGCGAACCACACGGCGAGGTCCGCTGAGCGAGAAGCCCGCTTCGACAGAGTCCCAGAGGGCGGAAAGGTCCAGCGTCATTCCTTAACACGCGTTTGGAACCTGTTCGTCGTGAGGAAGCGCTCCATCACGGGTCCGCCGCGCGCTCGATCGTAGACGGCGATGTTCGGAGGCCGGACCTCGACCTTTCGCGGACGGCCGCCTCCTTCGAAGTGACAGAGGAAGGACGCCCTCACGATCGTGTCCCCCGAGAGGTTGGGCCTTCCCGTGCGCCTCGCAGTTCCGAGGAGGTCGTACCCGCGCCAGATCTCGAGAACGTCGTCGTCCACGATGTGCTGGATCCAGACCTCAACGAGGCGTGCCGCGTCGATACCGGTGACAAGGGCCAGGCGGGGGTTCTTCCTCCGCAAGGGGGCGAGCGAATAGACCTGGCTCGCAGGGAAATGGTCGGGATCCCCGAACAGCACCTTCCCGACGGCGAGGCGGTACTGCTCCTTCTCGGCGAGCATCTGTGCGCTGACCTTCAGAATGAGCGTCTTCGGATCGTAGATGACGGAGTCGTGCTTCTGTGGGCGATAGGCGACGCGCGAACGCCTGAGGCTCTTGTCGATCGATCCGTCCGTCCGGTACGGGCGACCATGCGTGATCTCGAGCCGGAACTCATCCTCCTCCTCGTAGGCGTAGATCTCGCAGACAGAGCTTCGGTCGTTCTTCTCGAACCAGGCCCCGAGCTCTCTCTCGAGCGTCGGCCGTTTCCGCTTGATCGACGCGAGCGTCACGTGCTTCTCGTCTTTCGCTCGGTACTCCACGTAGTTCCGCATCTTCGTATAGAGGGTCTTCTCGTAGCTTGTGCGGACCACTCGTGGGTGGGCGAGCTGGACTGCGATGGCGAAGTCCCCGGGTGACAACCGCTCGCCGATGATGTCCGCGAGCGAGACGTCTTGCCGCTTGGCCTCTTCGAGGATCCGGTCGTGGCCGTTCTCGTCGGCGAGGTCGTCCAGGATGTAGAGAAGATCCAGAAGGGGCGATGGCATCTCCTCGTCCGGCCGCGTGAAGATCTCCACGAGCCTCCTGTCATCCTCGTCTTCGTTGCCGAGATCTCGAAGATCGAGCCCCTGCCGCTTGAAGTACGACGCGTACGGAGCGAGCAGCGGGCGAAGGAACCGAGGTTTGTCGACGGACTGTAGGAATCCCAGGTCGCTGAACTTAGAGAAGTGAAGACGCGGCATGTACTCGACCTCCCTGTAGCCAGAAAGTAGCGCGGTGCTCCGGAGATCGTGTTCTCCGGCGTCATTCCGTGTCAATGGACAGCAGCCCCTCTCGACATGTCCCAGACCGAACCCAAGACCGGCGTTTCTGTTGCGAGGACATCGCACAGTGCCGAGACCGAGAAGTCCGAGGGAGTCGAGATCAGGCGGGACGGAGGCCCCGAGCGGGAACCCGAGCTCCGCGAGAGTCGAGACCCTCGACATCCTGGCCGGAGCCGTTCTTCGCCTCGCCGCATCGGGTTGGACCTCTGGGCCGGGCGAGGGCACCGCAGTGGCCGCAGCCGGGGCCCACACGAACGCCCGCCCAGCGACCCGCTCTATCGCCTTGCTATCCCCGCCACACAGAGCGCCTATGTCCGGCGCCAGGGGCGCTCAGAAGCCCCCGGCCAAGGAGGACGAACATGGGTAGCCCCAAGCCCCCCCGAGGCCCCGACGCCGCCACCGTGGCGAAGACGGCGGCCGAACTCGCGGCCCTGGCCGACCTTTCCGTCTCGGGCCTCGCCCGGAAGTACGAGGAGCTCTTCGGCACCCCCTGCCGCACCCGGAACAAGCAGTACCTCCGGAAGCGACTCGCTTTCAAGATCCAGGAGCTCGCCGAGGGTGGCCTCTCCCCCCGGGCCCTGGCCCGGATCGAGGAACTCCAGAAGTCCCTTCCCCCGCTGGGGCCCGGGGCGACGGCCAAGGGCTCCCGCCGCAAGTCCGAGCCGACGGCTGCGGAGCCGGAGCGCGACCCGAGACTCCCCGCACCCGGCATCGTCCTGACCCGCCGCTACGGGAAGACCGAGCACAGGGTCACCGTCCTCGAGAAGGGCTTCGAGTACAAGGGCAAGCCCTACCGCTCCCTCTCGAAGATCGCCCGCGAAATCACGGGCACCTCCTGGAACGGCTTCCTCTTCTTCCTCGGTCGGAAGGGGAGTGCCCGGGACGCTGAGGGGTCCGCCAAGGCATGACCCTCCGGAGGCGTCCCGCCGTTTCCGCCGAGGCCCGCCGCTGCGCCGTCTACACCCGGAAGTCGACGACGGCGGGCCTGGAGCAGGAGTTCAGCTCCCTGGACGCCCAGCGGGAGGCCTGTGAGGCCTACGTCCGCCGCCAGCCGGGCTGGGCCCTCGTCGCCGAGCGTTTCGACGACGGCGGATTCACCGGCGCGAACATCGAGCGCCCCGCCTTCCAGAGGCTCCTTACGGACGTCGAGGCCGGGAGGATCGACGTGGTCGTCGTCTACAAGGTCGACCGCCTCAGCCGCTCCCTCCTCGACTTCGCCCGGGTCATGGAACGCTTCGGGAAGGCAGGGGCCTCCTTCGTCTCGGTCACCCAGAACTTCTCGACGGCCGACGCGATGGGCCGCCTGACCCTGAACATGCTCATGTCCTTCGCCGAGTTCGAAAGGGAGATGATCGGAGAGCGGACCCGGGACAAGATGGCCGCCGCCCGGAAGAAGGGGAAGTGGACCGGCGGTCCGGTCCCCCTCGGCTACACCGTCCAGGACAAGCACCTCCACGTCCAGGAACTCGAGGCCGTCGTCGTTCGGGAGGTCTTTCGCATCTACTTGGAGGAGCGTTCCCTCCTCTCCGTCGTCCGCCTCCTCAACGAGCGCCACCGCTCGACGAAGCGGCACAGCTCTCAGAAGGGCCGTCTCCGGGAGTCCCGCCCCTGGACGAAGGGAGACGTCCTCCGGACCCTCCGGAACCCTGTCTACGCCGGCCTGATGCGCTCGCCCGAAGGCCTCCACGAGGGGGAGCACGAAGCCCTGGTCGACCGGGTCACCTTCGAGCGGGTCCAGGCTCTCTTGAACCCCGGGGAGCGGACCTGGAAGGGCTCCGTCCGGAACCCCGAGTACCTCCTCCGGGGCATCCTCCGGTGCGGCTGCTGCGGCTCTACGTTCACGACGGCGTCGACACGGAAAGGGAAGAACGAGTACCGCTACTACCGGTGCGTGAAGCGGGACAAGGAGGGTCGGGAAGCCTGCCCGTCGTCTCCCCTCCCCGCCGCCGCCATCGAGTCCCACGTCATCGAGCGCCTGCGGGAGGCGACCCGAGGGAGCGCCCTTGCAGGGGAGGTGACCAGGCGGGTCCGAGTCCAGGTCGAGGGCCGGAAGCGCGACCTCCTGACCGAGAGGAAGGGCCTCCCCGTCGAGATCGCCACCCTTTCGTCCGAGGGGAAGCGACTCGTCGAGACGATCGCCGACGTCCCCGGGGTGGCCCGGCAGCTTGTCGAGGCTCGCCTGACGGAGGTCGGGGAGCAGCTCGAACGCCTCCAGTCCCGGCTTTCGGCGGTGGAGAAGGAAGTCGCGAACCTCGACGTCGTCGCGGTCGACGCGGGCTGGGTCGGGCGGTGCCTCGCCGACTTCGACGCGATCTGGGACGTCCTGACGCCCGAGAACCGGCTCCGGCTAGTTCGGGCCGTCGTCCAGCGGGTCGAGGTGAACGAGCCCGAGAACGAGGTGAAGGTGATCATCACCGACCTCGCGAACGCCGAGGCGGAGACGCCCTACGAGGAGGCGGTGTGAAGGACGCTCAGGTCTCTGCCCCGACGGCGACAGCCGGGACGACGGTCCTCGTCGGGAAGCTGTTCCGCGTGAGGAGGGGGCGGGAGAAGCGGTTCGAGAAGGAGCCCCCGAAGGAACCGGAGCAGCGTCCGGCGAGGATCGCGCTCCAGCTGGCCCTCGCGCATCGGATTCAGAGGGCGATCGAGGCAGGGGAGGTCAAGGACCAGGCGGAGGCTGCAAGGTTGCTGGGACTGACGAGGGCTCGGGTTTCGCAGCTGCTTGACCTGACGCGTCTGGCTCCGGACATTCAGGAGAGCCTGCTGACCGCCGAGGCGACGGGCCTCACCGAGCGAGCGCTGCGAATGGTCTCAGGGATCGAGGACTGGAACGGACAGCGACAGGCGTTGACGGAGTTCCCTTCTCATCCTGACGCGTGACCTTCCTGGAGAGTTGGCGTTCAGCGGATGGGTTCTGCGGCGAACGCGCTGAATCAACTGCATGCCCGGCTTGGGAGGCTCGAAGGTCAGAGCGTTACACGCTGGAATCCGCGAGGCAGACCCTGGAAGCCGGTCTCTGAGGCGAGCCCCTCGACGATAGCCTCCGCTGAGATTCCGACACCAAGGAAGAGATGGGCGAGCAGGAGAGCGCGAAGACGGAGGGCGGTGCCAGCCGGGTCCGGAATCGAGGGAGAGCCAGTCTCGGGCGTGAGGTTATGAGTGAGGGCGTTTCGCGCGTCGAGCGCATCCTGCGCGAATCGCCCTGGGGACTCGCACAGTCGGGCCACCACTGCGGCGTCGAGACCGCCCAGGAGCGCCTTGAGGCGTCTTCGGAGGGTGAGCTCGTTCGCGTAACGAAGCCACTCATCAAGGCGCTCCGACAACTCCGGGGCTTCCGCTCGGGGTAGCGCTGCCCTGATTGCTCTGACCTGGGCGTCAAACACGGCGGTCGGAAGCAGGGTCTCGGTCGACGTCCGCCGGTGGTAGCCCTCCAAGAGCTGAGTCAGCGTAAGTATGTCGTCCTCCGGCGTGGCGGGCATGCCCAGGAGCTGGGTGCGGAAATACTCATAGCGAATCCCGCCGAACCGCTCGTCAGTGCTGAACCATGTCTTCAGGACCGCAGGAAAACTCGGCGAGATCCGAGAGAAGGGAAGAAACATCCGGAACGATGCCCTGTCTTTCGGCGGCGACGAAGCAACGCCATCGACCAGGACTTCGCACGACGACTCTACCGCGGCGCCATGATGGACGGTAATCCATTCGACAGAGTCCGCTCGGTGCTCAAGAAGAGAGAAAAGCACGCGAAGATCGCTGATGTGCTTCGCATACATCCGGAAGTCGGTGGCTTCTCGAGAGGTCAGCCGCAGAAACGGTGCAGCATGCAATTCGAAAGACCGTCCGCGGGATTCGACCCCGCGAACGTCGTTCATGAGAGAAATGCGAAGACCGTCAATCAGACCAACCGGCTCGTCGAAGACCGTCTCGGTGTGGAGCGCAACACGAAATGCGCTTGTTCCGAGTGTGTGCGGGGATTCGACGGTGAAGGCCGGCTTATGAAGCCAATTCGCGAGGCCTACCAGCGAGAGGTCGCAGGAGCGGACGAGTAGGTCGGCATCGGACTCGGCGTGCACACCGATGTAGGCGATGTCGACACGGTACGAGTCCTGGTGGAGCCCTGCTGCTTGGGTGTGCGCGCTCTGGCGCGTGGCACCCAACGTGCGATGTATCGTGATCGGCTGAGCATCAAGACCTACGCCGAAAATGATCGGAGGCCCTTTCACAAAGGCATAGCCAGCCTCTTCCAGAGCTCCCTCAAGTCGTAGGTATGTGCCAGCATGAGGCCCATAGGAAAGGGTACCGGGCACACATACGTCAGGGGTCCCGGGCAGCCACCATTGTCCCCGGATCTCGTGCGGCTCAAGCAGGCTAAGTCGAGTGCGCATATGGCTTGACTCGTTAGGTGCATCTTAGACGGCGAAGCGCGTACCGGGTTTCACGCGGCTCAAGATTGGCACGCGAGACGGGAGGAAGAGGCGATGCCGAGGGGGGGGCGAAGAGGTCCGGCGAAGGTCGCTCCGGTTGCGGGGAACAGAGTAAGGGCACAAGGAGGAGCCATGGCTGGCGGCCAGGTGCGCGCGGCTCGGCGATCGGATCAAGTCCCGTTCCCTTATCTCCAGGAAACCTCCTGCGGATTCTCCCCCAGTCTTCGGGCAGAATCCGACTCAGCAGAATGCCGGAAGACCCATTCCTCGTTCGCTGCTTCCCTCGTCCCGTCCGAGTGGCGTTTCTTGTCGATCCGGATGGATGTAGCCCGGAGCTCCTAGACGCGATCTTCGACTTCCAGGCGGAAGTCTGGGGTGGACGGCACAATCCGATCATCCCGTGTGTCGCCGAGTGCATCCCCGAATCCTCGAAAGCACTCTTGCTTGCCTGCGATCCCGACATCGTCTACTCGTACGTCGAACTTGGGTGTGAGGAAACCGAGTGGATAGACCGGAGCCTCGGACCGTATCTTCTGAAACGACACGCTCGCGACGAGCACGATGACTCACGCTGGCGCTACCAGGTCGCGCTTCACGAACGAGCGGCGATCGATCTGGCCTCTTGCGTTGCGCGCTTTCCGAGACCGCTGGCAGGAGACCCGGCAATCGTTGTCTCGAGAGATGCGAGGAACAAGACCGTAGGCCGAATCGCCCGCCGTTGTTTCGGCGCGTACGACGACTCACTGTCGAGTCGGAAGCTGCCGGCGCATCTCGCGCCGTTGGTGGTTGATGAATGCCCGACAGTGGCAGCTCTGTTCTCGGCACTTGCGGACCGGCGGGATGTGCTGTTTCCCCTCGACCTGTGGTCAGTGGACTCGCGGTGCCCGCCTGTTGAGTGGAGTCACGCGAAGCCCGCCGTGGTCGTCCTTGTCGGGTCGGATGCCTGGTCCGCAATATGGCATTGGAACAGGGTGTTTCGCTTCGAGGGGATCCGTGCGGCCCAGAACCTTTGGCTACCATGCGAAGACTGGGAGAGACCCGAGACGCGGGACGCCCTCGCCGCCTACATCGGCCGCTATGCATGGGGTGGGTCGCCTCCGCACGTCCTGGTCGAATCGCACGAGGTGTCGGTCGACTCTATGAGGGCGTTCGGCACCGACCTCTCGAAGAAGGTGAACGTCCGCCCGACGTGCGAAGCGGTGGACCTCAAGGCCTTTCCCGTCCTCAAGACACGCTCAAGCAGCTGGCCGCTCTGCCCGGCGATGACCGAAAGCAGGCACACGGGTCACCGTTTGCGTCTTCCAGTCCCCAGGCCCTCAGTTCTCCCGACTCAGCGATCGGGGCAAGCGTGGATGGTGGACACGGAGATCGAGTTCCAAGCGAAGCGTTCGCCCTACTCGAACGTCTCATTCTCGTGGGTCCTCTCCCGGGGGCTTCCGACGGCAGGACTGTTCGGCGCTTCCCGTCACACGGCTTGTGGTCTGCCGACCATTCTTGTATCCGACGAATCGCCGTTCATGGAACTCTCGGTGCCAGCCGAGAACAACTTGTTCAGACAGATCGCTACCAGCGATCGGCACGCGGGCCTTACGGAGGATCTTCGGCGAGCGACTGCGCGCCCGTACTCCGACCTCCGCATCTCCGACAAGGGTCGCATCGCGCTCGGCGTGCTGGACCTAGTCGGCGGCCTCGGTCCGAGCTGGCATGTGTTCAACAACTTCGTCTGGACCGCCGTTTTCGAAGCGCTCAGTCTGCCGCATGAGGCGCGAGTCCGAGACATCGTCGCGAAGAAGATAGAGAAGCGGCTTCCCCAGCTGCAACGGTCCTTCGGTGACGCGGATCTGGAGGCGGCCCGCAGAGTCATTGATGGGCTAGTTCTGTGGGCGGCGAAGCAGACCCCGGCTCAGGACTCCGAGGTGACAGAGCCACACCTGCGGAAGCTGGTCGAGCAGGCTGGCGAGTCGCAGGACTCGGAAACCTACGAGGCCAAAGAACCGACCTCGGATCCCGAGCTGAGGCGGGCGCTTCAGGAGTTCGTGGACAGGAGGATCTTCCTGCAAGGCGCACGGCCACGCTGCGCCCGCTGTGGTCAAGCCCAGTGGGTATCGGTCGACGATCTTCGACACGACATGCGATGTGGCGGATGCACAGGACCACTTCACCCGCAGATCGGAGAGACCTGGGTCTATCGCCTGAACGAACTCGTCGTGAACGCCGTGCGCCGCCACGGAACCCTTCCTCTTCTCAGCACGCTTGGCACCCTCCTTGACGGCGCTCGACGCGGTTTCCTGTACATCCCCTCTGCCGAGCTCTTCGAGGGAGACGACGAACCAGCCCTTGCTGCCGAATGCGACTTCATGGCAGTCGTTGACGGGCGCTTCGTCCTCGGCGAGGTGAAGACGCGCGCCGAGGAATTCAGCGATGAGGACCTAAGGGGCCTTTCCGAGATCTGCGCGCGGCTTCTTCCGCACGAGTGCATCCTGTCTGCATACGAGGATCGGAAGGCGAAGGGTGAAGGCCTCCAGCAGCGCCTGTCGACTCATCTCGAGGGTCTACCGGTAACTGGCCGCTTCATGATCCCGAAACGTCGGCGCTATCCCATCTGACGACAGAGGGCTGTTAACCTCGAGATGGGCGAGACATCGGAGCTGTTAACCGTTCTCGCCTGTTCTCTCCCCAAACGGCCCTTCTGAGAGCGTCCCGGGGCCCGAAACGGCTGCCTCCGCCCCGACCTTCGTTCTGAGGGACGCCGGCCCGAGAACCCCTTCCCCGAAGCGCCCGACGCGTAAACCCGCGCCAACACTGGCCGCTCCAACGCGAAACGCCGGCCACGAGGGCCGGCGCTTGTCGTTAACCGCTTCCCCTCATCGGGTTAGCGGGGGAAGTGCGATGGCTCCGCAGGTAAGACTCGAACTTACAACCCTTCGGTTAACAGCCGAATGCTCTACCATTGAGCTACTGCGGAACGTTCTCGAAAGAGCGGCCGCGGAGGGCGGACCCTGCGCGGAAGGCGGAGTCTAGGAGACCGGGTGGCGGAGCGTCAAGCGAGGGGCCGAGGCGGGCATTTCCGGCCCGGAGCCGTCGATCGGTGACCGATCCGCGCCCCAGGGGCCGCTTCGCCCCGTCTCCGACCGGCCCGCTGCACCTCGGAAGCCTGGTCGCGGCGGTGGGTTCGTGGCTCTTCGCGCGACGCGCGGGGGCCGAGTGGATCGTCCGGATGGAGGACCTCGACGGGCCGCGCGTCGTGCCGGGGGCGGCCGACGAGATCCTTCGCGCGCTCGAGCGCTACGGCCTGACTTGGGACGGCGAGGTCGCGGTCCAGTCGCGGCGGACGGTCTTCTACGAGGAGGCGCTCGCGCAGCTTCGGGCCGCGGGCCACGCGTACGACTGCGGCTGCACGCGAGCGGAGGTGGCCCGGGCGGCGGGGGCGCCCGACGCCGCGGACCCGGTCGACGCGGCCGGGGCGGTCTACGCCGGGACTTGTCGGGCGGGTCTCCCGGCGGGGCGCGCGCCGCGCGCGGTACGGTTCCGCGTCCCGGAGGGAATCGTCGCTTTCGGGGACCGCGTCCACGGCCGAATCGAAGAGGACGTGGCGCGCGCGGTGGGGGATTTCGTGGTGAAACGGGCCGACGGGCCGTTCGCCTACCAGCTCGCCGTCGTCGTCGACGACGCGGCGCAGGGGGTGACGGAGGTCGTCCGGGGCGGCGACCTCCTTTCGTCGACGGCGCGGCAGATCGCGCTCCAGCGGGCGCTCGGCCTCGCGACTCCGTCGTACGCGCACCTGCCGCTCGTCCTCGGCGCCGACGGGAAGAAGCTCGGAAAGCGCGACGGCGCGCTCCCGATCGAGACGCTCGACGAACGGCGCGTCGCGGAGTCGCTCGCCCTCGCGCTCCGGCTCCTCGGACAGGAGGTCGCGGGAGAGGCGCCGGGCGAGATGCTCGCGGCGGCGGCGCGCTCGTTCGGCGTGACGCGGGTCCCGACGGGGCCGCTCCGCGTCGCGGCGGACGGCGGGATCGTCAGCGGCGCGTAGGCCGGCGTCGGCCCGGCCCGGGCGACGTCAGGACGGAGGCCGCCTCGCCGACCTTCCGCTCGAACGCGGCGAGGTCGTTCCGCGCGACGAGCGCGCGCCAGGTGGCGAGCTCCTCCGCGAGGAGGTCGAAGAGGGCGGGCGTGGCGGGGTTTCGCGCCTGGATCGGGAGCGTCAGGTCGGGGGACTGGCGGAGGATCGGCGCGGCGAGGAGGACGAGATTGCGGAAGCTCGTCGAGGCGAGGCCGTCGAGGCCGGTGGCGCTCACGCCCCCGCGCGCGAGGACGGAGCCGGCGAGGAGGGAGAGGAGGTGGGCGAGGCCGAGCGTCGTCGCGATCCACGGGTCGTGCGCGCCGATCGGCATCGTCGCGAGCTTCAGGCCGTGGCCGGAGAAGAGACGCGCCACGTCGCGCGCGGCCGCCTCGTGTCCGGCGTTGCAGACGATGAGGTTCTGCCCCGCGAGCGAGCGGACGCCGGGGCCGAACATCGGGTGGGCCGAGGCGACGCGGAGGCCGCGCCGGGCCGCCTTCGCGTAGAGCGGGAGGAGCGGCCCCTTCACGCTCGCCACGTCGAGGACGAGGCCCGGGGGCGAGAGGGCGAGGAGCTCCGCGAGGACGGCGGGCGTCGCCTCGAGCGAGACGGAGACGACGACGGCGTCGGCCTCGGCGGCCGTCGCGAGCGGGACCGACGGGAAGCCGGCGAGGCGCCGGCCGGGGTCGTGGACGGCGACGGCGTGGCCGGCGGCGCGGAAGGCGCGCGCGAGCAGGCGCCCCATCCGCCCCGCGCCGCCGACGACGAGGACGGTCCGAAGGGGCGCGGCGGCGCGGCGACGTCCGGACGCCGCCGGCGTCCCGTTCCGTCGGGCGGCGGCGCGCCGGGGCATCGCGCTACCGCGCGACGCGGAGGAAGCGCTTGCCGAGCCTCACGTACCGCGCGGCGCCCGGCTCGAGCGCGAACGGCTCGGCGGGGTTGTCGGCCTTCGTGAAGGCGACGCCGTCCCCGGAGGTGGCGACGGCTCCCTCCTTCACCTTCTGCCGCGCGACGTTCTTGCTCGGGGCGAGGCCGACGGCGACGAGGAGCGAGGCGAGGTCGGCAGGGGCCGGGTCGGGTAGGGAGACGGTCTCGGCCTTCACGGGCCCTTCGGCCTTCGCGAAGCGCCGCTCGAACTCCGCCTCGGCCGCGGCCGCCGCGTCGGCACCGTGGAAGTCGGCGACGAGCTGGCGGGCGAGGTCCATCTTCACCCGTTTCGGGTGCTTCGCACCCGAGGCGACGTCGGCCTTCAGGGCGTCGATGTCGTGTGGGAAGAGGTCGGTCAGGAGGGTCCACCAGGTCCACATCATGTCGTCCGAGACGGACATGACCTTCCCGAAGATCTCGTCGGGCGGGTCGCTCACGCCGACGTGGTTCCCGAGCGACTTCGACATCTTCTCGACGCCGTCGAGGCCGACGAGGAGCGGCGTCGTCATGACGCACTGCGGGGCGAGGCCGTAGCTGCGCATCAGCTCGCGGCCGACGAGGAGGTTGAAGAGCTGGTCGGTGCCGCCGAGCTCGACGTCGGCCTCGAGGAAGACCGAGTCGTAGCCCTGGCAGAGCGGGTAGAGGAGCTCGTGGACGGAGATCGGCTGGCCCGCCTTGAAGCGCTTGGAGAAGTCGTCCCGCTCGAGGAGCTGGGCGACGGTGTAGCGCCCCGCGAGGCGGACGAGGCCGTCGGCCCCGAGCGCGCCGAGCCAGCGGGAGTTGAAGTCGACGACGGTCGTCTCGGGGTCGAGGATCTTGAAGACCTGCGCCTTGTAGGTCTCCGCGTTCGCGAGGACCTCGTCCTTCGTCAGCTGCGGGCGGGTCGCCTTCTTCCCGGTCGGGTCGCCGATGAGGCCGGTGAAGTCGCCGATGAGGAAGATCACCTCGTGGCCGAGCTCCTGGAAGTGGCGCATCTTCCGGAAGACGACCGTGTGGCCGAGGTGGAGGTCGGGGGCGGAGGGGTCGAAGCCGACCTTGACCCGGAGCGGCTTGCCGCTCTTGCGGGAGGCTTCCAGCTTCGCGGCGAGCTCGTCCTTCTGGACGCACGTCTCGACGCCCTTGAGGAGGAGCTCGAGCTGATCGGGGACGGGAGCGAAGTTCGGCACGCGCGGATTCTAGTGGCCGAGAGGCCCGGGGCGGGCGACGGAGCGCCGGCGGCCTCCGTACACTCCCGGCGTGGAGACGGAAGACCTCAACCGCCTCATCCGTTCCCTGAACGCGGCCGAGGAGGGCCCGGCGGGGGAGGAGCCGCTCGTGGAGCACGTGCGGGAGCTCGAGGCGGCGGAGGCCGTCGGGCTGCGAACGGGTGCTCCGATTGCGGATGGGGAGCTCTCCCCGCGCCTCGCGGCGCTCCTGACCGAGACGGTTCGCCGCGGCGGGACCGACCTCCTCCTCGTCCCCGGGGCGTGGCCCGTGCTCCGCCTCCACGGCTCGCTCGAGCCGGTCTCGGCCGCGGCCGGCGAGCCGCTCGGCCCGTCGGAGGCGTTCGACCTCCTCTCCCCGTCGCTCTCGGCCGAGCGCCGCCGGCGGTACGGCGCCGAGGGGGCCGTCGACCTTTCCGTCCGTCTCGGCGCGCTCGGGCGGTTCCGCGTGAACCTGCACCGGACCCGGCGCGGCACGGCCGCGGCGATCCGCGTCCTGCCGAAGCGGATCCCGCCGCTCGCCGAGCTGGGCCTCCCCGAGTCGCTCTACGACCTGACGAAGGCGGCACGGGGGCTCCTCCTGGTGACGGGCGCGACCGGCTCGGGGAAGACGACGACGCTCGCCGCGCTCGTCGACCGGATCAACCGGACGCAGAAGCGGCACGTCGTGACGATCGAGGACCCGGTCGAGTACGAGCACGCGCACGGCGCGTCGATCGTCGAGCAGGTGGAGGTGGGGGCCGACGCGCCGACGTTCGCCGCGGCGCTCGTGGCGGCGCTCCGGCAGGACCCCGACGTGATCCTCGTCGGCGAGATGCGCGACCTCGAGACGACGCGCGCGGCGCTCACCGCCGCCGAGACGGGGCACCTCGTCCTCGCGACGCTCCACACGAACGACGTCCCGCAGACGGTCTACCGGATCACCGACATCTTCCCGGCCGAGCAGCAGGCGACGGTGCGACACCAGCTCTCGCTCGCCCTCTCGGCGGTCCTCTGCCAGCAGCTCGTCCCGCGGGCTGACGGGAAGGGGCGCGTCGTGGCGGCGGAGCTGATGCTCGCGACGGACGGCGTGAGGGCGCACGTCCGGAAAGGGACGTTCCACCAGCTGCACACGGAGCTGACGCTCGGCCGCCGCTTCGGGATGGTGACGATGGAGGAGTCGCTCGCCCGGCTCGTCCGCTCGGGCGCGATCACGGAGGCCGAGGCGCGGCTGCGCGCGGCGCACCCCGACGACCTCGCGGCCCTCCTCCGGTAGGGCGGGTCACTCGCCGCCGAGGCAGCTCTCGAGGACGCGGGTCGTTCCACCGGGGCGGATGTCGAAGGTGACCGTCATCGCGCAGCCCGACTCGGGGTGGGCGAGCCGGGCGCGGTAGGCGCCGGGCGGGAGCGGGAGGCTCGCCGGGAGCGGGCGGGGGCCGGCGACGCGGCGGCCCGCCTCGTCGACGACCTCCTCGAGGACACCGCCCGGGACGAGCGCGACGAGGAGGCGGCCGGCGGGCGCGCCGGCGGCGGACGGGGGACCGGTGTCCCTCCCCGCGATCGCCGGGCGGAGGCCTTCGGCCTCGGCGGCCGGCTCGGGAGCGGAGACGACGACGTGGAGGGCGAAGGCGAGCGCGGCCACCAGGGCGGCGATGCCGAAGATGAGGACGACGCGTCCGAGGAGGAGCTCGCGGGTCAGGAGGCGCGCGGTCGGCGCGAGGGCCGGGGCGGGAGCGACGGGGACGTCCTCGACGGGGGCTTCCGCTGGCGGGGTCGCCGCCTCCGGGAACGGTGCGTCGGCGCCGGCGCCGTCCTGACGGGGCTCGGGCGGTGGGACGTGGTCGAACGGGGCGAGCTCGGCCTTCTTCTGCTCGAGCTCGCGGTGGACGGGGCGCACCTCGTCGAGCGCCTGCCAGAGGGCGGCGACGATCTCCTCCCACGAAGAGGGGCGGTCCTCGCGGCGGCGGGCGGTCATCCTCTCCACGAGCGCGAGGAGCTTCGGCGCGGGTCCGCCGCGGGCGGGGGGGAGATCGAGGCGCGGCCAGGAGCGCGTCAGGTGCGCGTTCACGATCTCCGGCAGCGTCGTCGCGGCGACGGCCTGCCGGCCGGCGAGGAGCTCCCAGACGGTGAGGCCGAAGGAGTAGACGTCGGCGCGAAAGTCGAGCGTCTGCCCCTTCGGGAGACCGAGGAGCTGCTCGGGCGGGGCGTAGGAGAGCTTCCCGAGGAAGGCGCCGTGCTGCGTCAGGCCTCCGGCCGCCGCCGAGGCGAAGAGGTCCTTCGCGACGCCGAAGTCGATGAGCTTCGGGGCGAAGCGGCCGTCCTCCATGGCGACGAGGACGTTGTCGGGGGCGACGTCGCGGTGGACGATGCCGCCGCGGGCGACGGCGGCGAGCGACTCGGCGATCGGGATCAGGATCGGGATCAGCTCCCAGGCCGGACGGAGCGCGAACTGGGAAAGCGGGGCGCCGCGGACGAGCTCCATCGCGAGCCAGCCGTAACCGTCGAGCGTGACGCCCCAGTCGTGGAACTTCGGCAGCGCCGGGTGGGAGAGGCGCCCGAGGAGCTCGGCCTCCCGCTCGAACCTCTCCTGCGGCCGGAATTCAGGGTCGAGGTCGGCGAGGCTCGTGATCTTGAGCGCGACCTCGAGGCCGTCGGCGTCGCGCAGGGCGCGGAAGACCCCGGAGAGACCGCCCCTTCCGAGGCGCTCGAGGATGGTGTAGCCGCCGACGAGGTTCGGGCGGACGTTCACGGGAGCATCTTCTCAGGAGTCGGTCCGGGGGCGGAGGGCGCGGGGCTTCGCCCCGCGCCCTCACCGCGGGGCCGGAGGGGCGGTCGGCACCGGCTCGACCGGGAGGGGGACGGGTGCGGTCGTCTCCTGCCGGAGCCTCTCGATCTCCGCCTGCTGCAGGGCCCGGTCGGCGGCGCGCTCCCGCTCCATCTGCTCGAGCTGCCGCTGCAGCGCCTCCTTGTCGGCGGCGAGCGCGTCGAGCGCGCGCTGCATCCGCCCCTCGAGGTCCTTCCGGCGGGCGTCGGCGTCGCCGAGACGCCGGCGGAGGTCGGAGACGGCCTTCTCGCTCGCGCCGGCGGTCTTCTCGAGCTCGCCGAGCTTGCGGGCGACCTCGGCCGACTCCGCGGCGAGCGCGTCGCGCTCCTGCCGCATCTCCTCGACGCGGGTGCCGAGCTCCTTCCGGACGCCCTGGACGCTCTCGTCGGCGGCGCGCGTGACGTGAGCGACGGTCTGGCGGGTGCGCCAGACGTTGTAGCCGAGCGCGAAGGCGAGAATGACGAGCGCCGCTCCCGTCAGCAGGAGCCCGATCTTCAGAGAGCGGGTCGCGCTCGTGATCGTGTCGGCGACGACCTCGCGGACGAAGACGGTCCCCTTCTCGACGAAACCGGAATCCCCCTGCTCGCGGGCCTTCGAGAGGGCGTCCTGGATCATGACCATGACCGTCTTCGGCCCGACCGGCTTCTCGCCCGAGGCGGTCAGGACGCTCCGGCGCCGCGAGCCGGTGTCCTCGGCCCGCCGGCGGGAGGCGGTGTCGTCGGCGCGTGATGGCTCGGCGACGGGGAAGGGCTGCGGGGCGGTGAAGGGAAGCTCGGCGGAGACGCGCCTCACGGTGAAGACGGGGCCCCAGGCGCCGAAGCGGACCTCGCCGCCGTCGGGGACCGGATGGTCGAGCGGGAACTCTCCCTGCGCGGAGAGGTCGCGGTTGCCGGCCGAGCGGATCCGGAACCCGGAGCCCTCGGCCGAGATCTCGATGACCCGACCGCGAGCTCCGCCGTCGCCGGGCGCGGCCGGGTCGACCCGGAGATCGACGCCCTCGGCGTCGCCGACGCGGACGACCTCCCCGGGGAACGAGAAGTCACGATCGGTGAGAGACCCGGAGAGGAACCGGACGACGATCGGCATGGCGGCCTCCTCCGCCCGTGGCGGCGGAATGTGTACCGGGATTATCCGCCCGGGGCCCGCGCCCGGGTCAGCCCAGGATCTTCTCGAGGCGGGCGAAGAGGAACTCGAGGGCGACGGCGTTCTCGCCCCCTTCGGGGATGATCAGGTCGGCATAACGCTTCGACGGCTCGACGAACTCGAGGTGCATCGGCCGGACGGTCGACTCGTACTGGGTGACGACGCTGTCGAGCGTCCGGCCCCGCTCGGCGATGTCGCGCCGGATGCGCCGGATGAGTCTCACGTCGGCGTCGGTGTCGACGAAGATCCGGACGTCGAAGAGCGTCCGGAGCGCGGGCTCGGCGTAGATGAGGATCCCGTCGACGAGGATCACCTTTCGCGGCTCGATCCGGCGCGTCTCCGGCGCGCGCCGGTGCGTCTTGAAGTCGTAGACGGGGACCTCGACGGTCGCCCCGCTCTTCAGGGCCTTCAGGTGGCGCACGAGGAGGTCGCTCTCGAGCGAGTCGGGGTGGTCGAAGTTCTTGTGGTCGAGGACGTCTTTCGGGAGGTCGACCCAGTCGCGGTAGTACCAGTCGTGGGAAAGGATCGCGATGCGGTCCTCTCCCACCCGGTTGCGAATGGCGTTCGCGACGGTCGTCTTGCCGGAGCCGGTGCCGCCCGCGACGCCGATGGCGAGGGGCGCCGCGGTCACGCGGCGCCCTCCGCCGGGCGGGTCCTCACTTGAACGCCTCGAGCATCTCCTTCGCCGTGGCGACCTCCTTGCCCTGGGGGTCGAGCCGGATGTACTCCGCGAGGTGCTTCTTCATGTCGGGGATCTTGTTGAGGTTCACGCACGACATGCCGAGGAGGAAGTGGGCGTTGGCGTACTCCGGGGCGCCCTCGATCACCCTGCGGAGGATCGGGTCGGCCCCCTTGAAGTCGCCCTTGTTGTAGAGGTCGACGGCCTGGTTGTAGAGGATCTCGGGCTTGTCGGGGTTGGCGGCGATGAACTTCTTCTCGTACTCCAGCGCCTTGGCCTTGTCCCCCTTCGCCTTGTAGGCCTCCATCAGCGCGCCGTAAAGCGACCCGTTGTCCGGCTCGATCGAGAGGGCCTTCTCACCCCACTGGATGACGAGGTCCCAGTCCTTCTTGGCGGCGGCGACCTTTGTCGCCATGTCCCAGGCGCCGGCCTTGTCGGGCCCGAGCTCGGTCGCCTTCTTCGCCCCCTCGATCGCCCCGTCGAGGTCGCCCGCCTGGAACTTCTCGACCGCGCCGTTGAAGGCGAGCGTGTACGGGTCGACGACCTCCTTCACGAGCCCCTTCTCGACGGCCTGGTCGGCGGTCAGGAGCTGGACGTCGAGCGTCCCTTCGGAGCCGATCCCGACCTTCTTGTTCTGCTTGATCGGGATGTACCCCTTCGCCTCGACCAGGTAGTCGTAAGCGATCGTGGAGTCGTTGAGGATCGTCCCCCACTTCCCGTCCTTGTCGGTCGTCAGGACGACCTTGAACTTCCCGAACGCCGGGGTCGTGATCGTCACGGTCGCCCCGACGATCGGTCCCCCCTTCGCGTCCGTGACCGTCCCCACGATCCGGGCCTGGGGGCCCGCGAGGGCGATCCCGCTGACGGCGATCAGGATCGCGATCAGCGCGGCCGACAGCGTCTTCTTCTGGTTCATCTCTACCTCCGGGGGTGGACCGTGCCACCAACCCGTCATTCTAGCGAAAGCCGTGCCGCGGCGGCCGCCCCGAGACGACGCCGCCCGCACTCCGGAGGGGACGGCGCGGCGCGGCCTTTCCGACGGTCGTCGTCGGCCCCTAAACTCCGCGCGTGCCGAAAGGGCTCTTTCGATGGCTGCGCGGAGGGGGACCTCCCGCCGGGGACGATCCCCGGGGCGCCGATCGCCTCGCGGCGGCGCCGGAGCGCCGGCCGGGCGTGACGGTCCACGCGGCGGGGTCGCTCGCCGAGCTCGGCGCCGATGCGGGCCGGGGCGGAGTCTCGCGCCTCGGGCCGTTCGCCCCTCTCGTCACGGACGGCGGGTGCGCGTGGGCCGGCGTCGCCCTCCTCGGCGAGACGGCGGGGGACGTCTTCTTCCCGGCGGCGGGCGCGACCGGGCTCTCCTCCGGCGTCGCCGCGCTCCTCGACGGCGTCCGGACGGAAGAGGAGGACGCGCCGGCGAGGATCGCCCGCGGTTCCCTCGCCGGC
>JAKPXO010000359.1 GCA_029567505.1 Acidobacteriota bacterium
CGCGCGCGTCCTGCGCCGCGACGCCGAGCCGATCCCGGCGTCCCTCCCGCTCCGCATCCTCGGCGGCGTCGTCCTCTTCGCCGGCGTCGGACTGACCGCCTGGGTCCAGTCGGGCCTGCCGCGCGTGGCGACCCTCTTCACGCTCGGGCTGGCCGCGTCGGCGCTCGTCCTCGCCCTCTCCGCCCGCGGACTCCTCTGGCTCGTGACGCACGTCCCGCGGGAGCGGCTGACGTTCGCGCTCCGACACGGCCTCGCCGCGCTCGTACGGCCCGGGGCGGGAACCGTCAGCTCGATCCTCGCCCTGGGGCTCGGCACGCTCGTCGTCCTCCACATCGCCCTCGTCCAGCGCGACTTCTCGCGGCAGCTCGCGGCCGACCTCCCTTCGAACGCGCCGACCGCGTTTCTCCTCGACGTCCAGCCCGACCAGTGGGTCGGGGTTTCGGCGGTCCTCTCGGAGCAGGGAGCGACGCGCGTCGACTCGGTCCCGGTCGTCACCGCGCGTCTCACGGCCGTCGACGGCACCGACACGTCCGACCTCGCCGCGCGGATGAAGGGAGACGCCCGTCGCCAGCGCTGGGCCCTCACGCGCGAGCAGCGGCTCACCTACATGGAGACCCTCCCTGCCGACAACGTGATCGTCGCCGGCGCCCTCTGGTCCGACCCGGGCGCTCTCGAGGTGAGCCTCGAGGAGGAGTTCGCGGGGAGGATCGGCGCGCGCCTCGGCTCCGTCCTCGACTTCGACGTCCAGGGCGTCCCGCTCCGGCTGAAGGTGACGAGCCTCCGGACGGTCGACTGGCGGACCTTCGGCATCAACTTCTTCCTCGTCGTCGAGCCGGGCGTCCTCGAGCAGGCGCCCCAGCTGCGCCTCGCGGCCGCGCGCCTCCCGAAGGAGAGCGAGGGGAGGATCCAGGACCTCCTCGCGCGGGAGTTCCCGAACGTCATCCTCATCCGGACGCGCGAGGTCCTCGAGCGCGTCGCCGAGCTCGCCTCGCGGATGGGCGAGGCGGTGCGCGTCCTCGGGGCGTTCTCCGTCCTGGCGGGCCTCGTGATCCTCGGAGGCTCCATCAGCGCGGCGTCGGCCCGCCGGTCCCGCGAGGTCGCGCTCCTCAAGGTCCTCGGCGTCACGCGCGCCGGCGCAGCGCTCGCCCTCGCCATCGAGTACGCCCTCGTCGGTCTCGTCGCGGGGCTCGTCGGGACCCTCGGCGCCACCCTCCTCTCCGGCGCCGTCCTGAAGGCCGCCTTCGAGGTCTCCTTCCAGCCCTCCGCAGCGCTCCTCACCCTCGCGCCCCTCGGCGTCTCCCTTCTCGCCGCCGCCGCGGGGCTCGCCGTGAGCGTGCGAGCGCTCCGTGTCCGGCCGCTCGAGGTGCTCCGGGGCGAGTAGGCGGGAGGGCATAATCCCCGCCCCTTGACGAAACGCGCGAAGCGAAACGAGCCGATGCCGGCGGTGGGGCCTGCGGCCCGCGCGACGCGGGACCTCTCCGGCGGCCTTGCCGCCGTCACCGTCTCGGCTGCGCTCCTCGGGATCCTGCTGGCGGTCGACCCGCGAGCAGAGTCGTCCTTCGACTCGATCAAGACGACCGTCGCGCACGCCGGGGCCGTCCTGGCGACCGTCCTCCTCCTCGTGGGCGGAGCCGGACCGGCCCGCTCTCTCCGTTCCCTCCCTCGCCCGGTTCCCGCGC
>JAKPXO010000366.1 GCA_029567505.1 Acidobacteriota bacterium
ACGGAGGCCTCCACGACGTCCCGGAAGATCTTCACGACGTGGAAGGCGTTCAGGCCGCGCCGCTGCGCGTCCCGACCCACCTTCGAGAGGAGGTCGCGCTCCCGCTCCAGGTCGCGAAGGAGGAGCGCGTGCTCTCGGCTCTTGAGCGCCGCGACCTCGTCGACGACCGCGGCGCGCTCGGCGAGGAGGTCGAGGAGAGCGGCGTCGATCCGGTCCAGCGCCGCCCGGACGTTCGGGAGGTCGCTCACGCGCTCCTCCGTCGCCGTGCCGCGGGTGTGGCCGCCCTTCCGCCGCGGAAGGGTCCGAAAAGGCGGGGCGGGAGCGGGACCTCCGGGGTCATGGATAGATGCGGTAGAGCATTCTCGGGTACGGGATGCACTCGCGCAGGTGGGGCACGCCGCACATCCAGGCGGTGAAGCGCTCGAGGCCCATCCCGAAGCCGGAGTGCGGGAACGACCCGTACTTCCTCACGTCGAGGTACCACTGGAACGCCTCTACGGGGAGTTCGTGCTGCCGGATCCGGGAGAGGAGCAGGTCGTGGTCGTGGATCCTCTGCGAGCCCCCGATGATCTCGCCGTAGCCCTCGGGGGCGAGCATGTCGAGGCCGAGGACGACCTCCGGGTCCTCCGGGTCGGGCTGCATGTAGAACGACTTGATGGCCGCCGGATAGCGCGTGACCATGACCGGCGTGTCGAACCCCTCGGTGAGCGCCGTCTCCTCGTCGCCGCCGAGGTCGTCGCCGAACTTCACCGGGAAGCCCTTCGTCGCGAGGATCTCGATCGCCTCGCGGTAGTCGATCCGCGGGAACGGCTTCGCGACCGTCGCCTCGAGCGTCGTCGTGTCGCGCTCCAGGCGCTTGAGGTCCTCCTTGCGGCGGTCGAGCACCCGCGCCGTCAGCTCCTTGACGAACTCCTCCGCGAGCGCCTTCAGGCCGTCGATCTCCAGGAAGGCGACCTCCGGCTCCACCATCCAGAACTCGCGCAGGTGGCGGCGGGTCTTCGACTTCTCGGCGCGGAACGTCGGGCCGAAGCAGTAGACCTTCCCGAGCGCGGCGGCGGCCGGCTCGAGGTAGAGCTGCCCCGATTGCGACAGGTACGCCTTCTCCTCCTCGGTGTACTGGGTCTCGAAGAGGTTCGAGGTCCCCTCGCAGGCGTTCGGCGTCAGGATCGGCGAGTCGACCCTCGTGTATCCGCGCGAGTGGTAGAAGTCGTGGATCGCGCTCTCGACCTCGCTCCGCACGCGCAGGATCGCCACCTGCTTCGCGGAGCGGAGCCAGAGGTGCCGCTGCGACATCAGGAAGTCGACGCCGTGCTCCTTCGGCGTGATCGGCCAGTCGTGGCAGACCGAGAGGACGGTCAGCCCGGTGACGCCGACCTCGACGCCCCCCTCCTGCCGTGGCGCCTCCCGGACGACGCCCGTCACCTCGAAGGACGACTCCTGCGTCAGCCGGTCCGACTCGGTCCAGACCTCCTCCGGAACCTCCTTCTTCACGACGACGCACTGGACGTATCCCGAGCCGTCGCGGAAGACGAGGAAGCGAATCTTCCCGCTGTCCCGCCGGTTGTAGAGCCAGCCCCGGAGGGTGACGGTCTCGCCGATGCGGGAGCGGAGCCCGGAGACGGAAGCGACAGGTCCGGTCGACATAGCAGGGGAATTTAGCAGGCGCTGCAAGCTCCGGCGCTTTGGACCGGAACCGGGGTGACCGGCCGCCGCGCCGCAGGCGCGTGGTCCCCCCGTTCATTCCCGGCCGGCTCGGAGGGGGTTCGCGGGGACCGGCCACCGCGCCAGAGGCGCGTGGTCCCCCCGGCTCACATCCGGCCGGCTCGGAGGGGGTTCGGGGGGACCGGCCG
>JAKPXO010000367.1 GCA_029567505.1 Acidobacteriota bacterium
CGAGCTTCTGGCTGAAGGCGAAGAAGACGTCCTTCCTCACCTCCATCGGCACCGCATCGGGGTCCGACAGCGGGTAGACGACCGCGGCGGCCTTGCCGTGGCTCGTGACGAGCACGGCCTCCTTGCCGTGGATCATCTCGCTGAACAGGCTTCGGGCGTCGCGAACGGATGCAGTCTTCATCGGAGTCTCTCCACGCGCGAGCCTGCCATCGTGCACTCATGTGTGTACACACTATTCCCCCCCCCTCCTCGTTCCCAGCAGACGCGCCGGGGATTCAACCAGTCGTTCGCCTGGGCCGACCTCGGCCCGATCGGGACGCTGGGTTACCTCCCCCAGGGTCGGCGAGAAAGGAAGCGGGGCGGGCCGAACGGCCCGCCCCGCGAGAGGAATCCGGGATACGGGGAGCTACTTCTTCTTCTCGGCCGGGGCGGCGGCCGCCGGGGGCGCGGGCGGCTCGACGGGGGCGATGCCGAGCTTCTCGCGGATCTTGTTCTCGATCTCGAGCGCGATGTCGGCGTTGTCGCGGAGGAAGGCCTTCGTGTTCTCGCGCCCCTGGCCGATCCTCAGGTCGCCGTAGCTGAACCAGGCGCCGCTCTTCTCGACGACCTTGTGCTCGACGCCGAGGTCGATCAGCTCGCCCGTCTTCGAGATCCCCTCGCCGTAGCCGATGTCGAACTCGGCGACCTTGAACGGCGGGGCGACCTTGTTCTTGACGACCTTGACCTTCGTCCGGCTCCCGACGACCGCGTCGCCGTCCTTGATCGAGTTGATCCGGCGGATGTCGAGGCGGACCGAGGAGTAGAACTTGAGCGCGCGGCCGCCCGTCGTCGTCTCCGGGTTGCCGAACATGACGCCGATCTTCTCCCGGATCTGGTTGATGAAGATGAGGCAGGTGCCCGACTTGGAGACGACGGCGGTGAGCTTGCGGAGCGCCTGCGACATGAGGCGGGCCTGCAGGCCGACCATCGCGTCGCCCATCTCCCCCTCGAGCTCGGCCTTCGGGACGAGGGCCGCGACGGAGTCGACGACGACGATGTCGACCGCGGCGGAGCGGACGAGCGCCTCGGCGATCTCGAGCGCCTGCTCGCCGGAGTCGGGCTGGGAGACCATCAGGTTGTCGACGTCGACGCCGAGCTTGCGGGCGTACTCGGCGTCGAGGGCGTGCTCGGCGTCGATGAAGGCGGCGAGGCCGCCCAGCCTCTGGGCCTCGGCGATGATGTGAAGGGTGAGGGTCGTCTTGCCCGACGACTCGGGGCCGTAGATCTCGGTGACGCGGCCGCGGGGGACGCCCCCGATGCCGAGCGCGGCGTCGAGGTTGATGGAGCCGGTCGAGATCCCCTGGATCGCCTCCTGCGGCTTGTCGCCGAGGCGGACGAGGGCGCCCTTGCCGAACTGGCGGTCGATCTGCTGGAGCGCCTGCTCCAGGGCCTTGAGCTTTTCCTTCTCGATGGGGGGCATGCGGGTCCTCGCTTTCTGCGTGAAGACGGCGGATTATAGGAACCGGGTGGCGGGCGCGCGGACAGTTGATGTCCTTTCGAGCGCCGCGGCCGCCCGTTCACGAAGAGGAGACGTGGGAGACGCTAGCGCGGCGCCCGCCGAGGCGCAAGGGGTTCCGTGGGGCGAGGTCTTCCGCCTCTCGCCCGGCGCCTCGCTCCTGGCGACGGGTCTCGGCTCGGGCCTCCTGCCGAAGGCCCCCGGGACGTGGGGGAGCCTCCTGGCCGTCCTCCTCGCCGAGGGGCTCTTCGCCCTCTACGGCGTCGGCGCGGTGGCCCTCCTCGCGGCGCTCGCGACGGCCTTCGGCGTCCCCGCGTCGGCGCGCGTCGCCGTGCTCCGGGGCCGGAAGGACCCGTCCGAGATCGTCGTCGACGAGGTGGCCGGGCAGGCGCTCGCCCTCCTCCTCCTCCACCTCGCGCTCCCCGTCGGCGCCTCGCCGGCCCTCCGCTGGGGCCTCGTCGGCGCGGCGTTCGGCCTCTTCCGGCTCCTCGACGTCGTGAAGCCCGGCCCGATCGACCGGGTCCAGTCGCTTCCCGGCGGCTGGGGGGTGATGGCCGACGACCTCCTCGCGGGCCTCGGCGCCGGAATCCTGGCGGCCGCCGCCGCGTTCTCCCTTCGGTGATCGACACCTCCCCCCTCACCGGCCTCCGCCTCCGGCTCCGCCCGGAGGAGCCGCTCGCGCCGCGGACGACGTGGCGGATCGGCGGCCCGGCGCGCTTCTTCGCCGAGGTGGAGGACGCCCCGGCCCTCGCGGCGCTCCTCCGCTGGGCACGGGCGGAGAAGCTGCCCGCGATCCCGCTCGGGAAGGGGTCGAACGTCCTCGTCCCCGACGAGGGGCTCGACGCCGTCGTCTTCGTCCTTTCGGGAGAGCTCGCGTCGGTGTCGGTCGAGGCTCCTCTCGTCCGCGCCGGCGGCGGCGCCTCGCTGATGTCGCTCGCGGTGACGGCCCGGAACGCCTCTCTCTCCGGGACCGAGGGGCTCTCGGGGATCCCGTCTTCGGTCGGCGGGGCGGTGCGGATCAACGCCGGGGCGTACGGAGCGGAGATCTTCGACCTCCTCGAGGAGGTGACGCTCGTCTCGCGCTCGGGAGCGCTCCGCGTCGTCCCGGCGGCGTCGATCCCGCACGGCTACCGCTGGTCGGCGCTCTGCGACGGGGACGACGTCGTCGCCTCGGCGACGCTCCGCCTCCGCCCCGCGACGCGGGAGGAGGTCGACGCGCGGCTCGCCGAGGTGCGCGAGAGGCGAAGGAAGGCTCTCCCGACGGAGCCGAACGCCGGCTCGGTCTTCAAGAACCCGCCCGGCGACCACGCGGGGCGGCTCCTCGAGGCGTGCGGGCTGAAGGGGGAGCGGGTCGGCGGGGCCGTCGTCTCGGAGCGCCACGCGAACGTGATCGTGAACGCCGGCGGCGCCACCGCGGCCGACGTGAGGGCGCTCATGGCCCGGATGCGGGATGCGGTCCGCGACCGGTTCGGGGTCGACCTCGTTCCGGAAGTGGAAGACCTCGGGCGTTTCGTCACCAACCGGAACGCCGCCGCCTCCGTAGAATCGGGACGATGACGGTCCGTGCGCTGATCCTCGCCGGCGGGAGCGGCACCCGCCTCTGGCCCCTCTCCACCGACGACCGACCGAAGCCGTTCCTCCCGCTCTCGGGGAAGGCCTCCCTCCTGCGGGAGACGCACGAGCGCGCCGCCCGGCTCTGCGGGGAGTCGAACGTCCTCTATTCCGCCCGGGCCTCGCACGCTCCGCACCTCGCCGGGGAGTTCCCGGGGCTGCCGGCGGCCCGGCTCGTCCTCGAGCCGGAGCGGCGGAACACCGCGCCGGCGATCGCCCTCGCCGCGCTCGCCGTGGCGGACGAGGACCCCGACGGCGTCCTCGTCGTCCTCCCGTCCGACCAGGCCGTGCAGGACGCCGACGAGCTCCACCGCGCCCTCTCCCTCGCCGTGGAGAGCGCCCGCTCGGGCGACGCGTTCCTGACGCTCGGCATCCCGCCGACGCGCCCCGAGACCGGCTTCGGCTACCTCGAGGCGGGGCGGGAGACGATCCCGGGCGTCCGCGAGGTCGTCCGCTTCGTCGAGAAGCCGCCGCTCGCCGACGCCGAGCGCTACGCCGTCTCCGGGAACCACTACTGGAACGCGGGGATCTTCGCGTTCTCCGTCCGCCTCCTCTTCTCCGAGATGGAGCGACTCTGCCCCGACGTCCTCGCCTCGATGCGCGCGGCCCACGCGGCCCGGCGGGCCGGGGACGACGCGGCGTTCGAGGCCGCGTTCCGCGCCTGCCGGTCGACCTCGATCGACTACGCGGTCATGGAGAAGGCGCGGGCCGTCCGGACGGTCCCATCCTCCTGCGGCTGGAGCGACCTCGGGTCGTGGGAGGCGGTGTTCGAGTTCCGCGGGGGTGCCGACGGGAAGTCCGTCCTCTCCGGTCCGGCGATCGAGGAGGGGGGCTGCGGGAACCTCGTCCTCGCGGGCGACCGGCCGGTCCGCCTCCTCGGCCTCTCCGACGTCGTCGTCGTCGACGCGCCGGACGGCCTTCTCGTGATGAAGCGCGGGGGCTCGGACCTCCTCCGCGCGAGCGTGGAGAAGAGCCTCGCGAAGGGGCGGGCGTGAGCGCGGCGGTTCCGGACGTCGTCCTGCCGGCGGTTTCGCGACTCGTCTCGGCCGTCCGGACCGTCTACCGCGGGCCGGCCATCGCCGTCGAGCACGCGGTCGTCTGCCTTCTGTCGCGCGGGCACCTCCTGATCGAGGACGTCCCGGGCGTCGGGAAGACGACGCTCGCGATGGCGCTCGGCAAGGCGCTCGGCCTCGGGGTCCACCGGCTCCAGTTCACGCCCGACACGCTCCCATCCGACATCCTCGGCCTGACGATCTTCAACCAGCAGTCGCAGGCGTTCGAGTTCCACCCCGGGCCGATCTTCACGCCGATCCTCGTGGCCGACGAGATCAACCGGGCGACGCCGAAGACACAGGCGGCGCTCCTCGAGGCGATGAACGAGCGGGGCGTCACGGTGGACGGCGAGACGCGGCGGCTCCCCGAGCCGTTCCTCGTCCTGGCGACGCAGAACCCGATCGAGTACCTCGGCACCTACCCGCTCCCCGAGTCGCAGCTGGACCGATTCCTGATGCGGATCTCCCTCGGCTACCCGGCGGCCGAGGAGGAGCGCGCGCTCCTCGTCTCCGGCGGCGCCGACCGCGCCCTCTCGACGATGCGCCCGGTCCTGACGCTGACCGAGCTGAAGCAGGCGCAGGCGCTGGTCGAGTCGGTCACGGTCGCCGAGAAGCTCCTCGACTACGTGATGGCCCTCGTGCAGCGGACCCGCTCGAGCCGCGACCTCGTCCTCGGGGTCTCGCCGCGCGGCGCGCAGGGGCTCTTCCGGGCGGTGCAGGCGCACGCGCTCGTGGCGGGGCGGCCGTTCGCGACGCCCGACGACGTGAAGAAGGTGGCCCCCGCGGTCCTCGCTCACCGGGTCCTCGCGAGCGCGACGGGGCGCTACGAGGGGACGGGCGCGGGGCGGCGCGAGCGCGAGACGGTCCAGAAGATCCTGGACGAGGTCGCCGTCCCGCTCTGAGCGCGGGGCGGCCCGAGGCGACGTGAAGCTGTCGGTCCTCCGGCTCCGGCTGAAGGTCCCGTGGGACGAGACGATCCTCGTCCGCGTCACGAACCTCGGCCTCGGCTACGTCCTGACCGCCCTCGTCGTCGCGATCGGTGCGACGAACACGGGGAACAACGGCCTCTACGTCCTCCTCTCGCTCCTCCTCGGCGTTCTCCTCGTCTCCGGCGTCGTCTCGCGGCGGAACGTGGACGCGGTGGCCGTCTCGCTCGACGGGCCGGCCGAGGTCTTCGCGGGCGAGCCCGCGCGGTTCCGGGTGCGGCTCGAGAACCCGACGAGGCGGGCGAAGACGGCACTCCTCGTGAAGGTCTCGGGGAAGGCGGCGCCGCTCCTCTTTCCGCGAATCGAGGCCGGGGAAGAGGCCGAGCGGGGCGTCGACCTCGTCTTC
>JAKPXO010000377.1 GCA_029567505.1 Acidobacteriota bacterium
TGAGAGAGCGTCGGCGTGACGGTGATCGAGCCCGGCGTCGGGAGGCCCGTCGCCGTGACGTTGAGCGCCGCCAGCGTGCCCGTCGTCAGCGTGTCGGTCGTCGCGTTGTACGAGAGCCCAGCGTCGCACCCGAGCGAGACCGGCGTGCCGAGGAAGGTCCCCACGCACCCCGCCGCGCCCCCGACCGGGACCCCAAGCGACGTCCACCCGAACTCATTCATGCGCGCCGGCCGCTGCGCCTCAGCCGACGCCCCGCCGAGGAGGAGCGCGAGCGCCAGGACCGCCAGGAGGAGCCGCTTCATCACGCGCCCCCTCCCGGGGTGTAGGCGACGAGGAGCTCGTTCACGGTCCCCGCCGTGAGCGTGCCGGTGATCCGGATCCACTCCGACGGGCGGAGGTCGTAGTACTCCGAGCTCCCGGTCGTCGTCGTCAGTGCGCCCGAGGTCTTCGTCACCATCAGCGCAGTCGGGCTCTCCCCCTGGTAGATCGTGATCTCCCCGGAGTAGCCCGTCAGCCGTGCCTGCACCCGGAGCGCATCGCACGGGCCTACGCACTGAGCGCCCGTGTCGAACGCCGCCGTCAGGCCCGATCCCAGCTTCGCGATCATCGGCTCTTCCTCCCGCGCAACCCGCGCGCCCACGCAGGCACGCGGAATGCCGTCTTCGCCTGCTCGGTTTCGATCACTTTCATCTTCACGAGGTAGTGGTCCGTGGGGTTCGTCTCGGGGTTCGGGAGGCGACCGGCGGCCTCCTCGGCCTCGAGGCGCGCCTTCACGCGGACGCCCACGGGCGCCGAGACAGGGTCGTCGTCCCGCAGCATCCCGACCTTCAGCGCATCGTAGGCGTCGTCCCCGTTCACCTTCTCGACGTCGTCCAGGGTCTCTTCGTCGAGCTTCAGGTTCCCGAGGGTCTCGATCAGCGTCCCGCAGTTCTTCGTGATGAGCAGGTCACGCGAAGCGAGCAGGTCGTAGACGATCTGGAAGCCGGCACTCCGGTCGACGTTCCCGACGCGCGCCTCCGGGAGGCCGGCCTCGAGAAGGATCCTGTTCATCCTCGAGCCCACCGTCTGCTCGTCCATGTGGCGGTTGAAGATGTCGCCGCCGGCGAGGATGTCCCGGATCCGCTCGCCGGAGTCCTTGACGATCGAGACGATGCCCTTCGCGACTTCCTCGGGCGACCGCTGCCGGAACACGAGCTCGCGGTAGGTGACCCGCTTCCGGCCGCCGAGGGAGGCGTGGAAGAGCACGACGCAGGGATGGTTGAACCCCCAGTCGAGCGAGATCCACCGGGGGTGCCACGGCTGGATATCCACGTCTCCGAGCGAGACGGGGTGGTCGTTCTTGTCCCAGCAGTCGAACGCCTGGCCCACGAACGTGTCCCAGGAGCCCTCGAGAAAGGCCTCGCGCAGCCGCGGCGGGTAGGCATCCATCGCCCTCCCCCGCTCCGTCCGCTCGAGGAAGTACCGCTTCCGCTCCGCGTCCGTCCACGCGTAGTAGTCGGCGGGAGCCAGCCCGTCTTCCTCGAGCGCGGCACGGGCCCACTCGACGTTATCCCAGGCGTGCGCCGGGATGAAGGCGTACTCCTCGCCCCGCTCGTTTCCGCGGAACGTACGGTCGATGAAGCGCCGTTTCAGCTCCGCGTGTCCGCGCCCGCCGGGGTTCCCAGCGATCACATGCACCGGCCAGATCGGGCTGCGCGTGACGCGGTTCCGCGAATGGAGCAGGTCCTGCCACTCCCAATCGACTTGCTGTCCCTCGTCGACGAAGATGTCCGCGAACTCGGGCCCGAAGCCGATCCGATCGAGGTGGGCCTTGTTGTCCGCGCTTCCGAAATAGGTCCACGACCCGTTCGGAAGCCGGAGCATCCGGTCGCCCTGGTTGTAGTACCTCTCCAGCACCGGCCATTCCGCGAACATCGGCTGGAGGTGGTTGAGCTTCAGCTCCGGCAGGGTCCTCCGGAACAGGATCGAGCCCGTTCCCGGGTAGGTCGCCCGCCGCATGAGGTTGACGCGCCGGAGGCCGGCGCTCTTCGCCGCACCCTGCGCTCCCGCGAACAGGATCCACCGAGCGGTCCGCGCCTCCATGAGCTCGTAGAGGTCTTCCTGCTTCGGCTGAAGCGAGAGCTCGAGCTCCGCCATCCCCCCGTTGTCGCCACGCGGAGACGGCACCGCGCTCACTTCGTGGCCCCCCGCTCCTCGGAGGCGCGCT
>JAKPXO010000390.1 GCA_029567505.1 Acidobacteriota bacterium
CGCCGCGCCCGACGGCGCGGTGCATCTCGACGAGGAGGCGGGCCGCCTCCTCGTCCTCGAGCGGCGGCGGTCCGAGGCGCGTGAGGAGCGCGTCCGGGTGCTCGGGCGAGAGGAAGCGCGTCTTGAGCGTCGCGAGCGGGACGAGCGGCCGGTAGAAGGCTTCGAGCCGCACCTCGGGGAGGGGCTCGAGCGGCGCGGCCGCGGACGCCGTCGTGCGCCGCGTCGGGGCGGGGAGCGCGGCCGGGGCCGCGCGCCGGGCGCGCGCCTCGCGCAGGCGCGCGAGGACCTCGTCCCGCCCCTTTCCACGGAGGAGGAGGAGGAGGAACGGATCGCGGTCGAAGCGCTCGGCGAGCGCGACGTGGACGGCCGCGGCGTGGCGGCAGGCGGCGCCGTCGGGGCACGCGCAGGTGACCGCGATCTCGGTGGGGGAGACGGGGAGGAGCGCCCCGCCGGCGGCCGCGAAGACGTCGTCGGATTCCTCGGGAAGGATTCCCGAGAGGAGCTCCGCGACCGTGCGAGCCCGCTCGGCGAACGCCCTCAGCGCGCCGTCGAAGACCTTCTCGTTCAGGGTCCGGAGGCGCAGCCGGACGTTGAGGACCGACCGCCCCCGGTCGCGGACCTCCGCCTCGACGAGGCCGGGCTTGACCGAGAGGGCGGTGAGGGCCCCTTCGGCGACGAGTCCCCGCCCTTTCTCGAGCCGCGCCTTGCCCGCTCCGGAGGCGGCGGCGAGCCAGCGCCCGCCCCATCCCTCCGGGGCGGGCGGAGCGGCGGGGAGGTCGACGAGGCGCTTCTTCGCCGTCACGTCAGCTCCCTTCCCCGGCGTCGACGGCGTCGCGGGAGAGCGCCACGAGCTCCGCGAGCTCCTCGTTCGAGAGCTCGGTGATCCAGCTCTCGCCGGCTCCGATGATGGAGCGGGCGAGCTCCTTCTTCTCGTCGATCATGTGGTCGATCCGCTCCTCGAGCGTCCCGCGGCAGACGAACTTGTGGACCTGCACGTGACGCGTCTGGCCGATCCGGAAGGCGCGGTCGGTCGCCTGGTCCTCGACCGCGGGGTTCCACCAGCGGTCGACGTGGAAGACGTGCGAGGCGCGCGTGAGGTTGAGGCCGGCGCCTCCCGCCTTGAGGGAGAGGACGAAGAAGAGGGGCGGGTCGTCGTCCTCCTGGAAGCGGCGGACCATCTCGGCCCGCGCGAGGCGCGGCACGCCGCCGTGGAGGAAGAGGATCTCCTTGTCGAACTTGTCGCGCAGCGCGCGGACGAGGAGGTGCCCCATCTCGCTGAACTGGGTGAAGAGGAGGGCGGGGCGGTTCTCGGCCTCGGTCTCCTCGAGCATCGCGAGGAGGCGTGTGAGCTTCGAGGAGCGGCCGTCGAGGCGGCTGCCGTCGCCGAGGAAGAGCGCCGGGTGGTTGCAGATCTGCTTGAGGCGGAGGAGGAGCAGGAGCACCTTCGCGCGCCGGCTCTGCCCCTGGGCTTTTCCGATCCCCTCGAGGAGGGCTTTCGTCGTGGCGCGGTAGAGCGTCGCCTGCTCGCGCGAGAGGCCGACCCACTCCTTCGTCTCGATCTTGTCGGGAAGGTCGGGGGCGATCGCCGGGTCGGTCTTCGTCCGCCGAAGCAGGAACGGCGACGTCAGGCGCCGGAGGCGCTCGCGGGCGACGGGATCGTGGTGCCGCTCGATCGGGATGGAGAACGTGCGGCGGAACGACTCGTCGGAGCCGAGGAGGCCCGGGTTCAGGAAGTCGAGGATCGCCTTCAGCTCGGAGAGGCGGTTCTCGAGCGGCGTGCCGGTGAGGGCCGCGCGGCGCGTGGAGCGGAGCGCGCGGACGGCGCGCGACTGCGCCGTGCCGGGGTTCTTGATGTTCTGCGCCTCGTCGAGCGCGAGGTACTCCCACGTGACCTCCGTGAGGAGGGCGCGGTCGCGGTGGGCGAGGGAGTACGTCGTGACGAGGAGGTCGGTCTTCTTCACGAGGTCGAAGAAGTCGTCGCCGGCGGCCCGCTCCGGTCCGTGGTGGACGGCGACGGTGAGGCTCGGGGCGAAGCGATGGGCCTCCTGGACCCAGTTCTCGACGACGGACGTGGGGCAGACGAGGAGCGAGGGACGGATCGCCTCGCCCGCCTCGCGGGCGGTGAGGAGCGTCGCCAGGAGCTGGATCGTCTTGCCGAGCCCCATGTCGTCGGCGAGACAGCTCCCGAGCCCGCGGGAGAGGAGGAACCGCAGCCAGGTGACCCCCTTCTCCTGGTAGGGGCGGAGGCGGCCCTCGAGCTCCTTCGGCGTCACGAAGGGGGCGTCCTTCTCGGCGTCGGCCTGGAGGAAATCGGCCAGCCATCCGTCGGCCGTCAGCACGTCGACGCCCGGGGCCGCGTCGTCGTCCTCGTCGAGGCCGCTCGCCATCCGCAGGAAGTCGGCGAGCGTGGCGCGCC
>JAKPXO010000397.1 GCA_029567505.1 Acidobacteriota bacterium
ACGACCTCCTTCGGCACGCGGTACCGGACGCTCACCCCTTCGAGCAAGATGGCCGGGAGCTCGGTCGGGGCGTCAGGCACCGCGCCCGTACTCCTCGATGCGCGACGCGTAGAACGCCCAGCCGAGGCCCAGGCTGACGACCGCCACGACGACGGCGAAGGAGAGGGTCTTCCATCCCGGCAGCCAGCCGTCGTAGATCGGCGCGCGGAAGACCTCGACGAGGTACGTCATCGGGTTCCAGCGGACGATCCAGCGGTAACCCTCCGGCACGAGCGAAGGCGTGTAGACGATCGGAGTCAGGAAGAGCCACGGCGTCAGGAGGGTGACGTACGTCTCGCGCACGTCGACGAACCGCGAGGCGAGCGTGAAGACCACGAGGCCCACGCCCGTGCTGAACATCGCGCCGAGAAGCACCGCCACGGGGAGGAACAACCAGGTGACGTGGAACGGGTGGCGCGTCACCGCGACGATGAGGGCGAGCGGGACGAGCGAGAAGGCGAGGTTGACCAGGCCGACCCCGACCGCGGCCACCACGAAGACCGAGCGTGGGACGTAGATGCGCCGCGTCGTCTCCGCGGCGTCGACGGAGAGGGACGCCGCGTGGCCCGTCGACTGCGCGAAGAAGTTCCAGAAGAGCATCCCCCCGAGGAAGTAGACCGGGAAGTGCACGATGTCCTGCCGGAGGATCACCGAGAAGACCACCGTGAGGGCCGCCATGTTCAGGAGCGGGTTCAGCATCGTCCACGCCACGCCGAGGACCGACCGCTTGTAGCGCACCTTCACGTCGCGGGCGACGAGCTCCCGGACGAGATGCCGGTACTCCCAGAGCGCCATCGCCTCCGAGACGATCGGGATCTCGACCCGGGCCGAGTCGTACACGGGGCCGTCCGCGGGGCGGACGTCGGTGGGTCGGGGGGCGCTCGTCATTCGGTTCGTCCGGAGCCTCGCCCGTCGTCGGGGGGGTCGGAGAACGATATTCTCACGTCGTGACCGACGTTGCCCGGCAGGTCGAAGCCCTCCCCCCCGCAACCGACCCGGAACCGGAGACGCGCCTCGCCGAGCTCGCGCACGAGCTCGCGCTGAGTCGCGAGATCCGCCGACGCCTCGAGGCCGAGTCCCGGCGTTGGGAGGCCCGCGCCGCGGCCCTCGACGCCGAGGTCCATCACCTCCGGGGCGTCCTCGCCGAACGCGAGCGGCACATCTCCGCCGTCGAGCGCTCCGTCGTCTGGAGAATCGCGCAGCGGCTCCGGCGCCTCCTCGGGAGGGCGTGGTGAGCGACGGCGCGACGAGACGCGATCCCCTGCGCGACCTCCGGCGGAGGATGCTCCTCCTCGCACGCCTCCTCCCGGTGGAGCACCTTCGTCTTCTCGATGCCGACCTCGCGGAGCTCGAAGCGGAAGTCGGAGTCTCCGGGCCGCTCCATGGACTCTCCGACTCCGTCGACCTCGTCCCGTCCGACGTCGAGGCCGCCCTCCGCGAGGTCTGGTCGAGGACGCCCGCCGCATGAGCGCCGCATCGCCGGACGCGGACGCACCGCTCGCCCTCGCGCGCCCCGTCACCGTCGTCGTCCTCTGCTGGAACCGCTGGGACCTCACCCGGCGCTGCCTCGACTCGCTCCGC
>JAKPXO010000400.1 GCA_029567505.1 Acidobacteriota bacterium
GAAGACCCCGGAGGAAATCCATCTCCTCGTCGTCCACTTTTCCATCTGCGAGCAATTCGCTCCGGACAAGCGCTGTCTCTCCGGCATCGATCGCGCCGTCCGCGAGGAGCACTTCCGTCAGCAGCTTCTTCCAGTCCGCCATGGCAGTCGTCCTTTCTTCGTTTGTCTTGGAACCTTTTCGCGGTCCAGTTCCGCCCTCCGCGAGGTGTTCCCATCTGGCTGCAGGCGCCCGCAGCGGCCCCTCGCCCCGCGAGGCCCGGACCCCTCACTTCGCGCTCACGACCACTCGCCGGTTCTCTCTTCGGCCGTTCTCCGTGTCGTTCGAGGAGACGGGGTGTTCCTCCCCGAAGGACCTCTGCTCGATCGGTACCGACGCTCCGCCGGCATTCGACCGAATCGCGGTCGCGACCGCGTCGGCTCGTCTCCGCGCAAGGTCGTCGTTGAATTCCTCGGGGCCGAGACTGCACGTAAACCCCTCGACGACGAGGCCTCGAGGGGCCCTCGCCGCAACGTTCCCGATCTCCGACCGGATCCGGACCTCCTCCTCGGGGCTCATCGCCGCCGAGTTCAGCCCGAATCGGACCGTCAGCAGCACCGACGTGGGATTCGTCGTCGCCACGGGCGGATCTTTCGGATGTTCCATGAGCCGCCCTCGGCCGCCGCCATCGGCCCGGCTCGCTGCGCCATCGGCGTCCGGCCTCGAGGCTTCCGATGCGATCCGAGTCCCCGGCTTCGGCGACACGGCGGCGGTCGTCGACGGCCCCGCCGTCGCGCCGCCGCGATCGCTGGACACGGCAGCCCTGTCGGCGACGTCTCGGCCCCCGGCCGTCGTTCCGGCCCCCATGTGACCGGCTCCCGCGCTCGGTCCGCCTGCACGGTTCTCCGCGCTGCCCTCTGTCGTCGCCTCCCGTCCCGGCTCCGCCAAAGGCCAGCTGTCCCCGCCGGCGGCGGCGTTCGGGATGGACCGCCCCGCCGTGGCCTCAGTCGTCTCGGGCCGGCCGCCCGCCGAGGAACCGTCTGCGGTTCCCGTGTCGGCCTCCGACACCGGTACGGCGGGCACGGCGGCTCCGGTCGGATTCGAGCCCGGAGCCTCGCCGACGGGCTTCCGGCTCGCCTCTTCGGCCGACGAGCCGCCGCCACCGGCCTCCCGTGCCTTCTCGCCAAAGTGAGGCAGGGCAAGGAACCCGAGGCCAACCACGGCCGCCACGGCCGCAAGGAACCACGCCAGACGCGTCGGTCGGGGCGGACGGTCATCTTTCCGCCCTTCTTCTGCAAGGGCCGCCGGACTCTCGGGCGAGCCCGAAGCGGCGATCGGCTTCTTGTTCAGATCGAGCCTCTTCCTCGCTGTGCCGCCCTCGGTCGTCCCGCCGGCCGTCTGGCCGATCGGCTTCTTCGTGGTGTCGAGTACCATGCTGGACTCCTGTCTGCCCTCAGCTGTAGATATTGGTGATGTCGGTCAGGCCGTTTGCCGACTTGCCGACGCAGCGGCCGAGGGCTTCGAATAACCAACCCCGGCCGTCTCTGCGAAAGGCCGCCGCCTCAACAGCGGTGAAGCCGCTCATGTCCTCCGTGAGGTCGTATCGGCAGAGCTGTTCGTTCTTCCCCTCGTCGACGACCCAGACCAGCGCGTCTCGCACGCGTCCGAAATGAATCGGATCACCCTCCGCGTACGACGTGATCGCAAGGAGGATCGTCTCCGTGCGGGGATCGATTCGCGCGAGGTCGATCGAGATCCACTCCTCGTCCCCGCCCTCCCTGACGTCTCCCTTGTGATAGACGGGACCG